>NZ_JANHGR010000002.1:0-324753 GCF_026616205.1 Halolamina litorea
GGTTAAGATCACGTCGTGATCTTACCGTTCATGGTCTATGTATCGGTTTCCGTTCGGTGATCGCCGGCCGCTCCGGGGGTCACCGAACTACCAAGGCTCGCATCAGATGCCGTCCTGTGGCGGACCACGGGGGCGACGTCCTCATCCGTCGCGGGAAGCGCGGGCCCGAGCCGACCTCGGTGTGAACCCCGCTCCCCTCTGCGTATTACATCCGAACACCCGTATTCACTTAAGGGCGTCGGAACGCATCCGAACTCGCTCGGAGCGAGCCCGGGTGTCTCCGGGGGCGACCGCCCCGGCGACCTTCGCATTTCATTCGATGGGAGGTAACTACTTAACCCCGTCGAACCATCGGCGCTACGTCATGCGGTTTCATGCGGGGAACGTTCACACGAAGAGACGATAGGACGCACCTGAAGCTCCGAGTGCGTAGAAGTATTGCGGAGCGGAGGGGCGGTCGATCATCCAGCGTTCGCACGCCAGTTCAACCGCGTAGTACCGCACGTCGAAGCGTTTCGACGTGGGGGAGTGGTGCGCCTGTCGGAACGGCAAGGCACCCATCGGCGTCGACGACTACTCGTCGAGGTGTTCGATCCCCTGTTTGGAGACGTTAGCTTCGGTGATTACCTCGGGCATCCAGTCGGGCTTGTTGTCCGGAGCCTCCTCTTCCCACGCCCAGCCCTCGTAGATGTGTACTTTATCCGTTCCTTTCTCCCGGAGTTCGAGGTCGACGCGTTCGGCGGCGTCCTCGGAGCTCGCAGGCTCGAGGCGGCGAGCAGCTTTGAGTGCTGCCTGCCGAGGGGTGTTCCCCGAGAACACGCTTTCCTCACCGGTCTCTCCTCGAAGCGCGAAATTCCGCTTACCGTCTTCTCGTACCATGGTTTCTCTCCATGCGGGTGGTGCACAGGGTGTATTATAAAAATATCGGGGAAAACGACCCCTATCGCCGGTGGTCTTATATATGGCCCACTAATATTCGTACCTTAACTCTCGGTATTAACCCCGAATCCGCCCGACAGAGGCTCGGGCGCGCGTCAGCCGGAGACAACACTTTAGTAGCGCGTACGGCCAACGACGGGTAGACAGACCAGATGGTCCGCAAGAAGAAGCTCAGCCCGAGCGGGGCCAAAGACGAGAACGGCGAGTACCACAACGTCCACGTGAACCTCCACGAGGACGAACTCGAGGTCGCCGGCATGGAGATCGGCGACGAAGTGTTCGTGCGTGTCCGCGACGGGAAGATCATCATCCAGTCGGCCGACGCCGACGACGTGGAACACGACTTCTGAGGACCATGGACCTCTACGACGCCGGTAAACCGGTTCTGTTCGCACTCCCGGCCGAAACCGCCCACACGCTCGTGAGCCGCGGTCTCGAAGCCGTCCAAGGCACTCCCATCGAGGGAGCCCTCCGTGATCGTTACGTCGTCGACGACGAACGGCTCACGACCGAGGCCTTCGGCCTCCGGTTCCCCAACCCCGTCGGCGTCGCCGCCGGGTTCGACAAGAACGCCCGCCTCCCGAACGTGCTCGCCGCACTGGGCTTCGGCCACGTCGAGGTCGGCGGCATCACCGCCGAGGCACAGGCGGGCAACCCTCGCCCGCGGATGTTCCGCCTCCGACCCGACCGAGCGCTCATCAACCGGATGGGGTTCAACAACGAGGGCGCCGACGCCGTCGGCGCGCGCCTGGACGACACCGCGCTCCCGCACGTGCCCGTGGGCGTCAACCTCGGGAAGTCGAAATCGACGCCGCTGGAGGAGGCCCCGAGCGACTACCGGTACACGTACGAGCGCGTGGGCGACGCGGGGGACTACTTCGTCATCAACGTCTCCAGCCCCAACACGCCCGGCCTGCGCTCGCTCCAGAACCGCGACTCCTTGGAGGCCATCGTCGACGAGCTGCAGGACGCCGGCGCCGCCCCCCTCCTCGTGAAGCTCTCGCCCGACCTTCCCGGCCCGGCTATCGAGGACTCCCTCGAAGTCGTCGACGAGAAGGGCCTCGACGGCGTCGTCGTCACGAACACGACCACCGAACGCCCGGAGAGCCTCAAGTCGCCCAACAAAGCGGAGCCGGGCGGCCTCTCCGGTGATCCCATCGAGGAGCGCTCGACGGGGCTGGTCCGATTCGTCGCCGAACGCACCGACGTCCCTGTCGTCGGCGTCGGCGGCGTCAGCGACGCCGAAGGCGCCTACCGCAAGATACGCGCGGGTGCGAGCGTGGTGCAACTCTACACCGGCCTCGTCTACGAGGGGCCGTCACTGGCCCGCGACATCAACGAAGGCCTGCTGGACCTGCTCGACCGCGACGGCTTCGATCACGTCTCCGAGGCCGTCGGCGCCGACCTGTAGAAAAAGCGGCTGCGCGGTTCCTTACTCCCGAACGATCACGAGCGCGCCGTCGGCTTCGAGCATCTCGCCCTCGCCGGTGAACTGCCGTTCGCGCTCGACGGTGAACTCCTCGGCGCTCAGTTCGTGGCCCGCCACCGTCAGCGTCTCCTCGCCCAGTTCGTAGTCGCCGCTCTCGATGCCGGCCTCGATGTCCGGCACGTCTGCGCCGTACTCCGGCCCGACGACCGAGTAGTCGAGGTCGATCCCGGTGATCACCGACTCGATCTGGGGCTCCTCGTCGAGGGTTTCGAGCGTCCCGACGTGCATCACGTTCCGGATGTCGCTCTCGAAGCCGTCGACGGTGCCGTACACCGACACCGTGTCGAGTTCGGCGTTGAGCGGCAGTTGGCGCTCGCTCTTGTAGCGCCGCAGCGCGCCGACGACGGTCATCGCCGTCTCGCCGGCTTCGTGGTCGGCCTCGACGCCCGTCGGCTCGGGCCAGGCGGTCCGGTGGATGCTTTCGAACTCGCCGCCCGCGCCCGACGCCTCGGACCCGTCGTTGTACATCTCCTGCCAGATCTCCTCGGAGATGTGGGAAAGCACCGGCGCGAACAGTTTCAGGAAGCGCTCGTGGGCGACCGAAAGCGTGTACTTCGCGGACTCGTCGTCCTCCTCGCGCACCCGCTGTTTGGCGATCTCGAGGTAGTCGTCACAGAACGTCCCCCAGAAGAAGCTTCGGAGGCTGTCCCGAGCCTTCGAGAACTCCCGCTCTTCCAGCATCTCCCGGACGAACTCGGCCTCGCTGTCGAGTTCCGCCAGCAGCCAGCGGTCGAGCGCCGAGAGGTCCTCGTCCCGGATCTCCGGAACGGTCTCGGGGGTCAGCGAGTCGACCAGCTTCGAGGCGTTCCAGAGCTTCTGGAGCAGCTTCTCGCCGGCTCGCAGCCCCTTCTCCTGGTACGGCAGGTCGTCGCCGATCGAGCTCCCGGCCGCCCAGAATCGGGCGGCGTCGACGGGGAACTGCTCGCGGACCTCCTCGGGGGAGACGACGTTCCCGACGGACTTGGACATCTTCTTGCGGTCCTCGTCGAGCACCATCCCGTTGATCATCACCGAGTCAAAGGGCACCTCGCCGGTGTGCTCGTAGCACTTGACGACGGTGTGGAACAGCCAGAAGCTGATGATGTCGTGGCCCTGCGGGCGCACGTCCATCGGGAACAGTTCCGGGTTCTCCATCGTGAACTCCTCTGCCTCCTCGTCCCAGTCCCAGCCGGCGTTGATCAGCGGCGTCAGGCTGGAGGTCGCCCACGTGTCGAACACGTCGTCCTCGGGGAGGAAGTCGTCGCCGCCACACGACGGGCAGGCGTCGACGGGCGGGTCGTCCGAGAGCGGGTCGACGGGCAGGTCGGCCTTCTCGGCCATGATCGCCTCGTCGCAGTCCTCACAGTACCAGACGGGGAACGGGATCCCCGAGGAACGCTGCCGGGAGATACACCAGTCCCACTGCAGCCCCTCGATCCAGTGCTGGTACCGGGAGAACATCTTCTCGGGGTACCAGTCCATCTCGCGGCCGGCGTCGAGGTACTCGTCGGTGCTGTCGAGCATCTCGACGTACCACTGGTCGGCGACGAGGAACTCGACGCCCGTGCCACAGCGCTCGTGGACGTTGACGGTGTGGGTGATCTCCCAGCGGTCGAGCAGCGCGCCGGTCTCGTCGAGGTCAGAGACGATGGCCTCGCGGGCGTCGTCGGAGGACATCCCCTCGTACTCGCCGGCGACGTCGGTGAGGTGGCCCGACTCGTCGATGGCGACCCGCAGGTCCAGATCGTGGGCCTGGTACCACTCGATGTCGGTCTGGTCCCCGAACGTACAGCACATCACCAGTCCGGAGCCGGTCTCCATGTCGACGCGCTCGTCGGCGATGATGGGCACCTCGTGGCCGAACAGCGGCACCTCGGCCTGCTGTCCGACGAGGTTCTGGTTCTCCTCGTCGTCGGGGTGGACGAAGACGGCCACACACGCGGGGAGGAGTTCGGGTCGCGTCGTCGAGATGGTGAACGCCGACTGTCCCGCCGCGGCCTCTTCGGCGGCTTCGCCGCCTTCGGGAGCCTCCGAGGAGGCTCCGACGACGCCGAACTCGATGTCGTGGAAGTGGCTGTGCTGTTCGTCGTCCTCGGTCTCGACCTGCGAGATGGCGGTCTCACACTCCGGACACCAGATCGCCGGGGCGCGCTTGCGGTACTCCTTGCCCTGCTCGTAGAGGTCGATGAAGGAGAGTTGGGAGATGCGCTGGACGCGGGGTTCGATCGTCCGGTAGGTGTTGTCCCAGTCGATGGAGAAGCCGAAGGACTGCAGGTTCTCGGTGAACTCCTCCTCGTACTGGGCACAGACCTCGCGGCACTTCTGCTGGAACTCCCGCCGGGAGAACTCCTGGTGACGGATGCCGAGTTCGCTCTCAGTCAGGCGCTCGGATGCGATTCCGTTGTCGTCGTAGCCGAAGGGGTAGAAGACCTCCTCGCCCTGCATCCGGGTGAACCGGGCGACGATGTCCTGCAGGATGGTGCCGTAGACGTGGCCCCAGTGGAGGTTCCCCGACACCGTCGGCGGCGGCGTGTCGATGGCGAAGGCCGTGTCCGGGTCGTCGACCTCCCCCCCGCGGTAGGCGTAGGTGTCCTCGGCGAGCCACCGCTCCTGCCACTGCTCCTCGACGGCGTCGGCGTCGTACGGGCCGCTAGGCATATTGGGTGAACGTTCCCGTGAACGCCTGTTAAAGAACTCGGTCCTGCGAGTACGGCTCCCAGGACGCCGAGACGCGCCGACCTACTCCGCCAGCGCGTCCAGCCGGAACTCGAAGGCCGCGACCGGCACTTCCAGATCGCGCTCCACCAGCACGCGCGGGTGGACCTCGCCGATCACGCCCACCGCGTCACCGTCGATGACGACCTCGGCCACGCGGCCGTCGATGAAGCTCGGGTGGTCGGTGGTCGGCGTTTCGAGGCTCACGTCGAACTCAGCGACGAGCGCCTGCAGTCTCCCCTTGATGTCCTCGTACGTGGCGTCCGTGCGCGCGATCGCGCCCGCGACGGTGCGGTGCTCGGCGACGCCCGTCCCCTCGGCGTCGTCGCCGTCCCGCCCGGTCTCGGCGCGCTCGGCGACGAAGCCGACCTCCGAGAGCTCCTGCGGGTAGCGCCGGTGGGTGTTGTTCTCGAGGACGTGCATCAGCGAGGGGAGCGCCCACGTCCGGAGTTGGGTGTAGTCCTCGCTGTAGGCGCTGGTGACGTTGACCGCCGCACCGCCGCCCAGCACGTCGCTTCCCTCCGCGACGCCCATGCGCTCGTAGTTCTCCTCGGGCGAGGAGAGGTGGAAGTTCAGCAGGTCCTCGAACCCGAGCCCGACGAGCGCGGTCCGGGTCGCTCGCTCCAGTCTGCTGCGCTCGTGGCGGCCGCCGATGGTCCCGATGTCGGGGTACTCCGGTTCGAGTTCGTCGAAGCCGTACGCCCGCCCGACGTCGTCGACGAGGTCCGCGGGGTGGAGCACGTCGGTCCGGTAGGGCGGGATCTCGACCTCGTACTGGGTTTCCTCACCGAGGTTCGTCGTCGCGTCGAGGCCGGAGCGCTCGAACAGGTCCACCACCGCCTCCATCTCCAGATCGATGCCGAGCGTGGTCTCGATCTGGTCGTGGGAGACGGTCTTCTCGCGCACGTCGAGTTCTGGCCGGACGAGGTGGTCGCCCGACCGCTCGCCGGCGGCGCCGTCGTCGTACACCACGTCGACGTCCTCCAGCGTCGCGCCGCGGGCGTCCAGCGCGTAGCAGATGATCGCCAGCATCCGGTCGATCGTCCACTGGTCGGTTCCGGTCAGTTCGATCAGTAGCTCCCGGGAGTTCGTGGTTACCTCGGTTCGCTGGCCGTTGATCACGGGCGGGAACGAGAACAGCCCCAGTTCGTCGTAGATCGCCGGGAAGCGCTCGTACTCGCGTACCACGTCGGCGTACGTCTCGCCGGTCGGGTGCTCGGTCAGCACCTCCGCCGGCGTCATCCCCCTGTCGGCGTCGAGCGGGACGAACTCCTCGCTCTCGGGGTCGATCCCGCGGTAGGTGATCGTCGGGCCACCAACGTCGGTCGGGCCGTCGTCGCCGCCGACGGGGGTGAGGTCCTCCGGCGGTTCGAGGTCGTTGCCCTCACCGATCTCGCGCTGCTCAACGCGTTCGCCTTTCAGCATCGTGAGGTCGTGGATGCCGATGGCGCCCTTCGCGCGCTTGCGCCCCATCGTCGCGTGGAGCTTCTCCTGCAGTTGGATCAGCGAGTCGAGTGCCTGCTCGTCCAGATCGACGCCGCGCACGACCGCGCCCGCGACGTACGGGCGCTCGTCGGGCACGGACTCGTCGACTCGGATCGTCCACTCGGCGTCGTTCGTGTCGGGGACGTACACCCCGCGGTCGTCGCCGTACTGGTAGCGAAGGGAGCGGGCGACGCCCTCGACGGAGAGCCGGTCGAGCCGGTCGGGCGCGAACTCGAACTGGAGTTCGCCCTCGTCAGTCTCGCCCTCGAACTCAAGGCCGAGGCCGAACAGGTCCTCCTTCAGTTGGTCGTCCCCCTTCTCCTCGTGGCCGGTCAGATGTCGTAGTTCGTCAGTGTCGATGTCGACGACGGGCATCAGTAGATCACCTCCGCGTTCCGCAGGAACTCGAGGTCCGCGAGCGTACCGTGCAGGTCGCGGATGTCTTCGGCGCCGGTGTAGAGCATCGCCAGCCGCTCCAGGGCGAGCCCCCAGGCCATCACGTCACACTCGACGCCCAGCGGCGTCAGCACCTCCTCGCGGAAGATGCCGGAGTTGCCGATCTCGATCAGTTCGTCGGTCTCGGGGTGGCGCCCGAACAGCTCGAAACTCGGCTCCGTGTAGGGGTTGTAGTGGGGTTTGAACTGCACGTCCGTGATGCCGAACTGGGCGTAGAACTCCTCGAAGGTGCCCATCAGGTCCCGGACCGAGAGGTCCTCGGCCATCACCCAGCCCTCGATCTGGAAGAACTCCAGCAGGTGCGTCGAGTCGATTGTGTCGTTCCGGTAGGCCTTCTCCACCGAGAAGTAGCGCTGGGGCGGCTCCAGTTCACCCTCGGCGGCCCCCGAGAGGTAGCGCATCGAGAGCGAAGTCGTGTGGCCCCGAAGCGCGACCTCGCGGGCGAAGTCCTCGCTCCACGGCGAGTGGTAGCCGTCGCCGTCGGGACCGACGCCGTTGCGGTGGGCGTTCTCGACAGCCTCGACGAGGTCCTCGGGGAGGTTCTCGACGGGGTCAACGTCCAGCGCGAACCGGTCCCAGTGGGTCCGTGCAGGGTGGTCCTGGGGCATGAACAGCGCGTCGTTGATCCAGAAGTCCGCGTCGGCGTGGGGGCCGTCCATCTCCTGGAACCCCATCCCGACGAGCACGTCCTTCACGCGCTCTGCGGCCTGCCGGAGCACGTGGACCTTCCCCGCGCCGGCCTCGGTCGCGTCGGCCTCGACGTTGTAGTCGGTGAACTCGACGTCCTCCCACTCCCCGGAGGTCAGCATCTCGGGGGTGAGTTGGGCGGCGGTCTCCGCTGCTTCGACGCCGGCCATCATGGCGTCGACGCCGGCGTCGGTGAGCGTGACCGAGCGGACCGTGCGCTCCTCGCGCTCGATCAGCCCGCGCTCCTCCAGTCGGTCCAGTACGCCGGCGTCGTCGACGGATCGGCCGGTCGCCAGTTCTTCGAGTGCAGCCACTTCGGGGTCGCTGTCGGGGTCGGCGTCCGGGTCGGCCGTGACCTCGCCGCTCTCGATCTGCCCGTAGCCCTTCCGGGCGAAGTTCGAGAGCGCGATGTCGACCTGCGGGCCTTCGAGTCCGGCGGCGCCAATGACCTGCCCCATCGGCGCCGCGTCGGTGCCGGCACCGGCGTCGATGGCGGCGCGGTAGAACCGCACCTCCGGCAGGCCCGTTTCGAGGTACGTCTCGGCCTCGTCGGTGATCGAGACGGTCTCCTCGACCTCGCTCTCGACGGCGAGGAGTCCTTCCTCCTCCAGTTCGAAGACGGCGGTCGTGGCCGCCGCCTCGTCGATCCCCGCCGCGTCGGCGAGTTCGGGGATCGGCTGTGCGTCAGTCGCGCTCGCGGCCTCGAGGGCCGCGACCTGTCGTTCCGGGAGTCGCATGTGGTGAGTGAGTTCGGTGTCGGTCGGTCGCCCCGGCGTCGTCGCTCGGGGAGCAGTACGGCCCGCTCGGTCGGTTTCGCCCGGCCTCCACGGCTCCGGGCTCCGCCGACCGACTCAGGCGAAGAAGAACCCGACCCCGCGGCCGTCGGCTGCGTGGCGGTGCGTGCGGGCGGCGGTGTCGGGCGCCATACACCGGAGGATTCCCCGAGCGCGCAAAAAGCTTCCGTGAGTCGGTTGGGCCGTTCGTGGCCGTTCTGACGATGGTGTCGCGTTCGGCTATCGAGACAGCGACGGCGACAGCGTCTCGATGCACGACCACTGGGACCGCAGCGGCAGTGGCGCGGGGGTGTGCAGTCCCCGAGGTCATACCCACTCCGCCATCGCGTTGGCGGGCTGGGGCTGAACACGCCGGTACCAGATCATCGACGACACACGCGAAAAACGAAACTCGACCCGAAGACGACCTATACGGCGTCTTCCTCGTCCTGCCCGCCAAGCCCGCGCCGGTCGCTGCTGAGGTCGATGTCGACGTCTTCGAGGATCTCCTTTGCCTCCTCGCGTTTCTCCTGGTGCTCTTCGAGGAACTCCTTCATCAGTTCGGCGGCCTGCTCCTTGCAGCCGCCACAGAGCCGCTCGCCGCCGGTACACTCCTCGTACACCTCGGCGACGAACTCGTCGTCGGCCTCCGCGAGCAGGTACGAGTAGAGTTCGAACACCGGGCAGTCGTCGGCCTCGCCGCCGAGTTCGCGCTGTTCCTCCGCGGTCGTCCGGCCACCCGTCGCGGCGGACTTGACCTTGTCGTAGCCGTCCTCGGGGTCGTCGAGCAGCGAGATGTGCGACGCCGGGATCGAGGAGGACATCTTCCCGCCGGTCAGCCCGGTCATGAAGCGGTGATAGATCGACGACGGCCGCTCGAAGCCGTAGCCGTCGTGCTCGATCTCGACTTCGCGGGCCAACTCCTCGGCTTCCTCGATGTCGAGGTCGAAGCTGTCGATGTGGGCCTCGTAGCGGCGCTTCTCGCCCGGCACGCGGTCGATGAGCGCCTCGAACGCCGACGCGCTGGCGTTGCGGTCGAGGAAACGCACGCGGGGGCGGATCGGCTCCTTCCCGGCGTTGTCGAGTTTCTTCAACAGCGACTGCTGGGTCTCGTCGTCGGCGAGCTGTTCGCCCCGGTCCTCGAACTCGCGGAGCAAGGCTGCGCCATCCTCACAACGAAGTTCGTCGGCATCGCCCCGTTCCACCAGTGTGTCGTATATGTGACTGAACAGTTCTCGTTCCTGCTCGTCGGCGGCGAAGCTCGCGAACGCCTCGGTCACCTTGAAAAAGCGCATCCGGGCGGCGGCGTCGCGGGCGAACCGGACGTGCGGGTCCTGATCCGGCCCGACCGGGATCACCGTCGGCATCGGTTCGTCGAGTTGCGGGTAGAGGATGTCCGCGAGTTGGGTGACGACCGACTGCATGTGGCTGACGTTCGTCTCGCCGCCGAAGCCGTAGATCGCCTCGAACTCCGAGAAGTTCGTCGTCGAACCGATCTCGAAGGCCAGGTCCTGCAGGACCCGGTTGTCCGACTGGCGATAGAGTTCGCCGTCCTCCACGTCGAACCCGAGCGCGATGAACGAGAGCAGGTAGCTTCGGGCGTGCTCGTCGATCTCGTCCCACGACATCCCGCGGGCCGAATGGGCTTCGAGGTCCGCGATCAGGCCGTACACCTCGCCGCCCTGCTGTTGGTGCCAGATGAGTTCGTCGAACACCATCTTGTGGCCGATGTGGGGGTCGCCCGTCGGCATGAACCCCGAGAGCGCCGCGAACGGCTCGTCGTTGGCCATCGCCTCGACCACGCGCCCGTACTCGCGATGGCCGAAGATGGCCCCGCGGCGCATCAGGTAGTGTGGGTTCGGCACGTCGGCTGCGTCGAACTCCTCGATCCCGAACTGCTCGAACAGTTTGCGGTAGTCCGCGATGGTCGAGGACCCCCACGGGTCGAGGGCTACGTCGTCGTTTGCTACGCTGTCGGTGCCCCCGTCGGTCTTCGGTGTGGGTGTGTCCTCAGTCATCGGTAGACCTCGCCGCGCGTCACGGCGTGATTCGCTCGACGCAGAGCCAATCTACTGCATCGGTCGGCTCGGTCAGCGCAAAAACCATTCGCTTGCGAACCCCACCGGCCAGCCGCACGTCCAGCGAGAGTTCGCGGGGCAGGAACTCGTGGTCGGGCTCGACGACCCGCACCAGCTTGTCCGAGTGGCCGAGGTCCGAGACGCCGTCGAACGCCTCGTAGACCCGGAAGTCCGCCCCGAACTTGAAGCCGGACTTGGGGACGACGCCGGCCGCCCGGAGCGACCGGTAGGCGGCGTAGCGGCGGCCGAACCGCTCGCCCTCGATGGCCTCGGCGTGGCTCGACACCGAATCGACGTCCATCCCGAGGGCCCCGCGTTCGGCGAGGTACGCTGCTTCGAGCAAGGAGAGTTGGAGCGGGCCCGAATCGGCGTTCCGGCCGGCGAGGCGCTGGCCGAAGAACCCACCCTCGTACAGCGTTTCGGGAGGGTCCCAGACCAGCAGTCGGTCGTCCATCAGCGTCGCGTCCAGCGACTCGGGGAGGTCGGGGTCGGCGCTCCCCGACGGTGAGAGCCACTCGGTGCCGAAGTAAGTGAGTTCGCCGTCCTCGTCGACGACGGCGAGCATGTGGCCGTCGATGCTCGCCGCCGACAGCGGCGCGCGCTCGCCGACGACCCGGAGCCGGTAGGCGATCTCGTCGTCGCTCGGCCCCTTCCCGCGCGGGTAGACGACGAAGTCCGTCTCGTCGTCGATCCCGTCGTCGACCCAGCCCTCGCGGGCCGGCGAGAGGTAGAAGCCGCGGTCACGGAGGTCCTTGTAGACGACGAAGGCGAGGACGGCGTCGGTTCGAGTCAGGAACTCACGGAACCCCATCCGCGCGCCGCCGGCGCCGCCCGCGTGCCCGGAGTCGCCCGTCTCGTCGACGACGGCGTCGAGGTCGTCGCGGTAGAGGAGGTAGGCCGCCTCGACCGGCGCGAGTTCGATGTCGTTGCCGCCGGCCGGCCGACCGTACCCCCCCGAGTCGTAGAACCGCTGTCTGGCGTTGCCCGAGAGGTGGACCACGCCGTCACGAAAAGTCCCGTCCATGCGCGTACGTGCCCGGCCTGCGGGTATAGGGACTGTGGTCGGGGGCGGGGCCGGTCGCCCACGGAGCACGGGACTGATCCCGGTTCAGGGCCCGGTCTCGGTTTCGACGGGCGCCTCGTAGTACCGGTCGCAGGTACCGTCCAGACAGCGCCGGCCGGCCGCCGTCTCGAACACCGGCAGCCCGCAGGGACACTCGCCGACCGCTTCGCCCGCGGGAATCGAGAACGTCGTCTCGCAATCGGGGTACGCCTCGCAGCCGAGGAACGGGCGGTTCCCGCGCGAGACCACGCCCAGCGGCTCGCCACAGTCCGGGCAGTCCCAGCGGCCGTGGAGCGCGTCGGCGACGGCGTCGGCCAGCGAGTCACAGCGCCAGTCCACACAGAGTTCGAAGGACTCGCCGCGTTCGACACGCATCGTCGGCAGCCCGCAGTCCTCGCAGGCCGAATCGAGCACCTTCGCCCCCGCCGGGAGTCCGTAGGCCGCGTCGCAGCCCAGACAGGTCACCTCACCGCCCGCGCGCACGAGCGCGTCGCCGCAATCCGGGCAGTCCCCCACCGGCACGCCGGCCTCGGTCGCGGGGTACTCCCGGCGCCCCGTCGGCGCCTCGGAGACGACGCGCAGGGTCTGCTCGCCGCTCCGGGCCGTCAGCGCGAAGGAGTCGCCCTCGGTCTCGGTCGTCAGGTCGTCGGCACGGGTGAGCCACGCGACGGGTTGGTAGCCCCCGGCGTCGTGGACCAGCACGGTTCGGTCCGGCTTCACCACGACCACCACGTAGCCCCGCTGGGTCCGCTCGCGGTCGCCCTCGAACACCACGGTACAGTCGCCCGCGAACAGTCGGATCGTCTCGGTCACGCGCGGGAGTGGTCCCGTCATCGGCCTTGAGGCTCCGCGGAAAACCCCAAACGCGATGGCGCGGGCACCGGTACGGCGACCATGGACGCGCTGCTGTTCGACATGGACGGGGTCGTCGTCGACTCCGAGGACTACTGGCACCGGACCGAACGCGAGGAACTGCTGCCGGCGGTGCTCGACGGCGAGCCACCCGACCTCGACGATATCACGGGGATGCCCTACCGCGAGATCTACCGGTTGCTCGACGAGCAGTACGAAACGACCGTCTCGGAGGCGGAGTTCGTCGACCTGTACGACGCGGCCGCGGCCTCGATCTACCGCGAGCGGGTGGCCCTGCTCGACGGCTTCGGGGAGGTTCGCGAAGCGGCACGCGAGGCCGGGGTGCCCGTCGGCCTCGTCTCGTCGTCGCCGCCACAGTGGATCGATTACGTGCTCGATCGGTTCGGCCTCGAGTTCGACCTCGTGCTCTCGAACGACGAGGTGGAGGGGCCGGGCAAGCCCGAACCCGACATCTACGAGGCCGCGGCCGAGCGACTGGGCGTCGCTCCCGCCGACTGCGTCGCCGTCGAGGACTCGAAGAACGGCTCGGTCGCGGCCGCGCGAGCAGGGATGACCGTCGTCGGCTACCGCGTGGAGCACAACGCGGAGACGGATCTCTCGGCGTGTTCGGTCGTCAGTTCGGGCGCCGAGGAACTGCGGGTAGAGCTGCTGGATCGGCTGTCGGCCTGATCAGGCCGCCTTCCGCTCGAACTTCTCGCGGACCTTCTCGATCTTCGGCTGGGCGTGCATCGTGCAGTAGGCATCTGCGGGGTTCTTCTCGAAGTAGTTCTGGTGTTTCTCCTCGGCGCGGTAGAACGTCTCCAGCGGTTCGACCTCGGTGACTACGTCGTCGTCGTAGCCGCCCTCCTCGTCGAGGGCTTCGACGTAGGCCTCGGCGAGTCGCTGTTGCTCGTCATCGTGGGTCAGCACGATCGAACGGTACTGGCTGCCAACGTCGGGCCCCTGACGGTTCAGTTGGGTCGGGTCGTGGATGGTGAAGAAGACTTCGAGTACGTCCTCGTAGCTCAGCACGTCCGGGTCGTAGTCGACCTGCACCACTTCCGCGTGGCCCGTGTTCCCCGAGCAGACCTCGCGGTAGCTGGGGTCCTCGGTGTGCCCGCCGGCGTAGCCGGAGGTCACGTCCTCAACGCCGTCGAGTTCCTCGAACGCCGCCTCGATACACCAGAAGCAGCCACCGCCGAGCGTCGCCGTTTCGGTCATACCCTACAGTAGCACTCGCGAGCGTATGTATGTGGCGCGGGCGGCGATCCGCGCCGGTGTGGCGGCCCCGGTGGGGACTTATTGCCGTCGCCCGTGTGGCGAGGGACATGTGGCAGATCGGCGACGCCGACGCTGACTGGCGTGTCCGCGACACCCGACTCGACTGCGACCTCCACGCGGTCGTCCACACCGTCGCCGGCCCACACGCCGTCGGCGGGTCGGGAACGCTCGCCGCCGACCGCGGCAAGGGGTGGCAGCCCCTGTTCGACGACGGCCCCGCGACGGAGGGACGACAGCTCCGTGCGATCGACGTGACCGACGACGGCGGGCGACTCTGGATCGCCGGCGCCGACGGCTCGATGGCCTGTTACGACGTGCGCGCCGGCCGCCGCTACGACTACGGCTACCCCGCGGAGCTCGCGGACTCGTGGGGCGGCGTCGCCGTCGCCGGGCCGCGCGGCCGTGAAAAGGTGCTCGCCGCCGACCGCGACGGGCGAGTGCTCCCGTTCGTCGTCGACGGTACCACCCCCGAGTGGGGGAGCCCCGATCGGGTGGCAGCGGGGGGCGGAACCGTCGCCGCGCTGGCCTCGACGCCGGAGGGTGTCGGCTTCGCCGTCGACACCGAGGGGACCGCGTACAAGACCTCGCCCGAAACGGGCTGGGACGACATCGGCGTCGTCGACGCCGACGCGGCGGTCGGCGACCTCTACGCCGGCCCGGGCGAGCAGGTGTACGTCGCCGCGAGCGACGGCCACCTCTACCGATACGGCTCCTCGTACCACAGTTGGACGCCGATCGAGGTCGGCGACGCCGGCCTTCGGGCGGTCGACGTGTACGCCACCGACGCCCGGGAGCGAATGACCGCGCTGGGCGCCGACGGCAGGACGTTCGAGCGCGTCGCCGCGAACCGCTGGGAGGCCGTCCCCGCACGGGTGGATGCGCGACTCACCGACCTCGCGCTCGGCCCGGTTGACGTGATCGTCAGCGGGAACGGGATCGTCGTCGAGCGCGACCACACGGCCGCCGAAAAGGAGCCGCCAGCGGAGCCGATCCCGGTCACCGACCGGACGACACCGCGGGTCGGTCGGGAGTAGCCGGTCGAAGGCCGGAGCGGCCGCGGGAGGGAGCGGGCGGGCCGGCGCGTCAGTCACGGTCCGGCGAGTCCGCGTCGGAGTCGGTGTCGGCGTCCGGCGGGTCCGCGTCGTCGTCGTCCTCGTCCGGCGGATCCGCCGCGTCGGTGTCTTCCTCGTCGGGTTCGTCCGGTTCGTCCGCCGTGTCGTTGTCCGAGTCGCCGCCCCCTGTCGCGGGAGCCCCCGGCGGGGTGCCGTCACCGTCGAAGTTCTCGCCACGGCCGTCGAAGCTGTCGCCGTCCGCGGAGGTCGTGCGCTCGGCCGTCCAGCCGTCCGAGCCGTCCGCCGTCGTGCTGTCGCCGCCCGCGGCTTCGTTCTCCCCGTATCCGCCGTCCCTGGACTCGCTTCCCGGGGCGTCGTGGCGCTCCCAGTCGACCGACGGCGTGGCAGTGTCGTCCTCGGCAGCGTCCGCCTCGGCGTCGCCGTACTGCGCCTTGACCGACTCGGGGGTCTCCTCGGGCGCGCGGCGTTCGACGATCAGGCCGTTGGCGCCGACGAGGACCATCTGCTCGGCGACGAGTCCCGCGCGGAACGTCTCGGTCCCGTCGTAGTGGCCCGCCTCCCACTCGCCGTCGGCGGTCCGGAGGTAGACGTGGCCGCCCTCGCCGCAGGCCAGTTGGCCGCCGTTACCGGCGTCGATGCCGTAGACGGCGAACCCGCCGAGCTCGGAGGGCGTCCAGACGGCCTCGCCGTCCCGGTCGGTCACGCCCGTCCCCTCGAACACCCGGCCGTTGCCGCCGCCGACCAGCAGTCGGCCGCCGCCGAACGCACAGTCGTAGAAGCTCCCTTGCGCGTCGTCGACGCCGGTGCGGTCCCAGCCCTCGTTGGCGGTCGTCGTGTGTACGTTCGAACTCACGTCGACCGCGTAGCCGTACCCCTCCTCGTCGTGGGTGAGCGCCTCGACGGCGTTGCCCTTGTTCGGCGACGTCGACCAGTCCCAGTCGACCTCGCCGGTGTCCTCCCTGACCCGGCCGGGGAGGACGTTCCCCGAGCCGTCGCCGACGAGGAACTTCTCCTCGCCCCGGTCACCGAACACCGTGAGCGAGTAGAACACGTTGGCGTTCCCCCGCGGCACCGAGTGGTCCCGCCGCTCCTCGGTCCGCAGGTCGTAGTAGCCGAAGGCGCCGCCGGCGCCCGCGAACCAGAGCCGCTCGCCGTCGTCGCTCGCGTCGACGGCGTGGAGCGTCTGTGAGCGTGCCCCCGGGCCGTTCTCGAGGATCACGCCCCAGCGCTCCCTGCCGCGGCCGACCGCCACCCCGGTGTCGCCGACGGCGACCGGGCCGTTGACGGTGCTCGTCACGTCCCGCAGCGTCACGTTGGTCGGCGACTCGACCGCCACCCAGTAGCCGGGGTCGGTGTCCGAGTCGAACGTCCACATTACCGATCGCTACGGGAGGAGCGCCAAAGAAACCCATACCCGACCCTCACGACGCCTCCGCAGGCTCCCGGCGCGCGCGAGGGTGGCCGGGGGGCTTTTGCCCCGCCGTGGCCGTAGTTGGGGCATGGCCGACGACGACCGATCGGGGCGCGTGGGACTCCTCGCGCTCCTGCTGGCCGGGGTGGTGCTGCCGGGAGTGGCCCGGTGGTGGCTGGGCACGCTCGGCCTCGACCGCGTCGGCGTCGTCGTCTTCGCCGGTGGATACGCCCTCGCGCTCGTGCTGGTCTGGCGCTACTGGCTCCGGGGGGTGTCGTTCGTCGGCCCGGACGCCTGAACCTCGGACCGAGAACAGAACTTTAAAGCGCCGTTCGGACGCAGAGGTCGTAAGGAATGCTCCCGATCCAGGTCATCGACAGTTTCCTGCTCAACTACGAGATCGGGCAGGTGCTGTTGCTCGTGTTCGCCCTGGGAACGCTCGGCCTACTCGGCCTCGGGTCGAAGAAGGTCCTCAGCCTGCATTTCGGTGCGTTCGGGCTGATCTTCCTCATGACGCCGCAGGCGATCAACTCTCGGCTCTACCTGTTCCTCGGACTGGGACTGCTCGTGATCGCGCCGATGGTCTTCGCCACGTCCGACGACTAACAGCGCCACCTTTTTCGCGCGAACCACGGTACGAAACCTCATGCGAACAGTCCGGGCGCCGGCGACCAGCGCGAACCTCGGTAGCGGCTTCGATACGTTCGGGGTCGCGCTCTCACGCCCGGCCGACATCGTCTCCGTCGAGCGTGCCGAGCGCACCACCATCGAAGTCACCGGGGCGGGCGCGCAGTTCATCCCCGAGAACCCGAAGAAGAACACCGTCGGTGCCGTCGCCGAGGCGCTCGACGCCCCCGCACACATCCGGATCGACAAGGGGGTCAGACCCGCCTCGGGGCTCGGCTCCTCGGCGGCCTCCGCGGCCGGCGCCGCCCTCGCGCTCAACGACCTCTACGACCGCGGCTACTCCCGCGAGGAACTGGTCCCGATCGCCGCCGAGGGCGAGGCGGTCGTCTCCGGCGCCGCCCACGCCGACAACGTCGCCCCCGCACTCCTCGGAGGGTTCACTATCGCCACCGGCGACGGCGTCCACTCGGTCGACACCAACGTCCCGCTCGTGGCCTGCCTCCCCGAGGAGCCCATCTCGACCCGCGACGCCCGCGAGGTCGTCCCCACGAACGTCACCATCGAGGAGATGGTGACCACGGTCGGCAACGCCGCGACGCTCACAACGGGGATGTGCCGGTCGGATCCGGAGCTGGTCGGGAGGGGAATGGCCGACGAGGTGGTTACGCCCAACCGCGCGGCGCTCATCACCGGCTACGACGACGCCGCCGCGGCCGCGACCGAGGCCGGCGCCTACGGCGTCACCGTCAGCGGTTCGGGGCCGAGCGTGCTCGCCGTCTGTCCGCGCCACCGCCGCCGCGCCGTCGCCGCGGCGATGGTCGAGGCGTTCGAGCGAAACGGCGAGAACGCCCGCGCCTACCGGACCTGGACCGGGAGCGGCGCGGAGTTCGTCTGACTCAGTTCTGCAGTCGCCCGTGGCCTCGGCCACTCGTTGGAACGCCTCGGCGTCGCCAGTTTCGGCGTCGGGATGGACCCCCTTCACTCGCGCGGTACGCGGTCCGAATGAGCCCCTCGCCGGCAGGGATCGTGATCGGCCTCAGCGGTGCTTGTTCAGCCGCTTCTTGAGCCGTGCGGCGGCGTCGCCTGCCGCCGCGAAGTACGCCTCCTCGTCGGGGTCCCGGCCCCCCGCGGCGCCCGAGACCGTGTTCCGTCCCACGTCCTCGCCGGCGAAGATGATCCCGCGCGAGGAGTTGACGAGGCCGACGTCGACGCTCGCACCCTCTCGCTCGGCGAGGCCGTACTCCACCGCCGCCTCGGCGTCGCCACCCTGTGCGCCGACGCCCGGGACGAGGAACGGGATATCGGGCACCGTCTCGCGGATCGTCGCCAGTTCGTCGGGCGCGGTGGCGCCGACGACGAGGCCGACGTTGCCGTGTTCGTTCCACGTGTCCGCGAGCGCGGCGACCCGCTCGTAGAGGGGTTCGCCCGAGGCCAGTTCGAGGTCCTGCAGGTCGGCGCCGCCGGGGTTTGAGGTGCGACAGAGGACGAACACCCCCGCGTCGGCCTCCGAGAGGAACGGCTGGAGGGAGTCCCCGCCCATGTAGGGGTTGACCGTGATCGCGTCGACCTCGTCGAGCACCTCGGCGTACTGGCGCGCGGTGTTGCCGATGTCGCCCCGTTTCGCGTCGAGCAGGACGGGGACACCCTTCCCGTGGGCGTAGGCGACCGTCTCGCGCAGCGAACGCCAGCCGTCGGCGTCCTCGTAGAACGCGGCGTTGGGTTTGTAGCAGGCGGCGTGTTCGTGGGTGGCGTCGATGATCCGGCGGTTGAACGCCCAGCGCGGCATGTCGTGGTCGTCGAGGAACGCGGGCAGTCGGTCCGGGTCGGCGTCCAGCCCCACCGAGACGACGCTGTCGGCGGCGTCGATGCGGGCGGCGAGGTCGTCGAAGAAGGACATACCGGGAGCGCGCGCTGATGGGGCAAGAAGGCTGCCGTTTCGGTCAGGGGTCGTCGCCGCCCTCGGCGACCTGCCGCTCCAACGCCGCCACCCGTTCCCGCAGTTCGGCGACTTCGGCGGCGTCGGCAGCGTCGTCGTCGCGCCACCAGCGGTAGACGAGGATCCCGACGATGGCCGGGACGGCGAGGACGGCGAGCCCCTGCAACAGGATCAGGAGGATGATCACCACTTCAGGCCCGCCGGGGAGGGGCATTTGCAGGATCATCGCCCGTCGTCGCCGCCGCCCTCACCGACACGCTCGTCTTCGACGGTCACCTCGTTGTGGGCCGCGTCGCTGCCGGCGGCGACCTTCGCTTCGAGTTCCTCGATTCGGCCTTTGAGTTCGGCCACTTCGTCGCTGTCGTCGCCGTTGCCGGCGTACCGGACGATCAGGAACAGCCCCGCGATCACGACCGGAACGCCCACGAGCAGGGCCAGTACGAGCATGATGACGAGCAGTTCCACCCCGCCGGGGATCTGGAGGAGCATGGTCGGGTGATAGGTCGGACAGCGCATGTGTCTTTCCCCGAACGCTTTACGCGGCTCCCCCACCGAGCCACGGGGCGTGAGTCGCACGCGCCGCCGGTCCATCGTCCTCGGGGTGCTCGCCGCGCTGCTGGCGCTGGCGCTGTTCGGCTGGATCGTCGGCTACGAGCGCCTCGTCGCCACCGTGGCGTCGCTCGACCCGCTGCCGTTCTCGCTCGGCTTCCTCGCCGCCGCGGCGGCCATGGGCTGTCGGTACCTCGCGCTCTCGGCGCTGCTCGACGTGCGGCCGCGGTTCGCCGCCGCGCTGGCGTACCTCCGCGGGTTCTACGGCCAACAGCTCCTCCCGGTGGGGAACCTCGCCGGCCCGGTGTTGATCGCCTACTCGATGGAGACAGTGACTGGCATCTCCACCGAGCGGGGGCTTCCCGCGACCGTCATCACGCAGGCCGCGACGTTCCTCGGCTCGACGACGGTCGCGCTCGCCGGGTCGCTCCTCCTCCTCGCCGGCGGCCATCGCGCGCTGTTGCCGGTCGCGGGCGTCCTCGCGGCGGTGTCGGCCCTCTGGCTGGGGCTGCTGATCGCCCTGATCGCGGGCGTCGACCTCGACCCGATCGCTCACGGCATCGGGACGGCGTTGCGGCGCACGCTCGGTCGGTTCTCCGAGCGGGTCGCCAGCCGGGCTGACCCCGAAACGATAGACAACACGCTCGCGGAGTTCGACGACGCCCGGCGGCTGATCCGCGACGACCCCGCGCGGGTGGTGCTCGCGTTCGCGTGGGTGCTGGTCAGCTGGGTGCTGTTCTCCCTGCCCGCGGTCACGACCGGAATCGCGCTGGGTGTGCCGGTCCCGCTGACGGTCGCGCTCGTCGCCGTGCCCGTGAGTGACCTGCTGAACTTCATCCCGGTCCCGGGCGGCGTCGGCGGCGTCGAGGCGGCGATGGCCGGGCTGTTCGTCGCCGTCGGCGGCGTCAACGGCGCCGCAGCCGTGGTGATCGCGTTCTGTGTCCGGCTCTGTACGTACTGGTTCGTGCTGCTACTGGGCGGCACCGCGACGACGCTCGCCGCGGCGCGGCGGTCCTGACAGCTGAGGTAGGTCAAAAGACATTTTTGACGACCGGCCGAGCCCGGGGACGTGTACGAACTGGTCCACCGCATCGCCCCCGCAAGCGTACGAACCCGTGCAGTTCTCGCAGCCCTCCTGTCGGCCGTCGCCGTGCTCGGCGCGTTCGGAACCGCGATGGCCGGGTCGCCCGCCGCCGCGATTATCGCGGTGCTCGTGACCGTGGGAGCGGCGGCGCTGGCGGTCACCCTCGGCTACGGTGTCGTGAACCAAGCCGAGGCCGCCCCCGACGAAGCGAACCCCACGTGGCAACCGTCGACGCCCGAACGCGAAGCTGACGCCGACCCGATCGAGACGCTGCAGCAGCGCTACGCGGAGGGAGAGATCAGCGACGAGGAGTTCGAAGCACGGATGGATCGGCTACTCGACAGCGGTGCGCAGTCGTCCCGCCCGGCGGAGTCGAAGCGGGAGCCCGCCTTCGAGCGTTAGCGCCCGTCGTAGACGACCTCGCCGTCGACGACGGTCATCGCCACGTCGATGTCCTCGATCTCCCCCTCGTTCTCCCACGGCGAGTCTTCGAGCACCGTGAAGTCCGCGAGCTTGCCCGTCTCGACGGTCCCCAGCCGCCCCTCGTCGAAGCCGGCGTAGGCCGCGCCGAGTGTGTAGGCCCGCAGCGCCTCGGTGACGGCGAGCCGCTGGGCGTCGACATCGGTGTTCACGGCGTGGTGGATCCCGAGCAGCGGGTCCAGCGGCATGCAGTCCGAGCCAAAGGCGACGGGCGCGCCGGCGCCGGCGAGGAGCGCGTAGCGGTTCGTCTCCGCCCGGCGCGCGCCGAGTCGGGACTCGTAGAGCCCGCCCTCTTTCGCCCACTTGAGGAAGTTCGGCTGGACCGAGGCGACGACGCCCAGCTCGCCGAAGCGCTCGATGGCTTCCTCGGAGGCGAGTTCGACGTGTTCGACGCGGTGGCGCATCCCGCCCGGGTCCTCCGTCTGCTCGAAGGCGTCCAGCGTCTCGTCGATGGCCTCGTCGCCGATGGCGTGGACGGTCATCTGGAACCCCGCGTCGTCGGCCTTCTGCACGATCTCGTTCAGTTCCTCGGGATCGACGACCCAACTCCCGTACTCGTCGGTGTCGTCGTGGTACGGCTCCGAGAGCTTCGCCGTGCGGCCGCCGAAACTGCCGTCGGTGAAGGACTTGATCGCGCCCGTCCGGACCATCCCCGAGCCGTGGTTCGTCCGCAGGCCGGTCTCGATCAGTGCGTCGAGGTGGTCCGACCAGTAGTTGATCCGCACGCGCAGGGAGAGCTCCTCGGCGAGGTCCATGTCGCGGTAGACCTCCGGCGCCTTCGAGCCCCGAACCATGTCGTGGACGCCGGTGACCCCGAGTTCGTTCGCGCGGGCCTGCGCGGCGGCGACGAGGCGCCCCGTCTCCTCGGCGCTGGGCGCGACGACCTCGCGGACGACGTTGACGGCGTCCTCGACGAGCACGCCGGTCGGTTCGTTCCCCTCAGTGTGGACGTTCTCCGCGGCCATCTCCTCGACGTAGCGCTCGATGACGACGCTGTTGACGGAGGCAACGTGGAGGTCCTCCCGGAGCGCGACGACGGGCCGCTCCTCCGAGACCGCGTCTAAGTCCTCGCGGTCGAGGTAGCGGTCCTCGGGCCACGTGCTCTCGTCGTAGCCGTAGCCGAGCACCCACTCGGAGTCGTCGGGGTCGGCGGTCTCCTGTTCGCGCTCGCGCAGCAGCGAGACGGCCTCGTCGAGGTCGTCGGCCGCCGAGAGGTCGGCGTGGACGAGGTACTTCCCGACGTTGGTGAGGTGCGTGTGGGCGTCGATGAACCCCGGCAGGAGGACGCGGCCGTCGAGGTCGACCACGTCGGTCTCGGTCCCGACGAGGAACTCCACGTCGTAGCTCTCGCCCAGTCGGACGATCTCGCCGTCCCGGACGGCGACGGCCTCGTGGGTCTCGTCGGGATCGGTCAGGGTGTGGATCTCGCCGTCGAGGAAGACGGTATCGGCGGCCTCGGTCATTACCGAAGGAGCGGCCGGATCGGGCAAAACCGTTCGGGAAGCGGCCGCTGGCTACGAGGTGTCCGCGACGGCACCGGGCCGCGCCGGGCACCGGCCGGGACCGGTAACGGTTTGCCCGCGCCGTCGGAACCGGAGACTCATGACTGACCGCGTCGACGCCGACGCCGCCGAATCGCTCGCAGAGCGGGTCGAGAGCGGCGACCTGCGGCTGTACGAACTCGAAGAGCACGCCGACGCCGACACCGCCGCCGCGGCCCGGCGGCTGGTCGTGACGAACCACTCCGGCGCCGACCTCGACACGACCGGCGAGTACGCCTTCCCGGCCGAGCAGGCCGCGGGAAGCAACATCGAGAACATGATCGGCGCGGCCCAGATCCCGATGGGCGTCGCCGGCCCCGTCAGCATCGACGGCGGCGCCTTCTCCGGCGAGACGTACCTCCCGCTGGCGACCACCGAGGGCGCGCTGCTGGCCTCCGTCAACCGCGGGCTCTCCGTCATCGACGCCTCCGGGGGCGCGACCGCTCGGGTGACAAAAAAGGGGATGACCCGCGCGCCGGTCTTCCGGACGAGCGGGATCGCCGAGTCCCAAGCGCTCGCCGAGTGGACCCGTGACAACACGGACCTGCTGCGCGAGGCCGCCGAGTCGACGACCATGCACGGGAAACTGCTCGACGTGACCCCCTACGTCGTCGGCGACAACGTCTTCCTGCGGTTCCGCTACGACACCGCCGACGCGATGGGGATGAACATGGTCACCATCGCCACCGGCGAGGCCTGCGACGTGGTCGAAGAAGAGACCGACGCCTCGCTGGTCGCGCTCTCGGGGAACATGTGTACGGACAAGAAGCCCGCCGCCATCAACGCCGTCGAGGGGCGCGGGCGCAGCGTCACTGCCGAGGCGACGCTCCCACGGGAGTTCGTCGAGGAGACGCTCAAGACCACCCCCGAGGCCATTGCCGAGGTCAACACGCGGAAGAACCTGATCGGCAGCGCGAAGGCCGGCAGTCTGGGGTTCAACGCACAGGTCGCCAACGTCGTCGCCGCGATGTATCTCGCCACCGGGCAGGACGCCGCGCAGGTCGTCGAGGGGAGCAACGGCATCGTCTCCGTCGAGGCGCGGGAGGACGGCCTCTACGCCGCAGTCTCGCTGGCCTCGATCGAGGTCGGCACCGTCGGCGGCGGGACGAAGCTCCCGACGCAGGCCGAGGGGCTGGACGTGCTGGGCATCCGCGGCGGCGGCGACCCCGCGGGTTCGAACGCCGACGCGCTCGCGGAGTGTGTGGCCACCGGTGCGCTCGCGGGCGAACTCTCGCTGCTGTCGGCACTCGCCTCGCGCAATCTGTCCAGCGCGCACGCCGAACTGGGTCGCTAAGAGCCGACGCGCCGGCTTCAGACCAGCCGCAGTTCCCCGCCCGACTGGATCACTTCCCCCTGCCGTCGCAGTTTCTCGAGAAGCTTTTCGGCGGCGCCGCGCGGGACCCCGTCGTCGACGGCCCGCGAGAGGATTTCGGCCTCGGTGCCGCCCTCCCGGACCGCGTCGCGGACCTTCTCGTCGCGGCTTCTGGACGACGAGCGGCTGGTGTCGCCCGCCGCCTGCACCTCGTCGGCGTCGATGCCCGACGCTTCGAGGTACTCCGTCTCGGACAGGCCGCTCTCCTCGACCTTCGCCTCCAGTTCGGAGACGTGGGCCACGTCGGCGAACGCTTCGCTGTCGCCGTGTTTCTTCGCCAGGAGGGCCGCGCGTGTCTGCCGGGCGGCCTCGCGGTCCTCGGTCTCGTAGAAGCGCTTGAGCTTCTTCGTCTGGTGGCGGCGGCCGCACTTCGGACAGGTGGCGGAGTCGCTCTCCCGCGGGTCCGTGAGCAGCCAGTAGGTGCCACACTCGGTGCAGCCGACGACCGCGTACATGCTTCGACGTGGTGCGCTTTCGGCCATGAATCCTCCGCTCGGCGCGGCAAGGGCGGCGTCGGATCGTCGGGTCGCCGTCGCGTCGGCGGCGCCGGCGGGAGTGGGTCAGCGCCGCCGCATCCGCGGGCTTATCCCCGGCTCCACCGACTCCCGAGTAT
This sequence comes from Halolamina litorea, assembly GCF_026616205.1. NCBI lineage: Archaea > Methanobacteriati > Methanobacteriota > Halobacteria > Halobacteriales > Haloferacaceae > Halolamina > Halolamina litorea. Next base: position 24,484 of record NZ_JANHGR010000002.1, read on the forward strand.
GCGCGTGCTGGTCACCGGCTCGGAAGGTCGCGTCGCCTCGGGAATCAAGGAGCACCTCGACACCGAGGACTCGGAGTACGAGTTCGTCTACCTCGACCGCGAGGACGCCCCGGACGTGGACCACGTCGGCGACGTGGCCGACTACGAGGCCATCCGCCCGGCGTTCGACGGCGTCGACGCGGTGGTCCACCTCGCGGCCAACCCCACCACCGAGGCGTCGTGGGAGTCGGTCCAGCAGAGCAACCTCGCGGGCACCCGGAACGTCCTCGAAGCCGCCGACGACGCCGAGGTCGAGCGAGTCCTCTTTGCGTCCTCAATTCACGCCGCCGGGATGTGGGAGGAGGAGGGCAAGCCCGACGTGTACGACCTGGACGACGACACCAACGTCACCGTCGACGACGACGAGCGTCCCGACTCCTACTACGGCGTCTCGAAAGCCTACGGTGAGGACATGGGTCGGTTCTACGTCGAGACCCGGGAGTACCCCAAGCGCTTCTACGCGGCCCGGATCGCCAGCGTCCGCGGCGGCCTCTACGACAACCCCTACGGCGACGCCGAGAAGGGCGTCGAGAACGGCGACTGGGAGCGCGGCAGCGAGGCCTACACCGAGCAGGTCAAGCGCCTCAAGGGGACGTGGCTCTCCCTGCGGGACTGGGCGCAGTTGGTCGACCTCTGCCTGACCGACGAGGACACCGAGTTCGGCATCTTCTTCGCCACGAGCGACAACCCTCGAAGCTGGTTCGACCTGGAACACACCAAGGACCTGCTGGGGTACGAGCCGGAAGACAGCGGGAGCGACTGGCAGTCCCCGCCCCAGGAGCTGCTGGAGTAAGTCGGTTCTCGGTCGGGTTTCGTTTTAGCGGGGTTCGGTGTGACGGCACAGCGACCGCGAACGTCGCCGCGGAGGGAGCATGGCTACTGGGACCGCACAGTGGGGCGGTCGCGGTGGACGCTCGCGCTCGCCAGCGTCGGCGAGCGCGGGGGGAGGAGTGGGGATTCGGGGCTGTTCCGGGCCCCGTGCCCGGAACCCGGCGGTTCCAGTGGTCATGCGTCGAGATGCTGTCGCTGCTGCCGGTCGAGTCGTCGGGGGTCGAGAAGGCCACGTAGCCGAGTCCCCGTCTTCCCACGCAACATGGCCGCGAACTGAGGAACTATACGGCCACGACTGTCACACCACCGTATGGATCACTACGAACCCAACGACGACGACTTCGTCGAGGCCGTCGACGACGTGCACCTGACCGTCGGCACCAGCGGCGAGGAGACCAGCGTCCAGCACTTCCGCATCGAACCCGGTGCGGCGGTCCCCTCCCACAGCCACCACCACGAACAGGCCGGCCTGATCACGCAGGGCGAACTCACGTTCGTCCTCGACGACGGCGAGGAGGTCACCGTCGCCGCCGGCGAGTCCTACACGCTGCTGGGCGATGAGGTCCACGCCGCCGAGAACCGCGGCGACGAGGTCGTCGAGGGGATCGACGTGTTCGCGCCGCCGCGGACGAACCCCGACTGGGCGGAGTAACCCCGCTGGATGGTCGCGGTCCCTCCGCTGCTTGTCGCGGCGGTCCTGTTCCTCGTCGGGATCGCCCTAGTGATCGAGAGCGTCGAGACGTTCGTCGAAACCGTCGCCGAGGCCGCGCTGGGGCTGGGCGTCTCCACGTTCTTCCTCACGGTCCTGCTCGCCGGCGTCGACCTGGAGAACGCCGTGCTCGGGGTCGCGGCGATGACCGGCGACCTCCCGGGGGTCGCGCTGGGGACCGTCTTCGGCGAGGCGCTGTTCGTCCTCGGTGCCGCCGTCGGGCTCGCGGGTCTCGTTGCCCCCTTCGAGATCCGCGTGCCGCGGGTGTACATCCTGCTGATGGTCGTTTCGCCGGCGCCGATGCTGCTGCTCTCGCTCGACGGGACGCTCTCTCGGTTCGACGGGGCCGTCCTCGTCGGGCTGTTCGTCCCGTTCGTCGTCGCCGTCTACTGGCTGGAAACCCGGACCGACGTGCAGTTCCTCGCCGCCGAGGCCGTCGAGGAAGCGCTGGAGGAGGAAAACGAGCGGGAGGACGGCGAGCACGAGGGGTCGGGGTCCGACCGGGGCCTCCGTGCGCTCGCGGTCCCGCTGCTCGCGGTCGTCGGGATGACCGTCGGCTCCGAGTTGGCTGTGCGCGGTGCGCGGGACCTCCTCGGCGCTGTCGGGCTCTCGGGGCTGGCCTTCGGCGCGACGGCGATGAGCTTCATCGCGTCGCTGGAGGAACTGTTCCTCACCGTCGAGCCGGTTCGGCAGGGTCGCCCCCATCTCGGCGTCGGCAACGTCGTCGGCAGCATGGCCTTTTTCGTCACCGCCAACGCGGGCGTCGTCGCCCTGCTGGCGCCGCTGGACGTGGGCGGGAGCGTGATGACCGTCCACTGGCCGTTCCTGCTCGGCCTGCTCGCCGGCGTCGTCGCGCTGTTCGCCCGCGGAAAGGTCGATCGGCCGGCGGGGGCGCTGCTGCTGGCGGGCTACGGCGGCTACTGGGTCGCGAACGTCGTCGTCTGAAAAACCGGGCTCGGTAGTTCGCGTATGCGGGTTCGAGAGTGTTCCCACGGCGAAGCCGTGGGAGCGGGAGAAGCCGGCCGAGGCCGGCTTCCGGATGTTCTGACGGGCGCCGCCGTCAGAGGTCGTGACCTCGACTAGGCGAGGTCGCGGATGTTCTCGATGACCTTCTCGCCGTACTCGCTGGTGGCGAGCTTCGTGCCGCCCTCGATCTGTCGTTCGAGGTCGTAGGTCACGTTGCCCGAGGAGATGGTCTCCTCGACGGCATCGCGCACGAGCTGGTCGGCGTCGTCCCAGCCGAGGTAGCCGAACATCAGGGCCCCCGAGAGGATCAGGGCGGTGGGGTTGACCTTGTCCTGGCCCGCGTACTTCGGCGCCGAGCCGTGGACCGGCTCCGCGAGCACGCGGCCGTGGCCGAAGTTGGCGCCGGGAGCGATCCCGAGCCCGCCGATCTGTGCGCCCGCGGCGTCGGACATGTAGTCGCCGTTGAGGTTCATCGTCGCGATGACGGAGTACTCGTCGGTCCGGGTGAGCAACTGCTGGAGCATGTTGTCGGCGATGCGGTCGTTGACGACCACGGTCCCCTCCGGCTGCTCGCCGTCCTGCTCCTCCCAGAGCGTGTCCTCGGTGATGACGTTCTCGCCGTACTCCTCCTCGGCGACCTCGTAGCCCCAGTCACGGAACTGCGCCTCGGTGAACTTCATGATGTTGCCCTTGTGGACCAGCGTCACCGAGTCGCGGTCGTTCTCGATGGCGTAGTCGATGGCCTCACGCACGAGGCGCTTGCTCCCCTTCTCGGTGATGGGCTTGACGCCGATCCCGATCGGGCCCTCGTGCATGACGTCATCGAACCCCATGTCTTCCTCGACGAACTCGCGGACCTGTTCGACCTCGTCGGTGCCGGCCTCCCACTCGATGCCGGCGTACACGTCCTCGGTGTTCTCCCGGAACGTGACCATGTCCATCTCCTCGGGGTTCTTGACCGGCGAGGGGACGCCGTCGAGGTAGTACGTCGGGCGGACGTTCGCGTAGAGGTCGAGCGTCTGGCGCAGCGCGACGTTCAGCGAGCGGAAGCCGGAGCCGACCGGCGTCGTCAGCGGCCCCTTGATCGCGACGCGGTGTTCGCGGATGGCCTCGACGGTCTCCTCGGGGAGGTTCTCGTCGTAGCGCTCGCGGGCGGACTCGCCGGCGTAGACGCGCATCCAGTTGATCTCGCGGCCGGTCGCCTCGGCGGCGGCCTCGAGTACGTCCTGTGCGACCGGACCCACGTCGACGCCGATGCCGTCGCCGTGGATGATCGGAATGATCGGGTCGTCCGGGACGGAGAGTTCGCCGGTCTCCTCGTCAGCGAGGGTGATCTTGGACCCCGACTCGGGGGGCTCGATCTGATCGTAGCTCATAGCAGGGAAGATGTCTCAGAGGCAGCCCATAGGCCTGCCGTTCTGCGCTGCGGTGGTGTGGCGACGGGGGGTCTCCACCGCCGGCGCGCGACCGGCCTCCCGGCGTCCCCGACCGCTTCCCGTGGATTGATGCGTGCGCCCGACGCGCAGGCAGCCATGCGCATCATCGTCCACGGCGGCGCCGGCGGGAAGCCCGACGAACCCGAACCCCGACAGGCAGTGCTCGACGAGGCCGCGGAAGCGGGCGCGGCCGAGTCCGACCCGGTCGACGCCGTCGAGGCGGCGGTGAACGTCCTCGAAGCCGACGACCGCTTCAACGCCGGCTACGGCGGCGCGGTCCAGTCCGACGGTGCGGTCCGGACCGACGCCGGCGTGATGACCTCCGACCGCGAGACCGGCGCCGTCGCCAGCATGGACGGCGTCCGCGACGCGGTATCGGCCGCACGGGTCGTGATGGAGGAGACCCCCCACATCTTCGTCAGCGGCGAGCACGCCGTCGACCTCGCGTCCGAGTTCGGCGTCGAGACCGGCGTCGACCTACTCACCCCGGAGAGCCGCGAGGAGTACGAGGACGAGGACCCGCCGACGGCGGGGCCGAAAGCCCACCTCGAGTGGCTCGAAGAGCGGTTCGGCGGCCACGACACCGTCGGCGCCGTCGCCTTCGAGGACGGCGAGTTCGCCGCCGCGACCTCCACGGGCGGGCGGTCGTGGGCGCTCGCGGGACGCGTGGGTGACGTTCCACAGGTCGGCTCGGGGTTCTACTGCACGCCGGCCGGCGGCGCCTCCGCGACGGGTGCCGGCGAGGACATCGCGAAGGTGACGCTGAGCCAGCGCGCCGTCGACAAACTGGAGGACGGCGCCGACGCCCAGACCGCCGCCGACGAGGCCATCGACGAGTTCGACGAGATCACCGGCTCCTCCGCGGGCGTGATCGTCTGCGGCGAGGAGGCGACCGGCGCGGCGTTCAACTCCGAGGGGATGCAGACGAGTACGGCAACGCGGTAGGCGACGACGCTCCTCACACAACAGGTCGGCGCGGCTGCCAGCTGTCCCGGCACGGTTGCCCGTCACCGTGCTCGGACCCTCTGTCCTGGCACGGCTGCCCGTCGCCGTGCGCGGACCCTCTGTCGGAACCTCTTTGCCGCCGACAGGCCAACCGAACAGCCATGACCTATGGCGATCTGAGCGAGGAGGCAGTCGAGAAGCACCACGAAGCCGGCGAGATTCTCGTCGAAGTGATGAACGAGGCCAAGGAGCTCGTCGAGCCGGGGACGACACACCTCGAAGTCGCCGAGACCGCCGAGGCCCGCATCGTCGAACTGGGCGGCGAGCCGGCGTTCCCGGTCAACATCAGTATCGACCACGAGGCCTCCCACGCGACCCCGGAGGCCGACGACGAGACGGTCTTCGGCGAGGACGACATGGCCTGTCTCGACATCGGCGTCCACGTCGACGGCTACATCGCCGACGCGGCCATCACGGTCGACTTCTCGGAGAGCGACGAACTGGTCGAGGCCGCCGAGCAGGCACTCGACGCGGCGCTGGACGAGGTCGAAGCCGGCGCGGAGGTCGGCGTCGTCGGGCAGGCCATCGAGGACGTGATCGACGGCTACGGCTACTCGCCGATCCTGAACCTCTCGGGCCACGGACTCGGCCACTACGACGCCCACACGGGGCCGTCTATCCCGAACCGCGGGGTCGACCGCTCGGTGGAACTCGAAGCCGGACAGGTCGTCGCCATCGAACCGTTCGCCACCGACGGCAGCGGGAAGGTCGGCGAGGGGAGCCACGAACAGATCTTCGAACTCCAGCAGGAGCGCTCGGTGCGTGACCGCGCCGCTCGGCAGGCGATGGACCAGATCACCTCGGAGTTCGACGGACTCCCCTTCGCCGCCCGCTGGCTCGACACCCCGCGGCCGGCGATGGCGCTGCGCCGACTCAAGGCCGACGGCGCCATCACGGGCTACCCCGTGTTGCAGGAGGACGACGGGAACCTCGTCTCGCAGGCCGAACACAGCCTGATCGTCACCGAGGACGGCTACGAACTCCTGACCGACGGGCTGTTCGAGTAAGCCGGCGGCGCGGCTCCGCGTGTTTTCGAGAGAGGCGCCCGTCGAGGCCGGTCGGTTCAGCCGACGCTGGCGGGCGTAGTCCACGGCGCCGATTGGCGCCGTCACTTCTGATCCGGCATCGTTCGTCGTCGGGCCCCCACGCCCGTTCGACGGCCACGTTGCCAGGTAGTTACGCGTTGTTCATCCGTGTCGCCGTCTCGGACTCACAGGAGTTGCAGACGGCAACCCGGTAGGGCTCTCGGGAGAACTCCGAGTTCTCCTCTTGATCGCTCTCGGTTCGGATCTCGACCCGAACGTCGTGGAGCGTCTCCCCGCCACAGTCCGCACAGTTTTCCCGAACGCTGTCGGGGTCGGAGGGTTGAGTGGCCATGCGTCACTCGCTACTCAGAGTAACGCCATAAAGCCGGGGCTAACAGAGCTGACAGGTATGGCACCGGCTGCCCGAGAACGGATCGGTGGCCGGCCCCGGGGAAAACCCCGGTACGTGCCCGGCCCGACCGCCGACCTCCCTGCCCAAGCTATCGACTGTGTCACACACATACCGTAGCGGTAGTATATCTCTTTCGGCAGTCAGGGCCGGGGGGGAGTGCCGTCGTAGGCGTCGAGGTCACCGTAGAAGTTCAGCATCCCGAACTTCAGCTTCTGGGGGTTCATGTCGATGAGTTCGCCGCGCTCCTCCTCGGGGAAGCTCCCGCGGACGGAGTACCGGCCCATGTCCGCGCGGGTGTAGCGCTTGTCCGCGAGGACGCGGACGCCGAAGTCGTCGGGCGAGCGGATCACCCGGCCGAGCGCCTGCCGGGTCTTGCGGATCGTCGGGATCTCGACGGCGTAGCGCCAGCCTGCTTCCTCGCGGTCGCCGTAGGCCCGGTCGTAGGCGTCCTGTACGGCCTCCAGCCGGTCGTCGATATGCGGGTAGGGGACGCCGACGACGGCGACGGTGCGGGCGTCGTCGCCGTCGAAGCTCACCCCCTCAGCGAGGGTCCCCCAGAGGGAGGTGAACAGCGCGCCGTTCTCGCTACTGACGAACCGTTCGCGCAGGCCCTCGGTCTCCACGTCGGAGCCGTCGAGCATCAGGCTCGAGTCGCCCGGATCAGCACCGCCCACGGGGTGGCCGGTGCCGCCGAGGCGCTGGTAGTAGCGCTCGGCCTCGGCGTAGGAGGGGAAAAAGAGGAGGGTGTTCCCGGGCGTGAACTCGATCAGGTCCGAAACGAGCGCCGAGACCTCCTCCTGTACCTCCGGGTCGCCGCGGTCGCTGGCGAACAGCGGCGGCGTGCCCGCGCTGTAGGTCCGTCGGCGCTCCTCGGGGTAGGCGAGCCCGTACGCCATCGTCACCGGATCGTCGAGGCCCAGCACGTCGGCAGCCACGTCGAAGGGCCGCAGCGTCGCGGACATGAGGACGCTCGCGTACACCTCGTCGAACAGCGCCTCGGTCACCCGCCGGGGGATACAGGTGTACAGTTCGGCACGGCCGTACACCTCGTCGGTCGCCTCGTCGCGCCGGACCGAGACGACGGGGTACTGGCCCATCTCCGCGTTCTCGTCCATCCAGATCGCGAGGAAGCGGGCGGCCGCGAGCGTCGAACTCTCGGCCCGGGAGGTCGCCTCGCCCTCCTTGTAGGCCTCCTCGTACTCCTCGTCGATGGCCTCGCCCAGTTGGACCGCCAACTCGATCTCGGTGTCGATCCCGCGTCCCTCGTAGTTCCGGAGGAACGCGAGCGTGAGGTCGTCTCTGGCGTCGTCGTTGGCGACGGCGATGTCGTGCCAGTTCTCGTCGACCTGCTCGCGTTCGCCGAAGGCGAAGCCGTCCTCGTAGGCCTCGACCAGCGCGTCCCGGAACGCCCGGATCACGTTCTCGGCGGGGTCGGCCCGGGAGTCGTCGCGGCCCTCGAGTTCGTCGAGCGCGCCCGCGAGGCTGTTCTCGGTCAGGCTCCGGCTGGCGTGGTCCCGCGCGGCTGACTCGATGTTGTGGGCCTCGTCGAAGACGGTGACGACGCGCTCGGGGTCGCGGTCGAGCCACCGGAAGAACTGCTCGCGGATGTTCGGGTCGAGCAGGTGGTGGTAGTTACAGACCACCAGATCGACGGCCTCCATCCCCTCCTTGAGCAGTTCGTAGCCACAGAGGTGGCGTTCCTCGGCGTAGGCGTAGATCTCCTCTGGCGTCCGGACCCCCTCGTAGAGCCACTCGTAGAACTCGTCGTTGTCGCCGAGCAGGTTGTTGCGGTAGTGCTCACAGACGTTTGCGCCCTCCACGTCCTCGATGCGCTCCTCGACCTCGTCGAGTTCCTCCATGATCGCCTCGCGGCGCTGGGCGGCGGCGGCGTCGCCGTCGCGGCTGGCCTCGAGCAGTTCCCGCTGTTGCTGTTCGAGTTCGCGCTTCTCGGCCTCGTCCTCGACCAACTCGCGGGTGGTGTCACGCAGCGTCTGACACTCCTGGTAGTCGACCCCGATGTGACACATCGAGGACTTGCCTTTGAACACCACCGCGCGGATCGGCTCCTCGTCGTTGATGGCGCGTGCCTCCTCGACGAACTGGCGCATCTGCTGGTGAACGTTCGTCGTGATGACGACGGTGCGGTCCTCCTCGCGGGCGTGTTCGAGCGCCGGGACGAGCGAGGAGAGGGTCTTGCCGGTCCCCGGGGCGCCCTCGAACAGCACGTCGTCGCCGTCGTCGAGCGCGGCGGCGATGCGGGTCATCGCCTCGCCCTGGTTGGGGTAGGGGCTGTCGTACGGGAAGAACCGTCGCGTCGTCTCTGCCACGAGCGGTGTTGGGTGGCTATCGGCCTAAAAGGCTCGGGGCTGGACGGGCGAACGCGGCTGCACGGAAAAAGCCCGCGTGGAAACTCCCCGTGGGCGCCGTTGGCATACCCCTCCGTTTCGACTGGAGATCAGTCGATCAGTTCGACGGCGAGTTCGAGCAGTTCCCCTTCGCCCTCGCTCTGAAGCAGGACGTAGAGGATTCCCAGCACCACGAGCAGTACGATCGCGGCGATCAGTATCTCGACCAGTCCGATCTCCATGTTCGGGGATACTCGCGGAGGCTCAAGGGCGTGGTGGCCGACTCAGAGCCAGAGCACCGCCTCGATCCCCGCCCCGGCGGCGACGAACACGAGGGTGATCCCCAGCGCCGCCGCGATGGGGATGGAGGCGTTGTCGTCGATGACGCGGCCGGCGACGACCGGTTTCACGCCGTCGGCGAGGGTCGCCCCGGCAGCGCCGGTGGCCGCGGCGGCGACGCCGACCGGGAGGCCGACGACGGCGACGGTGAACGGCGCCGCGAGCGCGAAACAGACGAAGAACATCACGCCGAGGACGCCCGCCTGCTTGGCCGTCCCGGCGTCGTTGTCGCCCAGATAGCCCGAAACCGGGTCGCCGATGGTGAGCATCACCATTCCCGGGAGCGCGACGGCGGGGGTAAACAGCAGCGCCACGACCGCCTGTGAGTAGGCGTAGAGCGCGTAGCCAGCGACGTTCTCGCGTTCGTACTCGCGGGCCAGTTGGTCGAACAGCGGCCACTCGTAGTCGAGAACGAGGCGGACGAACTCGAGCGCCGTGACGGCGACGGAGAGGCCGACCAGCAGCAGGCGAACCCCCGGCCAGTCGACCACGCCGAGCAGGTACAGCGCCGGGATCCCCGTCCCGGAAGCGTGAACCGCGCGGCGCCCGAGTTCGGTCATTACTCGCTCTCGATCGGTTCGACGGTCTCGTACTGGGTCAGCACGGTTTCGAAGCCGGTGTCGCCCTCGTGGAGCGCTTCGAGTTGACCCACGAGGTCGCCGACGGGGAGACGAGCCTGTGCGCCCGTATCCCGGTCACGGAGCGTGACCGACGTGGGGTCGTCCTCCAGCCCGTCGCGGTCGACGGTGACACAGAACGGCGTGCCGACCTCGTCCTGCCGGCGGTAGCGCCGACCGATCGAGCCGGAGTCGTCCCGGGTGGCGTCGAAGCCCGCGGCCCGGAGCGTCGAGACGACGTCGTCGGCCGTGTCGAGCAACGGCTCGTGGTTGCTCACGAGCGGGAACACCGCCACGTCCGTCGGCGCCATCTCGGGGGCAAAGGAGAGGAAGTCCCGCGCCTCGTCGCCCATCTCGTCGCGTTCCAGGCCGTGGTCGATCAGGGCGTAGACGGTCCGGTCGACGCCGAACGACGGCTCGATCACGTGGGGCGTGATGTGCTCGCCGGCCTCCGTCTCCTCGACGACCTCGAAGTTCGCGAGGTCGGTGTCGACGGTGTACTCCTCGCCGTCGGCGGTGACGGTGACCTCGTCCGCCTCGAAAGCGTCGGGGTCCCGCTCGGCGAGGTCCGCGAGCGCGTCGGCGACCGCCGCGGCGGCGCCGCCGAACTCGGGGCCGAGCGTCGCCATGTCGGGGTCGACGGTCGGCTTCCGGACCGACTTTGGCTCGTCGTACTGCTTGAAGACGGTGAAGCTCTCGCCGCTGCCCGTCGCGTGTTTCGAGAGGTCGTAGTCGCCACGCGAGGAGATGCCGGCGATCTCGATCCAGTCGCCGCCGGCGCTCTCGATCTTGGCCTCCGCGTCCCAGCAGTCGGATGCGTAGTGGGCGCGCTCGCCGGGCAGGTGCTGGCGGAAGCGCAGTTGCTCGGTATCGAGGCCGATCCGCTCGTACCACTCCTGAGCGACGCCGAGGTAGTAGGCGATCCACGGCGAGGAGAGCAGGTCTTCCTCGACGGCCTCGCCGACGGTGACCGTCCGGTAGCCGTCGCTCGCGGGGGCCTCCTCCTGCTGTTCGGGGACGGCGTAGAGGCGCAGTTCCACGTCCTCGACCCGTTCGAGCGGCGGTTCGTCCGCCTCGGGGTCGATGAACTGCTCCAGTTCGGCCTGCGTGAGCTCCCGCACCCGGATGAGGCCCCGGCGGGGCGAGATCTCGTTGCGGTAGGCCGGGCCGATCTGGGTGACGCCGAAGGGGAGCTTCCCCCGGGCGTACTCCTTGAGCCGCGGGAACTCCACGAAGATGCCCTGTGCGGTCTCGGGCCGGAGGTAGCCGGGCTGGCCCGAGCCGGGACCGATGCTCGTCTCGAACATGAGGTTGAAGTCCTCGACGGGCTGGCCGGCGAGGGCCGCACCACAGTTCGGGCAGACGAGGTCGTGTTCGGCGATCAGGTCGGCGACCTCCTCGGGGTCGAGCGCTTCGGCGTCCTCCAGCGACGTGGCGCCCTCAACGAGGTGGTCGGCCCGGTGGGACTCGCCGCACTCGGCACACTCGACGAGCATGTCGTCGAACGTGTCGAGGTGGCCCGAGGCCTCGAACACCGGCTCGGGCATGATCGTCGGCGCCGCGATCTCCTCGTTGTCCTCCTTGAGCGCGAAGCGGTCGCGCCACGCGCCCTCGACGTTGCGCTTGAGCGCCGCGCCCTCGGGACCGAACGTGTAGAAGCCGGCAGCGCCGCCGTAGGCCTCCGCGGCCGCGAAGAAGAACCCGCGTCGCTTGGCGAGTTCGACCACGTCCGCCCGGTCGTCGTCGCTCATCAGACCGCCTCCAGCAGATGGACGTCCCGGAGCACGCCGACGAGGTCGCCGCCGCCGACGACCGGGATCTGCTCGATGTCGTTACTGATCATCAGCTGAGCGGCCTCGACGGCGGACTTGCGCTTCGAGACCGTGACCACGTCCGCCGTCATGTAGTTCGAGACCGGCTCCTCGGGGAACTCGACGTTCCGCGTCGGGACGTAGCGGCTGCCGACGGCTTTGATGCGCTCCCACTTCCAGTCCTCGTCGTCGCCGGCCATCGAGATGCCGGCGTCCTCCTCGCCCTCGACGATCTGTGCGACGGCGACGATGTCGGGCTCAGTGAGCACGCCGGCCATCTCGGCGTCGTCGTCGAGCACGACCGTGTAGGGCACTTCGGCGAGTCCGATCTCGCGTTCGGCGACCGGTAGCGGCGTACCGGTGTACGTGGTGTTGATCGCCGAGGCACAGAGGTCGCCGACGACGGCCTCGGTACCGACCTCCTCGCGGGCGAGCGCGCGGATCACGTCGGTGATGGTGACGATGCCGGCGAGCGAGCCGTCGTCGCCGTCGTCGACGACCGGGACGCGCCGGGCGTCGGTCTCGAGCATCAGTTCGGCGAGGTCGTGGAGGCTCGCGTCGGCCGTCGTCGTCGGGACCTCACGGAGCAGCATCGCGAGGTCGTCCTCGTCGGGGTGCTCGATCAGGTCGTCACGGGAGACGAGCCCTCGGTAGCGCTCGCCGTCCTCGCCGTCGCGGACGACGGGAACCGAGGAGAACTGTCGTTCCTGCAGGTACTCGAGGGCGTCGTCGCGGGAGCCCGGCAGCGAGACGGTTACGAGCTCGGACGCGGGCGTCATGGCGTCGGCTACCTTCATGCGGCCGTGTTCTCCGGCGGCCCTCTTGTACTCTGCGAAGGTGTGCGCGGGGCTGGCAACCCCGAACGGCGCCCCCACCGCTGCGTCGGCGCCGATAGCGGGGACCGACAACCGGGTAGTACTCCCCTACCCAATCGTGTGAACAATAGCCAAAGTTTCGACGGCTTTATAGGTATGGGCGTGGGAGGCTATACCATGGCACCGGGCACGGCTCACGAGGGTGGCGACGTGATGGGCTCGCTTGACGACACCGAGTTCGTGATCGCGGATCTCGGTCGAGAGGAGGCGTGGATTTCGGTCTCCGAGGCGGACGCGCCGGTCGTCGCGGAGTGGGCGTAGCGAACACCGAGGCGCGGGTGGTTTCTGCGGGTACTTAAAGAACCGGGAGATTCCGGGAACAGTCCTACCCGGGAAGGAGGCGTTGTATCGATGCAGCGAACGCATCGACGGGCCAGCAACGTACCCCCGGGCGGTTCCCACAGATCGCCCACCCCGGACGGTTCCACAGTCCGTCCGTTCCGGACGTCCCCCCACACGTCCGTTCCCCACACGCATTCCGGCAGGCTGTCCCGTCCTTCTCCCGTTTCTCGACCTCGCAGCGGCGGCGCCGTCGGCGTCGGTGGCGTCGGCGAACCGCGGCGGTACTGAAGGTTTTTGTCGTCGTCGCCGCTGTAGTGGCGTATGGATTACCGCGAACTCTCGCTCGACCGTGAGTTCCTCGCCCGACTCGAGACCGGCGCCGACTGGCGCGAGGAGATCGAGTCGCTGGCCGTCGAGGAGGAGGTCGACGCCGCGTGGTTCAACGCCATGGGGGCGGTGCAGGACGCCGTCGTCTGGTTCTACGACCAGCAGGAGGGCGAGTACCAGTCCGTCGAGTTCGAGGAACCCCTCGAGGTCGCGGCCTGTGTCGGCAACGTCTCGCTGCTCGACGGCGAGCGCTTCGCCCACACGCACGCCGTGCTCTCGCGGCCGAGCGGGCAGTCGCTGGCGGGCCACCTCGACGCCGCGACCGTCTTCGCCGGCGAGGTGTACATGCGGACGTTCGAGGAGTCGCTGGAACGGGAGTACGACGAGGAGACCGACCTGGACCTCTGGCTGTGAGCCGACTGGCACGAGGTGAACGATGAGGAAGGACGACGAGCGGTACTTCGAGCGAATGGAGGAACGCCTCGACGAGGCGTTCGACCGCGCAGAGGCCGCCCGGGCACAGGGCCACGACCCTCAGACCGAGATCGAGATCCCGGTCGCGCGGGACATGGCCGACCGCGTCGAGAACATCCTCGGCATCCCCGGCGTCGCCGAGCGCGTCCGCGAACTCGAGGGGCAGATGAGCCGCGAGGAGGCCGCCCTCGAACTCGTGGAGGACTTCGTCGACGGGAGCGTCGGCGACTACGACGGCCGCGAGGGGAAGATCGAGGGCGCGGTCCGGACGGCGGTCGCCCTCCTCACCGAGGGTGTCGTCGCCGCACCGATCGAGGGGATCGACCGCGCGGAGTTGCTGCAGAACGACGACGGCACCGAGTTCGTCAACGTCTACTACGCCGGCCCGATCCGCTCTGCGGGCGGGACCGCACAGGCGCTGTCGGTGCTCGTCGCCGACTACGCCCGGTCGCTGCTCGGGATCGAGGAGTTCCACGCCCGGAGCGACGAGGTCGAGCGCTACGCCGAGGAGGTCGCCCTCTACGAGAAGGAGACCGGCCTGCAGTACACCCCGAAGGACAAGGAGACGAAGTTCATCGCCGAGCACCTCCCGATCATGCTCGACGGCGAGGCCACCGGCGACGACGAGGTCTCGGGGTTCCGTGACCTCGAACGCGTCGACACCAACTCCGCCCGCGGGGGGATGTGTCTCGTGCTCGCGGAAGGGATCGCGCTCAAAGCCCCCAAGATCCAGCGCTACACCCGCCAACTGGACGAGGTCGACTGGCCGTGGCTGCAGGACCTCATCGACGGCACCTACTACGACAGCGACGACGACGACGAGGGTGAGGCCGACGACGGCGAGAGCGACGAGGCTGACGCCGACGCCGCGGACGCCGACGACGACGAACCGAGCGAACCGGAAGGGCCGATCCGCGCCGACCCGGCGACGAAGTACCTCCGGGACCTGATCGCCGGCCGGCCCGTGTTCGGCCATCCCTCCGAATCGGGGGGTTTCAGGCTTCGATACGGTCGCTCGCGCAACCACGGGTTCGCGACCGCCGGCGTCCACCCGGCGACGATGCACCTCGTCGACGACTTCCTCGCGACGGGGACCCAGATCAAGACCGAGCGGCCGGGGAAGGCCGCCGGCGTCGTACCGGTCGACTCCATCGAGGGGCCGACGGTCCGCCTCGCCAACGGCGACGTGCGGCGCATCGACGACCCCGCGGAGGCCCTGGAGATCCGCAACGGCGTCGACGAGATCCTCGACCTCGGCGAGTACCTCGTCAACTTCGGGGAGTTCGTCGAGAACAACCACCCGCTCGTCCCGGCCTCCTACGCCGTCGAGTGGTGGGAACAGGAGTTCGCTGAGGCCGGCGCCGACGTGCAAGCCCTGCGGGACGACCCCCACGTCGACCTCGACAGCCCCGCTCCGCGGACCGCGCTGGATTGGGCCGACCGCTACGACTGCCCGATCCACCCCGAGTACACCTACCTCTGGCACGACGTGACCGTCGCGGAGTACGACGCGCTGGCGACGGCCGCCACCGATGGGGAGATCCGGGGTGACGGCCTGCGACTCGACCGAACCGACGACGTGCAACGCGCGCTCGAACGGCTGCTGATCGAGCACAGCACGGATGGAGACGGGGAAGCACTGCTGATCCCCGAGTACCGGCCGCTGCTTCGCTCTCTGGGCGTGACCGAGGACCTACGGCGGGAGTGGACCCCCGCGGACCTGAGCGAGCGCGCGCGGACGTGGGGCGCCGAGGCCGGCGAGGACGCCGTCGCAGACGGGGGGATGGCGATCCGGAACGAGGAGAACGGCGGGAGCGACCCCGAAGCCGCCACCGACGACGCGATCACCGTCGACGACCCCGAGCCGTCTGCGCCGTCGGTGCCGCTGCCCGGCACGAACGCCATCGAGGCGGTCAACGAGGTCGCGCCGTTCGCCGTCCGGGAGCGTGCACCCACGCGGATCGGGAACCGGATGGGCCGACCCGAGAAGTCCGAGAGCCGGGACCTCTCGCCGGCGGTCCACACCATGTTCCCCATCGGTGAGGCCGGCGGCAGCCAGCGCGACGTTGCCAAGGCCGCGAAGGACCGCACCGACGCCGGCCGCGGCGTCATCGAGGTCAGCCTCGGCGAGCGCGAGTGCCCCGACTGTGGCGAGCACACCTACAAGAACCGCTGTCCGGACTGTAGCGCCCACACGGAGCCGTACTACGAGTGCGACGACTGCGGGATCGAAGTCGAACCCGACGAGTCCGGCCGCGTGGTCTGCCCCCGCTGTGAGTGGGAGGTCGAGAGCCCCGAGACCCGGACTGTCGACCTCAACGCGGAGTACCACGAGGCCATGGAGTCCATCGGCGAGCGCGAGGGGAGCTTCTCCATCCTGAAGGGCGTCAAGGGGCTGATGTCGGCCAACGAGACCCCCGAGCCGATGGCGAAGGGCGTCCTTCGGGCCAAACACGGCGTCTCCTCGTTCAAGGACGGGACCGTCCGCTACGACATGACCGACCTCCCGGTCACCTCGGTCCGGCCCGAGGAGTTGGACACGACGGCGGCGGAGTTCCGCCGACTCGGCTACGAGACCGACATCGACGGCGAGCCGCTGGTCCACGACGACCAGTTGGTCGAGCTAAAAGTGCAGGACATCGTGCTGCCCGACGGCGCCGCCGAGCACATGATGCGCACCGCGGACTTCGTCGACGACCTGCTCGAACGGTTCTACGGCCTCGACCCCTTCTACGAGGTGGCGGACCGCGAGGACCTCGTGGGCGAACTCGTGTTCGGGATGGCGCCCCACACCTCCGCGGCCGTCGTCGGCCGCGTCGTCGGCTTTACGAGCGCCGCCGTCGGGTACGCGCACCCTTATTTCCACGCCGCAAAGCGAAGAAACTGTGACGGCGACGAAGATTGCGTCATGCTCCTCCTGGACGGCCTGCTGAACTTCTCGAAGGAGTTCCTCCCCGACCAGCGTGGGGGGCGGATGGACGCGCCGCTGGTGATGTCCTCCCGGATCGACCCCTCGGAGATCGACGACGAGGCCCACAACATGGACATCGTCCGGCAGTACCCCGAGGAGTTCTACGAGGCCAGTTTGGAGATGGCCGACCCCGGCGAGGTCGAGGACCTGATCCAACTGGGCGAGGACACGCTGGGCACCGACGAGGAGTACCGCGGCTTCGACCACACCCACGACACCACGAACCTCGCGCTCGGGCCGGACCTCTCCTCGTACAAGACCCTGCCCGACATGGAGGCGAAGATGGACGCCCAACTCGAACTCTCGCGGAAACTCCGGGCCGTCGACGAGACCGACGTGGCCGAGCGGGTGATCGAGAACCACTTCCTGCCGGACCTGATCGGAAACCTCCGGGCCTTCTCCAGTCAGGAGACACGCTGTCTCGACTGCGGCGAGAAGTATCGCCGCGTCCCGCTCACCGGCGACTGCCGGGAGTGTGGCGGTCGGATGACGCTGACGGTCCACCGTGGCTCCGTGAACAAGTACATGGACATCTCGATCGAGGTGGCCGAGGAGTACGGCTGCCGGGACTACACCAAACAGCGCCTCGAAGTGCTCGAGCGCTCGCTGGAGTCGGTGTTCGAGAACGACAAGAACAAACAGAGCGGTATCGCGGACTTCATGTAGGCGACGGCGCCGCCGAGGCGCGGTGACCGTCCGAGCCTACTCCGAGGCCCGTACCGTTGGTCCGCGTTTTGCCGCCCATTACGTCGAGTCTGCAGTCGTTCAACGCCGAGAACAGTAAGGCCGCATTTCGGTCGGCCGGCGTCTCAGGTCGTCCGGTAAGGTGGGCCTCGTTGAGACGGTACCGAGCCTACCCCAAAATTGTGTTACTGTAACAAAGCACGCTGATTGCGTAGGACGGGCTATGGCTACAGATCCCGAGCGATCCACACCGGGATGGCGGGAGAACTGGTTGACGGTCGCTGTCGTCGCCGTCCTCGTCACGAGTGCAATGGGTGTCGGGATCGTCGCCGGCGGCGAGAGCGCCGAACTGACCCCGACCACCGAGGTCAACCCAGCGATCGCGCTGACGGGCGCAGGGTCGCTCGCCGACGCCGACACGAAGTTGACCGGCGCGGGCACGAACGACGACTTCGGCGCGGCGCTCACCCACGGGGACGTGAACGGCGACGGCATCGAGGACGTGCTCGTCGGCGCGCCGCGCAACAACACGCCAAACGGGAACGGTTCCGGCGCCGTCTACGTGTTTTACGGCCCGGTCGTCGACCGGGAGATCGACGCCGAGTCGGCGAATGCCACGCTCTACGGCGTCGAGGGAGGCGACGGCGCGGGCTACTCGCTCGCGGCCGGTGACGTGGACGACGACGGGACCGACGACATCGTCGTCGGTGCGCCCTTCGAGGAGACGGGCGCCGACGACGCGGGTGCCGTGTACGTCGTCTACGGCGGCAGTCTCGAGAACCGCTCGCTCGCGGACGCGAACCACACCTTCTACGGAGAGAGCTACGGGGATCACGCCGGCCGCTCGGTCGCCACGGTGAACCGGACCGACGGCGACGACGTGCTCGTCGGTGCGTCCGGGAACGACATCGCAGCAGAGGACGCCGGCGCCGTCTACGTCATCTCCGGCGCCGACCCCGGGACGCTGAACCTGACGAACGCGACGCCCACGCTCACCGGCGAGGGTCCCGGTGACCGCGCCGGCTGGTCACTCGACGGCATCGGCGACTTCGACGGCGACGGCAGCAACGACTTCGTCGTCGGCGCGCCCAACAACAGCTCCACCGCGGCGGACGCGGGCGCGGCGTACGTCATCACGGCGAACGTCTCCGGGACGGAGTCACTCAGCAACGCGACGCTGAAGCTGGCCGGCGAGAACGCCAGCGACCGGGCCGGCTGGGCCGCCGCGGAGGCAGGTGACGTGGACGACGACGGCTACGTCGACGTGGTGATCGGCGCGCCGTTCGCCGACGCGACCGGTAACGACAGCGGCATCGCCTACGTCGTGTACGGCGACGACGACACCACCGGCACGGCGAACCTCTCGGCGGTCGGGACGGTGATCGCCGGGGAGGAGGCGGGCGACTACACCGGCTACAGCGTCTCCTCGGCCGGCTCGGGCGACGTGACCTGTGACGACTACGCCGACGTGCTCGTGGGCGCGCCCGGCGCCAACACCACGGCAGAGGACGCCGGGGCAGTCTACCTCCTCGCCGGCGGCGAGGACCGCGAGGATGAGCGATCACTCTCGGATGCGGACGGGACGTTCGTCGGCGAGGGCGAAGGCGACCACGCCGGCTACGCCGTCTCGGACGCGATGGACGCCACCGGCGACGGCGACGAGGACGTGCTCGTCGGCGCACCGGGCAACGACACGGCGGCCGGGAACGACTCGGGCGCGGCGTACCTCCTCGCGGGCGACTGCCCTGAGCCGACGCCCACGCCGACGGAGACGGCGACGCCCACGCCAACGGAGACAGCGACGCCGAAGCCGGAGCTCGAGGACCTCGACGTTGCGAAGAAATGCGCCGACGGCGACGGCGAAGTGACGATCACCAACCCCAACGACGTGCGGGTCGTTCTCACCTTCGACGACGAGGAGTACCACCTCGCTCCGGAAGGGAAGTCGGGCGACAGCGTCACGATCGACGATCTCGACGACGGCAGGTACCACTGGAGCGCCGAAACCAAGAACGGCCGCCATGTCGACGACGGGAGCGTCCGCATCGACTGTGACCGCGAAAAGCTGGATGGCCTCGAGATCAGCAAGAGATGCGTCGACGGTGACGGGGAAGTGACCGTCAGCAACCCCAACGACGTGCGGGTCACGCTCACCTTCGACGGCGAGGAGTACCACCTCGCTCCCGAGGGTGAATCGGGTGACAGCATCACGATCGATGATCTCGACGACGGCAAGTACGAGTGGAGCGCCGAAACCAAGAACGGCCGCCACGTCGACGACGGAACCGTCCGGATCGACTGTGACCGCGAAAAGCTGGAGGACCTCCACGTCACCGAGAAATGCGTCGACGGCGACGGGAAAGTGACCATCACGAACCCCAACGACGTCGGTGTTAGCCTGATGTTCGACGGTGAGGAGTACTACCTCGAACCTGAAGGGGAGTCGGGTGACAGCGTCACCATCGACTACCTTAACGACGCCAGGTACTACTGGAGCGCTCAAACCAAGAACGGCCGCCACGTCGACGACGGAACCGTCCACATCGACTGCGACATCACGCCAACCGAAACGCCGACCGAGACACCGACCGAAACGCCGACCGAAACGCCGACCGAGACACCGACCGAAACGCCGACTCCAACCGCGACACCAACACCGACTCCAACCGCGACACCAACACCGACTCCAACCGCGACACCAACACCGACTCCAACCGCGACACCAACACCGACTCCAACCGCGACACCAACACCGACTCCAACCGCGACACCAACACCGACGCCAACACCAACTGAAACCCCCACACCGACGCCGACTCCGACCCCAACACCAACCCCAACACCGACGCTGACTCCGACGCCAACGGAGACCGCGACACCAACACCGACTCCAACCGCCACCCCAACGCCGACGCCAACCCCAACACCGACACCGACTCCAACCCCAACACCGACGCCAACCCCAACACCGACGCCGACGCCGACGCCAACGGAGACCGCGACGCCGACCGAGACACCCGTGGTCTGCGAGGGAACGGCGAAGTACGAGTGGAGGGGGAACTCCTACAGTCAGGAGTTCAGCAGCCTCGACGTCACCGTCTCCGGGAGCGCCGCGGAGGCGACGATCACGAACAACGAGGCGTTCGCGGTCGACGTCTACGTGAAAGCGGGGAGCGAGCAGAGCGGCGCGGGGGTCTCCGGACCGACCACCGTCGAGCCCGGCGAGTCGGTCCAAGTGACCGGGACCGACGACAAGGACATCAGCGCCATCGGCATCGTCTGTGAGGGCGCCGGCACGCCCGACTTCCCGCCGTTCAGCCTCCCGAACGCGGCTGGGCCCCCCGGTGGCGGAACGAACGGTGGACCCGGCCCGGTCGGGTTCGTGATGGTGCCGGCGGCAGCCGCGCTGGGGGCGGCCGTGCTCGGCCGCAGGCGCTGACTCCCCGACCCGTCCCGATCTCACCCCTCCGGATCACGGCCGTCCCCCACCGGTCCCCGAGCCACAGCGCACTCGCCGGGGGCGTGAGCACCGCCATCGGGTTTTTGCGTTCTCCCAACCTAATTGACACGCATGAGCGACGACCGACCCATCACCATCGGTACCGACGTGTACGACGACGACGGAACGAAACTCGGGACGATCCGGGGCCTGACCGACGACGGCTTCTCCGTCACCACCCGGGAGGGGATCCACGCACTCTCCATCGAACACGACCGCGCGGGCCACGAGTACGGCGAGGCCGAACTACTCTGGCGCTGTGCGGACTGTGGCGAACTCGGCGACATCGACGACCTCCCCGAGGAGTGCCCGTCGTGTGGCGCCGATCGGACGGCGCTGTACTACTGGATGGAGGACTGACTCGCTGAGCACGGGCGCCGTCGCTCTCGGTTGATTCGTGGCGCCGGCTGTCGCAGAACGGGCCGGAATAGCTAGCCGGAGTTACTCCATGTAGCCGAGGTCCTGGAGGCGCTCCTGGATCTCCTCGTCCATGTCCTCGACGGCGTCGTCGGTCACGTCGCCGTCGGCGGCGCCGGTCCAGGCGCCCCCGACCTCACGCTCGAAGACGGCGAGTTCGGCCTCGGTCCCGTCGATCGACTCATCGTCGCCGTCGGCGACGTTCTCGGTCTCCGCGGGGTCCTCGTCCAGTCGGTACGCCTCGTCCTCGATTCGGTCGATCCGGACGTACTTCGCGTCGGTCCGGCGCGCCGCCCGCATGCGCGCGTAGAAGCGCGAGTCCTCGTCGAGTTCGATCCCCGAGTCGGCGGCTTTCTCCTCCAACTGCTTGAGTTCGACCACCGGCCGCGAGTACTCGACGAATCCGGTCTCGCCGTCCGGCGCCGCCGTCTGGCCCGCGTCGGCGTCGTCGACGCCGTCGAAGCGTCGGTAGCCGTCCGAGAGCAGCGAGCGAGTGTTGTCGAAGGCGACGGCCTCCTCGTCGGGTTCGGCGGGGGTCGCGTCGGCACCGAACGTGTCCAGCACGGTGTGGTAGAGATCGATCAGTTCGACGGTGTCCTCGCGGCGGCCGCCCTCGATATCGGGGTGTTTGACCATCAGCGGGACGTTGACCAACGGGTCGTAGAGGCCGAACTCGTGGCCGTAGAGGCCGTGCTCGCCGTGGAGTTCCCCGTGGTCGGCACAGATGACGACCGCGGTGTCCTCCCAGCGGTCGGTCGCCTTGAGCCAGTCGAACAGGTCGGTGAGTTGGCTGTCGATGTGGGCGATCTCGGCGTCGTACAGTCCCTTGATGGCGTCCCACTCGTCGTCGTCGATGTCGCGGGCACCGGAGTTGAACTCCTTCGAGTTCTGGCAGACCTCCGTCGAGTCGACCCCCGGCGCGAACTCCTCGCGGAACTCCTCGGGCGGGTGGTAGGGGAGGTGGGCGTCCATGAGGTTGATGAAGGAGAACCACTCCTCGCCGTCGGCCTCGGCGTCCTCGATGAACGACTTGGTTCGGTCGATGACGCGGGGGGTCTTCGAGTCGGCGCCCTCGCCGGAGCTGAGGTACTCGTGGGCGGTGTTGCCGGCGCTGACGATCATGTCCGCGAGCTGGCGCAGGCGGGGGTTGTCGTTGAGCACCTGCCACATCCGCGCGAGCGGGCCCGAGAGCAGGTCGCCCGGCATCACTTCGAAGAAGTTGTCCTGGTCGTCGAAGCCGTCGGTGAGGTGGGTGTAGGGCGTGATCCAGGCGTTCGAGGAGTAACACGCGGTACGGGTGCCGTCGGCCGAAAGCGACTGGGCGAGGGTGGTCGCGCCCTGCAGGTAGGGGTTCTCCTGGTCGGCGCCGTGCTGGGAGGGGTACATCCCCGTGAACATCGAGGCGTGGACCGGGAGGGTCCACGGCGCGGGCGCGACGGCGTTCTCGAAGACGGTCGCCTCCTCGGCGAAGGCGTCGAGCCCGGGCGTGGTGTCACGCTCGTAGCCGTAGGGGCCGAGCCGGTCCTTCCGGACGGTGTCCATCACCACGAAGAGGACGTTCGAGGGCGAGCCGCTGGTCATACCGGGAGTAGCGTCGGTAAGGCGGATAAGTTTCCTGTTCCGCGCTCGCCCGCGGCCGCCGGGGCGGGTGTGGGGCTTATGCCGACCGCTTGTGTTACGTCGGTGATGGAGTGCTCGCGCCGGGCGGTTCTCGCGTTGGCCGGCTCCGCCGGGATCGGCGGCGTCGCCGGCTGTCTCGGCGGGGGATCGGACTACGAGAACGGGTGGAACCAAGCGAACAGCGACACCGACGACGCGCTGCAGGACGTGGCCGCACTGGAGAACGACGCGATGGCCGTCGGCCTCGACGGCACCGTCATCAAGCGACTGAGCGACGGGGAGTGGAGCAAACAGGACACCGCGCCGGGTGCGAGCGACGAGACCCACATCCGCGCCATCGCCCCCACGAGCGAGTACGAGCGCGCGTGGTTCGCCGGCGACGACGGCCTCGTCGGGATGTACGACAGCCACGGCCACTTCGAGGACCACTCCCAGCCGCTGAAGCGGACCAAGCGGTTCGTCGACGTGGCCGTCGACGGCGCCGCCGGCGGGGAGGACATCTACCTCGTCGACGACGAGGGCCGAATCGTCCGCGGCTCGAAGGACCAGCAGGGTGACGTGACGTGGGACATGGGGAAAGAGCCCGGCGAGGGCGCGCCCATCGCCATCACGTTCACCAGCGACAACTTCGGCTACACCTGCAGCGACGAGGGCGGCGCGTTCCAGCGCGTCGGGCAGGGCTGGGAGCGCGTGGGCGTGCCCGGCGTACAGGACGGCCTGACCGACGTGGCCGGCCACGAGGAGTCGCTGCTCGACGTGGCCTCCGCGAAGGGGAACATCCACCGCTACAACGGCTACGACTGGCGGGAGATCGAGTTGGGCGAACACCCCATCGACGCCATGCACCGCAGCGGCCGCCACGGGCTGGCGGTCTCCAGCGACGGCGCCGTCTACGCGCTGAACCGGAGTTGGGAGCTCTCACTCGACGGGCTACCCGAGGGGCTCAACGGCGCGACGACGGGCACCGAGACGGGCGACGTGTTCTGTGTCGGGAACAACGGGTTCCTGCTCTACCGGGAGAAGTAGCGAGACCGGGAAACGCGAGCGGTAGCGGGCGGGAAACGGTCTCGAAGAACGGCTTCACGCGCTCAGAACCGCGCCGGGTCGAACGCCGAGAGGTCCACGTCGGGCTTCTCGCCGGTAAGCAACTGCGCGATGACCGCACCCGAGTACGGTCCGAGCGTCAGCCCCGTCGGCCCGTGGCCGGTGGCGACGAAGGCGCCGTCCACGTCCGGCACGGCGCCAATGATCGGGAGGCCGTCCGGGCTCCCCGGCCGCAGGCCCACGCGGACTTCGTGGAACGTCGCGTCGGCGAGCCCCGGGGCGAGTCGGAGTCCGGAGTCGAGCACCGAGTGGACGCCGTCGGCGGTCGTTCGGGCGTCGAAACCGGCCCCCTCCTCGCGGGTGGCGCCGACGACGATTCGGCCGTCACCCCACGGGACGATGTAGTTGTCAGCGACGCTGCCGACGATGGGGAGGTCCGCATCGTCGAGGGTGCCGTCGCTCTCGAGGTGTACGATCTGGCCCCGGGTCGGGGAGACCGGGAGCGAGAGGCCGAGGTCGTCGCCGAACTCGCTCGACCACGCGCCGCCGGCGACGACGACGCGCTCGGCGTCGATGCGTTCGCTCTCCCCGGCGGTCCGCTGCTGCTGACGGGAGGCCCCGCCCGCGGCGTCGACGACGACGCCCGTGACGGCGCCGTCCTCGGTCCGGATCCCCTCGACGGCGGCGTCGAGGGTGGTGAGTCCGGTTCGGCGCCCCGCCCGGCGGATGCCGGAGGTGATCGTCGCGCCGTCGACGCGAGCGGCCTCGGGGAAACGAAGCGCCGACTCGACACCCTCGAGTGCGGGGAACGCCGCCTCGGCCTCCTCGGGGGTGAGTTCTTCGAGCTCCGCACCGCGGCGTGCGGCCCGCTCGCGGTCCGCCGCCAACGTATCGGCCTCCTCGTCGCTGAGCGCGACCGAGAGCATCGGCGTCTCGGCGTAGCCGTGGTCGTCGATACCCTGCGTTTCGAGTCGGCGGATCAGGTCCGGGTAGTGGGCGGCCGCCTCGACCGCGAACGCGAACCAGTCGTCGTTCTCGCGCCGGCTACTGGTGGGCGGGGAGATGATCCCGGCGCCCGCGGCGGTCGCACTGGCTTCCCGCCCGTCGTCGACCAACACCGTCTCGACGCCCCGTTCAGCGAGGTGGAACGCCGTCGCGGTGCCGACGATACCCCCGCCGATCACGACTACGTCCGTCTGCTCGACCATGTCCGAACCGTCGGCGGAACGCGGCAAAACGGTTGTGCCCGCTGGAGTCGCCATCGAGTGGCCGGGCGGGGCTCGGGACGGCTACTCGATCCGCGCCCGTCCGCTCGTCGCCGACTGGATGCGGTCCCGGAGGTCGTCGCTCTCGGTGACGGGGGTCGAAACTTCGAAGACGACCTCGGCCTCGTAGTCGGCGTCGAACTCGCAGTCGGCGCCGTCGAGGATGCCCCGGACGGTACCGGAATCGTCGTAATCGACGGTGACGGTAAAGCGGTGGCGCGGCCGGACCTCCGCGATCCCGGCGTCGTCGACGGCGTCCTTGACCGCGCGGGAGTACGAGCGGGCGAGGCCGCCGACGCCCAGATTCGTGCCGCCGTAGTAACGCGTGACGACGGCGACGACGTTCCGGATCTCGCGCTGCTGGAGGACGTTCAGCGCGGGCTTGCCCGAGGAGCCGGTCGGCTCGCCGTCGTCGCTCTGGTACTCCCGGATCATGACCTCGTTCACGCGGTCGGGAGAGGTCTCGCCGGCGGGCACGCGGTAGGCCGGGACGTTGTGGGTCGCGTCGTCGTACTCCGCACTGACGGCGTCGATGAACGCCTCGGCGGCCTCGACGGTGTCGGCGCGGGCGACGTGGCCGATGAACTCAGAACCCCGGACCTCGAAGCGGGCCTCGCCGCGGCCGGCGACGGTGCGGAACGGCTCGGGGGCCATTCAGAACCTCACGGCGCGGACGTGGGGCAGGTCCCGGATCGCCTTCAACAGGTCGCCGGAGGGCTCGGAGTCGAGGACGATGTACAGCGTCGGGTCGTCGGCGAACTCCGGGTCGTCGGACAGCACCTGCCGGATCGAGACGCCCTCGTCGGCGACGAGGCCGGTGACGCGGGCGACGATGCCGGCGGCGTCGGCGTCGGTGGGCTCGACCCGGACGACGGTGAAGTCGAGGACGGGCGCGAGGTCCATGAGGCTCGGGACCGCCGAGATGTTCTCGAAGATGCGCCGCAGTTCCCTGTCCTCCAGCAGCGCCGTCGTCGTCGAGTCGACGACCCGGCGGTCGACGCCGATCTCGCGGGCGATCTGGGTGTCGGGGATCTCGATCCCGCCGGAGACCACCCGGCCCTCGTCGTTGATCGAGAAGCCGCGTTCGAGCAGCAGTCGGACCACCGCCTGCTGGGAGGGCGACCCCTCGAACTTCTCCATGATCTCGTCGAACACTCCCGGATCGATGCGGGCGCCGGGGTTAAACCCCCGGCTCGCCGCCGTGGGGAGCTACTCCGGAGATCGGGGCCAGTCGCTCCCGCCCGTCGCCCGGTCGATCTGGCAGTCCAGACAGCGGTCGTCCTCGTAGCAGAACGCCGATCCGTGGGGGCAGTCCCACGCCGACGCCTCGGCGGAGAGCCGGCGCTTCTCGCGTTCGTACTCGCGCTCCCAGTCCTCGATCGACCCGTTGCGCTCGGCAGCGTACACCACCTCGTCGTTCTGGAGGATCTTCGTCTCCTCGGCGTCGGCGGCTTTCACCCGGCTGATCGCGTCGGCGATGGAGTCGGCCGCCTCGCGCTCGACGCCGTGGCGCCCGAACAGTTTGACCGTGATCGATCGGCCGGTCGTCTCGGTTGGCTCGATGTCCATGCGGAGTGAGCCGGGTTCGGCCCTCCTGACCCTTAAGCGGCGGGCTCCCGGGGATCACGGGGCCGGCCGCGGCTTTCTTGCCTGCCCGCACCGACCACCGGCCATGGCCGACCTCCAGTCGTGTTACTTCTGTGGCGCCCCCGACGACGTGAACGAGTACGCGGTGGTTCCCGAACGCCTCGGCGGCGGCGACCGCTCGGTCGCGCTCTGTCCGGACTGCAAGACGAAACTGCTGCGCGTCATGGAGCCGCTGATCGAACGTGCCGAAGCAGGCGCCGATGCGGGGAACAGCACCACAGCGGCGCCGTCGGCCGCCGACTCGGCAACGGCGACCGACGACAGTGGGATCACGATGAGCCCGGGCGGGGCGGGGTCCGGCAGCGGCGGCGAACCCACGCCGCCGTCCGCGGACGGCACGGCCGCCGTGAGCGACACGCCGAGCGACCCCAAGGACACGCCCCCCAGCTACCGTCGGGCGATGCGGATGCTCTCGAACCGGCCGTTCCCGATGGACCGGAGCGAGGTGGAGTCGATGCTCGCCACCGCCTACGACCTCGAACGCGAGGAGATCGATGCGGTGCTCGAACGCGCGGAGGCGGACGGGAAGCTGGTGGCCGAGAACGGGGAGATCCGGGAGGCTTAGAGGCTGCCCTTGGTGCTGGGCGTGTCGCTTCGACGCTCGTCAAGCCGGGTAGCGTCGTCGAGCGCGCGGGCGAGGGCCTTGAACAGCGCCTCGACCTCGTGGTGGGCGTTGTCCCCCTCGACCTCGCAGTGGAGCGTGAGGCCGGCGTGCTGGCCCAGCGAGCGGGCGAAGTGCCGCGCGAGGACGCTGGTGAACTCCCCGATCCGCTCCTGTGAGAACTCGCCGTCGAAGCGGAAGTAGGGCCGCCCCGACACGTCGACGACGACGCCCGCTTGGGCCTCGTCCATCGGGATCCGGCGGTCGGCGAACCGGCGGATGCCCGCGCGGTCGCCCAGCGCCTCGTCGAAGGCCTGCCCGAGCACGATCCCCACGTCCTCGATGGTGTGGTGGTCGTCAACGTGGAGGTCGCCGTCACAGGTCAGTTCGAGGTCGAACAGGCCGTGCCGGGCGAAGGAGTCGAGCATGTGGTCGAGGAAGCCGATCCCGGTGTCGACCTCGCTCTCGCCGTCGCCGTCGATCGTGAGGCTACAGTCGATGGCGGTCTCGGCGGTCTCACGGGAGACGCTGGCGTGCCGGTCGGTCATACGTGTGTTCGTGGGCCGGGGGAGCAAAGCGGTTGTGGAAGGGTGGACGGCTTGTTGGAGTCGGCGTCCCTCGGCGCGGACGGCCAGCGGTCAAACCCCGTCGGCGAGCGGTTCCGGTGAGTGCTCCGGCAGAGAAAGTCCCAACCTCACGGCTCGCGTAGCGGGAGCCGAATGACGACAGCCCCCGACATCGAGGTTCAGCTCGTGCGGAACGCCACCCTCCTCGCGACCGTCGACGGGACGACGTTCCTCGTCGACCCGATGCTCTCGCCGCAGGGCGCGAACCCGCCGATCCAGAACACGCCGAACGACCGGAACAACCCCCTCGTTGCGCTCCCCGAGGTCGACCTCGACTACGACGCCGTCGTCGTCACCCACCGACACCCGGACCACTGGGACGAGGCCGCGAGCGAGGAGCTGGCAGACGACGTCCCGCTGCTCTGTCAGCCCGAAGAGGCCGACGCCTTCGTCGAGGAGGGGTTCACCGACGTGCGCCCCGTCGAGGACGAGACCACCTTCGAGGGAATCACCATCCACCGGACGCCGGGCCGGCACGGTCACGACGAACTGGCCGAGCAGATGGGACCCGTCTCCGGGTTCGTCTTCGAGAACGGGGCGACGCTGTACGTCGCCGGCGACACCGTCTGGTACGAGCCCGTCGCGGAGACGCTGGCGGAGTTCGACCCCGTGATGGCCGTCCTCAACGGCGGTGAGGCCCGGTTCGAGGAGGGCGAACCCATCACGATGGGGGTCGACGACGTTCGTGCCGTCCGCGAGGCGACCGACGCGACGGTCGCCGTCGTCCACATGGAGGCGATCAACCACTGTCTGCTCTCGCGTGAGGAACTCCGTGCTGGGACCGAAGACGTGCTCGTCCCCGAGGACGGGGAGCGCGTCAGTCTCTGAGGCGAGAAAGGACCGCTGTTTCGACCGAGTCAGACGCCCATCGCTCGGGCCAGCGTGAACCGACCCTCGTAGAGCGCCGTGCCGACGACGACTGCCGCCGCGCCGGCGTCGCGCAGCGCGGCCACGTCGTCGAGATCGGTCACGCCACCGCTGGCGACGACCGGGATGTCGACGGCGTCGACGACGCGCTCGACGGCCTCGCGGTCGATCCCCGAGAGTTGGCCCTCCACGTCGACGTTGGTGAACAACACCGAGCCGGCACCGAGGTCCTCGTAGCGCGCCGCGGCCTCAGCGGGGTCGAGCCCCGTGCCCTCGGTCCAGCCCGAGACGACGACCTCGCCCTCTTTCGCGTCGAGACTCACCATCACGCTCTCTGGGTGGGTCTCGGAGATCCGCTCGACGATCTCGGGCTCCTCGACCGCGGCGGTGCCGAGGATCACGCGGTCGACGCCGGCGTCGAGCAGGCTGATGGCGTCCGCGACGGTTCGGATGCCGCCGCCGACCTGCACGCCCACGTCCTCCCCCGTGGCATCGACGATGGCTTCGATGGCGTCGGCGTTCTCGCGCTCGCCCTCGAAGGCGCCGTCGAGGTCGACGAGGTGGAGCGTCTCCGCGCCCTCGTCCAGCCAGCGCTCGGCGGCGGCGACGGGGTCGCCGTAGCGTTTCCCGGAGTCGCGCTCGCCCGCCACGAGCTGGACAGCCTCGCCGTCCTGTACGTCGACCGCGGGGATCACCTCGAACGTCGGGAACTGCGTCACGCCCGGGGCTGGGAGCGCCGGTCGCTTAGCCGTGCCGGAAGCGCGGGACGCCGCGCGCGGATGACGCCGACCCGTCCAGCGTCGGTATGCTTTTGCCCGGGCCTCGCCGAGAGGGTGGCGTGCCACAGGAGTCCCATCGACGGCTCGTGGAGGAACTCACGAGCCGGGGGTACAACGCCCAGCGCGAGGCGGTGACGATCCTCGCCAACGCCGGCGAACCCGAACTCGCCGCCGAGGCGGCCGCCGACGCCGCCGGCGACGCGTTCGTCGTGACCGTCGAGCACGCCCGCGAGGCCGTCGACGGCGGCCTGCTCGACCGTGCCCCCGACAGCGAACGGACTCCGGACCGAGAAACGCTCCCACCCGAAACAGACGGTGCCGCCGACCTCGCCGAACAGGCGCCGACGGACATGACCGGCGACGCCACTCCCGAGACCGACCTGCTCACGGGCGACGACGGGAGCGGCCATCCCGACGTTTCAACTGGAACGGAAAACCTCGACAATCGCCAGCAAGGGGGGAGTGATGGAGTCGAAGCGAAGGGGTCCGGGGGCGACGCGAACGCCGCGGGTGGGGCGGCCGCCACGACCATCGGCAGTCGCTCGCCGCCCGCCCCGGAGATCCGGAACGACGTGACCGGGCAGTCGACCGGGACCGGCGAGTACGACGAGTTCGTCGGGACGTTTCAGGACCGCTACGACCGGCTCGCGGGGCTGCTCCGCGGGCGCGTGAACCACCGACCCGCGGAGGCGATCCAGTCGATGCCGGGCGGTAGCGACGCCGAGATGATCGGCCTCGTCGACGACATCCGCTCGACGGCCTCGGGCCACTGGATCGTCGAACTGGAGGACACCACCGGCACCTTCCCCTGCCTGATCATGAAGGACCGGGCGTTCGCGCCGCTGGTGGACGACCTGCTGCTCGACGAGTGTTTGGCCGTGCAGGGGACGCTGGCCGACGACGGCGGGATCATGTTCGTCGACTCGCTGCATTTCCCCGACGTACCCCGGACCCACAAGCCGAGCACGGCCGACCGGCACGTGCAGGCGGCGCTGATCTCGGACGTCCACGTCGGCAGTCAGGAGTTCGCCCAGGAGGCGTGGAACCGCTTCGCCGACTGGCTCCACACCCCCGAGGCCGAGGCCGTGGAGTACCTCCTGATCGGCGGCGACATGGTCGAGGGCGTCGGGGTCTACCCGGATCAGGACGAGGAGTTGGACGTGGTGGACATCTACGAGCAGTACGAGCGGTTCGCGGAGGAGCTGAAGAAGGTCCCCGGCGACATGGAGATCGTGATGATCCCCGGGAACCACGACGCCGTCCGCCTCGCGGAACCCCAGCCCGCCTTCACCGAGGAGCTTCGGGACATCATGAGCGCCCACGACGCCCGCTTCACCGGGAACCCGTCGACGGTCACCGTCGAGGGCGTCTCGGTGCTGATGTACCACGGCGTCTCGCTGGACGAGGTGATCGCCGAACTCCCCGCCGAGAAGGCCAGCTACGACGAGCCACACAAGGCGATGTACCAACTGCTGAAGAAGCGCCACGTCGCCCCGCAGTACGGCGGTCACACCCGCGTCGCCCCCGAGGAGAAGGACTACCTCGTCATCGACGAGGTGCCCGACGTGTTCCACACCGGCCACGTCCACAAACTCGGCTGGGGGAAGTACCACAACGTCCTCGCGGTCAACTCCGGCTGCTGGCAGGAACAGACCGACTTCCAGAAGTCCGTCAACATCGACCCCGACTACGGCTACGCGCCGATCCTCGACCTCGACACGCTGGACATGACCGTCCGGAAGTTCGTCTGAGTCGGCGTCGCAGCGGCGTCGACGGTTCTCCCGGCGTGAGTACCGTCGCCGAACGTTATGGCCTCCCGACACCTACGGGACGGTATGAGCGCCGCCGACCCCCTCCAGACCGTTCGCCCGGCCGCACTGCTCCAGCCCCTCGCCGTCTGGCTCGTCATGGCCGTCGTCGCCGTCGCCAACGGCGTGTTCCGGGAGACAGTCCTCGTCCCCCGGATGGACGAGTACGCGGCCCACGTGCTCAGCACCGCGATGCTCGTCCTCGCCATCCTCGCGGTCTCGGCTGCCTACCTCGGGTGGACGGCGACGGCGTTTAGCCGGGCGGAACTGCTGCTCGTCGGCGTCGCGTGGACCCTGCTGACCGTCGGCTTCGAGTTCCTCGTCGGCTACGCCGAGGGGACGCCGGTCTCGATCACGCTTGGGCAGTACGACGTGTTCGCCGGGCAGGTCTGGATCGCCGTCCCGCTGACGCTGCTTTTCGCGCCGCTGCTGTTCGGCTGGTACCTGTCGTCCTGACGACCCCGAGCGGACCCTCCGGGTCCGGCTTACTCGCCGCCCGGAATGGTCACCGGTTCGAACCGCTGGAGGCCGAAGTAGGTGTTCAGCACCGCGCCGAAGCCGACCGCGATCAGCGCAAGTTGGGCCAGCGCGCCGGCGTAGGGAACCGCCCCGAGCAGTTCGACGGCGAGCAGGAACAGCCCCACGCCGGCCGCCGTCGCGGCGCCCGGGCGGTCGATCGGCAGGCGACGGCCGAGCAGGTGGCCGAACACGACCTGCCCGTAGAGCACCACGACCCCCAGTGCGAGGAGGCCAGCGATACTCAGCGGGATCAGGATCAACGTGAACGCCATGTAGACGAACAGCACCAGCAGCGTCGCGGCCGCGAGCGCCCCGACGACGCCGCTGACGAGGCTGTGGCCGGTAATCGCGTTGCCGACATTCCCCAGCAGCGCGTTGTGTCGCTCGGCGAGCCACCAGCCGACGGCCCCGAGCACGGCGAACTGGGCGAGGAAGCCGAACACCTGGCCGGCCGGCGAGTCGTTCGGTTCGGGCGGGTCGAACGTCGTGTACTGGCCCACCGCCGCCCCCTCGGCGACGGTCGACTCGCCGCTGATCCGCTGGAGCGTGCCGGTGACCGCGGCGCCGTCGGCGACAGCGAGCCTCCCCGCGAGCACGGTGGCGTCGCCGACGAGGCGACCGTCGATCCGTGTCGTGCCGCCGATGACGTAGAGGTCGCCGGTCACGGTGGCCTCGGCGGGGACCGTCGTCGTACCGCCCGCGACGACGTGGACGCCGTCGAAGGCCGCGACCTCGTGGTCACCGTCGAAGGTGACGGACATCCGGTCGGCCTCGCCGCCGCCGGCGGCGACCAACAGCAGTACGACGAGCAACAGGGGGATGGATTCGGTGATGGTCATGTGGGTCCCTCCGTCCGGGCCGCGGCCGCGCGGCGGAGATAGATCCCTGCCGCCAGCGAGCACAGCAACAGTAACGAGAGCGCCTGCACGACGTTGAGGTGGCTCAGAAGGGTGAGTTCGACCGCGTTGAAGTAGAGCGCGAGCGCGGTGCTCAGGAACGTCGCGAGCCAGCCGGCGACGCCGATACCGACCGCCGAGTGGGTACCGATCGTTTCCGGCGTCGAGAGGTCGGGCCAGATGGCGAAGTTGAGCGTCGTGTAGAAACTCACCGCGATGGCGTACACCCCGGGGTTGAGCGGCGAGGCGCCCTGAGCGACCGAGGGGAACGCGGCCGCCAACCGGAGGTCGGAGGTGTAGAGCACGTGGGCCAGCGCGAACAGCGCGAACGTCCAGAGGAACACTCGCCGGAGCGGGAACGCCGTGTAGATGACTCCCGCCATGACCGCGCCGACGACGTGAGCGACGGCGATGGCCAGCCGGGTCGAGAGCGCCGGCGACTGCCAGGAGGTCAGCAACAGCGACGGGGTGTCGATGATCCGCAGGAACCCCAGACTGTCGATGAAGAACACGCCGAACGTCAGCGCCACCGGCACGGCAAAGGCGAGGCTCCGAGTACGAACGGGCGTCGGGTGGCAGAACCGCCCCCGCCCGAACTCGTGGTACTGCTCGCCCAGCGTGTCGAGCACGGACTCGATCGGCCCGACTCGTCCCGAGATCAGGACCGCGAGGGCGGCGATTCCCGGAACCATCGCGACGGTCATCACCCGGCTGAACACCTCGACGGACCACGAGAGCGGGATCGCGTTGGCCGCGAAGTAGGCGATGGCCGTGATCGCCGCCGCGACGTAGCCCCGGTCGGGCGGCGGCACCAGGTCGACCGCGAGCGAGAAGGAGACGGGGAAGCCGACCCCGAGGCCGACGGAGGCGACGACGATCCACGCGCCGAACGCCGGCACGCTCCGGATGCCGGGCGCCAGGACCGTGAGCGCGAACTGGACGAGGACGACGCCGAACAGCAGGCGGAGCTTCGTTCGGAGGTCGGTGCTCCAGCCGCGGCGGTCCATCGTCACGCCCGTGGCGACGGCGACGACGAGGGTACAGAGCGCGAGGGCGGCCATCCACGCCGAGACGACCGTCTCGGACATCCCGACCAGCCGGGTACCGAGGTCGATCAGCCCCAACTGGACGAAGGTGATGTTGTAGTAGTACCCGGCCACCATGAGCGCGACGAACAGGGCGTAGCCGGCCACCGTTGGCCACCGGCGCTCTCGGACGTGGCGGGTCAGGCGCATCTGTCGGTGCTGTAGCTGTGACCGCGGGGTGCTAATAACTACGGCCGTACCGAGTCAGCGGGGCGCTCGGTTCCGAGGCCGGCTGCTTCCGGTCCCGGCGGCTCCCGGGCTGAAAGCCTCTCGGCACCGTAGACGCTGACGATCAGCAGGGCGAGCAGCACCATCGGGACGGCACCGGTGAGTTCCGCGAGGAGGCCCAACCGTTGGTCCGGCACCCTGCCGGGAGCCATCGCCCCGACGTCCGCGGGGTGGAGCACCCCCATAGCGTTGATGCCGGCGTGGAACACCGCGACCGCGAGCACGCTGCCGCCGGTACCGTTGTACATCCACGTCCAGAGCACCGAGCCCGCGAGAATGGAGACCACCCAGAGCACCTGCTGTGAGCGAGACCACGCGCCCTGTGTGGTGCTCGCGTTGAGGAACAGCGGAAGGTGCCAGCCCGCCCACGCGACGCCGACGAGGAGCCCCGAAGCGAGCGCACTCCGGCGTTCCTGCAGGATCGGGAGCATGAAGCCCCGCCAGCCGAGTTCCTCCTGGCCGCCGCCGAGCACCGTTCCCCACGCCAGCGCGAACAGGTAGATCCCGGGGAACGGAAGCGACCCGACGTCGATCGGTCCGCCCAGCGCGACGAACAGGGCGACACCGAGGGACAATACCACCAGCGGGAGCCCGAGCACGGCGGCCCACCACCGGGCGCCGAGGCGCCAGTCGAAGAACTGGCCGACCCAGCGCCGGAGGTCGCCACCGGTGGCCCAGAGCACGACCGCCGCCCCGACTGGCGGACCGAAGCCGCCGATCCCGATCAGGATCGACTGCGTCCACGACGGCTCCAGGCCAGCCACCGCCACGGCGCCCTGTACCGTCCACGTGAAGGCGTACGTCACGGAGAGGAAGGCGACGAGTCGATGCCTCTCGATCCATCGGCCAACGGGGCCCGTACTCGGCCGCTCAGCCATCGGCGCCACCCCACTGACAGACACGGCGTGTCGGGGACATATCGGCATGGGGCCGCCGCTTTCCCATAGTTATCCGTCCGTTTTCCCCGCGTTCCGGCGCGAATGGGGCCGTTTTCCGGCGCGGACGGGGCGCACGCGGGAACCGGGTCGAACCGCCCGAGTTTTTGCCGTTGCCGGTCTCAGTCCCGGTAATGCCCATCGAGGACCGCGACCAGGCCTCCCTGGTCACGCACGCGCTGGCGAAAGACACGCTCTCGCAGATCCGCGACGTGGAGACCGAGCAAGTCGGCTTCCGGAAGGGGCTGGTGAAGCTCGGCCGGATCTGTGGCTACGAGATCATCGACGGCGCGATGGAGACCGAGTACGTCCCCGTCCAGACCCCCCTCACCGAGACCACCGGCGAGCGGGTCCGCGGGCTGGACGACGTGGTGATCATCAACGTCCTGCGGGCGGCGACGCCGTTCGTCGAAGGGCTGCTCAAGGCGTTCCCCCGCGCCAAACAGGGCGTCATCTCCGCGGGCCGCGACGAGTCCGCCGGGATGGGCGACGACGGGACGTTCCCGATCAGCGTCGACTACAAGAAGCTGCCCGAGATCACCGAGGACGACACCGTCGTCGTCGCCGACCCGATGCTGGCGACTGGATCGACGATGTGTACGGTCCTCGAACACGTCCTCGACGCCGCAGACGACCAGCCCGAGGACCTGTTCGTGCTCTCGGCGGTCTCGGCGCCCGAGGGACTGCTCCGGGTCCACGAGGAGTTCCCCGAGGCCGACCTGCTGACGGTCTCCATCGACGACGAACTCAACGAGGAGGGGTTCATCGTCCCCGGCCTCGGCGACGCGGGCGACCGCTCGTTCCGAACCAACTGAGCGGCGGACCCCCGAGACGCCGAGCTATCACCTCGACGAGCGAGCAACGACGGCGTCCCGAGACCCGTGGCGGTTCGGACGGGCGGGCGAACACCTATGCGCCTCCCGAGTGTTCGGTCGCTATGTCGACCCAGTCCTGTGGCCGCTGTGGTTCTCCCGCCCCCGAGGCACTCCTCCGGAACGTCTCGCTGAACGTCGACGGTAGCGAGGTCGACAGCCAGACGATCTGTCCCGACTGTTTCTCGGACTGGATCGCCCACTACCAGGAGGAGATGGCCGGCGACATGCCCGGCGCCGACGACGCACGGAGCGGCGCCGCGGCGGATGCTGGCTCGTCGGACCGCCTAAGCGAGACCGTCAGCGCGGCGGTCGAGCACGACGGCGACGCCGCTGCGGGCGAGGAGCGACTACAGGACGCCGTCGACGACGGGGCCACGAAGGCGTCGCCGCCGGGACGAACCGGTAGTGACGAGATCGAGAGCGTCGGCGGCGGTTCCGGCGGAACCGGGAACAACGAGATCCGGGAGGTCGGCGGCGCCGGCGGCGGCCCGGCGGACGACGACGTGGAGATCGACCTCGATGACGGCGGTGACAGCGTCGACGTCGACCTCGGCAACGGCGACGACGCCGAGGAGGATGAAGACGACGACGGCGGACTACTGCTGGGCTGAGTCGGGCGACCAGTTGCAGCACGCGCCGTC
Organism: Halolamina litorea; assembly: GCF_026616205.1. Taxonomy (NCBI): domain Archaea; kingdom Methanobacteriati; phylum Methanobacteriota; class Halobacteria; order Halobacteriales; family Haloferacaceae; genus Halolamina; species Halolamina litorea. The sequence continues at coordinate 60,984 of NZ_JANHGR010000002.1, forward strand.
GACCAGCCCCGCTTCCTCAACGTACGCGGTGAGACAGGCGTAGTTACAGAACGGCGTCGGCTCTGCGTCGACCGCTCCCTCGGCGACGTACATCGGGTGGTGCTCCTCGACGGGCGAGTCACAGTAGACGCAGTCCATAGCCACGCTTGGGGACAGGTTCCGTTGGGCGTTTCGATGAACCCCCTCGCTTCGCATCGAGACCCGCCGAGGGGAGCCCGTCTGACGGCGAGGGGAAGCGGGCCCCCGGAGCACTCCGGAGGGCTGTAGAGCGGTCGGGTCCCAGCGCCGTTCCGGCCGTTCAACTATGCTACTAATTGCCAAGCGTTGAACCCCCTCGCTTCGCTTCGAGACCCGCCGAGGGGAGCCTGTCTGACGACCACGCGAAAAAGGCCCCCGGACGGCTCGGTAGCCGTGGGGAGCCGGACACAGTCACGGCGTCACGCTCGGGGCCGACGGGACGGAACCGTCGACGCTCGCCGCGGGCGGCTTACTCCTCGTTCTCGTCGTCGCCGTTCTCGTCCTCGCCCGCGGTGAGGCCGTCGTTTCGGTCGCGGTCGAGGGCCCGCTCGGCGTCCTGATACTCGCTGTAGCCGTCGAACCACCGGGCGATACGCTCGATGCGGTCGACGATGTGGCCCGGCTCGCCCGAGCGGGAGAGCTCGTGGCCCTCGCGCGGGTAGCGCACGAACCGCGTGTCGGTGCCCTGCTTGCGGACCATCCGGTACCAGAGTTCGGCCGTGCAGGCCGGGGTCCGGTAGTCGTCGTCGGAGTGGATCACCAGCGTCGGCGTCTCCACCTTGTGGGCGTGGCCCGCCGGGGACTGCTCCCAGAGGAACTCCGGTTCCTCCCACGGCGTCGTGTCGAAGTCGCCCTCGACGAGGCTGTAGGCGCCGTCGGTCGAGCCGTAGAAGCTCGTGAGGTCGTAGACGCCCCGCTGGGAGACCGCGGAGGTGAAGAAGTCCGACTGGCCGACCGCCCACGAGGTCATGAAGCCGCCGAAGGAGCCGCCGGTGAGGTGCACGTCGTCCTCGTCGACGTAGTCGCGGTCGGTCAGGAGGTCGACGCCAGCCATGACGTCGGTCAGCGTCACGTCGCCCCAGTCGCGCTCGATGGCCTGCATGTAGTCCGTCCCGTAGCCGGTCGAACCGCGGGGGTTCGACCAGAAGACGACGTAACCACGCGCCGCGAGCGTCTGGAACTCGTGCCACATCGTGCCGGCGGTGGTCCACATCGCGTGGGGGCCGCCGTGGACCTCGACGGCCAGCGGGTAGGTGCCGTCCTCGTTGAAGCCTTCGGGAGTGATCGTCCAGCCGTGGACCTCGCCCTGTTCGGACTCGAAGTGGAGCTCCTCGGGTTCCTGTACGTCGACGCCGCCGAGGTAGGTCCCGTTGAGTTCCGAGAGGCGGCGGCAGTCCTCGCGCTCGACACCGCTGCCGCCGTCGAGGCCGGGTTCGGCGGCGTGCTCGCGCGCACAGACGAACACGTCACCCGGGTGGTCCCACTCGCTCATGGCGAAGGCGACGTGCTCCTCGCCGACGTGGGCGGTACTGATCGCGCCGGGACGGACCACGCGGCTCGGCGCCTCGCTGGCGTCGCCGGGTGCCGTCCAGAGGCTGGTCTTGCCCTCGTCGGGGGTCGAGAAGTAGACGCGCTCGCCCTCGGGGCCCCACTGCGGGGCGGCCTCGTAGCCCAGCCCGCGGTCGAGGTCCTCGGTGATCCACGCGACCTCGCCGCTGGCGGCCTCGAGCACCTTGAGTTCGGTCGGCTGGATGCTGATCTGCTCCTCCTCGCTGTAGAGGAACGCCAGGTCGCCCTCGCCGTTGGCGGCGATGCCGGCGCCCCAGCCGCTCGACTCGTGGACCTTCTCGGCCTCGGCGGCGTCGGTGTCGTAGCGGTAGATGGAGTAGCGGTTGGAGTCGTCTGGGTCCTCGCCGACGTCCTGTGCGGTGTAGTAGAGCGTCGAGGCGTCGCCCCACTCGGGGGAGCCGAAGTCGACGTCGCCGCTGGTGAGGCGCTCGACGGTGACGTCCTCGGCGTCGATGACGCCGTCACCGACGTGGGCGACGTAGACGTGTGCGCGGGTGCCGTCGAAGTACTGCTGGGCCGAGCGGTAGACGGTCCGGTCGATGACCCGCGGGTCGGGCGTCTCGCGCTCGTACTCCTCCTCCTCGGAGATGTCCACGTCGAGGCCCTCCTCGCGTTCCGCCTCGGTCGTCGACTGGACGAACGCGATCCGGTTGCCGTCGGGCGACCACGAGATGGCGCCGACGCCGGCCGGGACTTCGGTGACGGGGCGGGCTTCGCCGCCGCTCACGGGGATGATCCAGAGCTGTGGGCGGTCGTCGTCCTTGCCGCGGTTCGAGACGAACGCGAGGCGGTCGCCGGAGGGGGACCAGCGGGGCTGGCTGTCGGCGCCCTCGGAGACGGTGAACTGGCGGGGCTCCTCGCTGCCGTCGCTGGGGACGAGGTGGATGGTGGACTCGTAGCTCTCGTCGTCGTCCGGGATCTGCCGGACGAAGGCGACCTGCTCGCCGTCGGGCGAGAGCCGGGCCTCGCCGGGCTTGGCGATGTCGTGGAAGTCGGCGGCCTCGATTCGTGCCATGGTGTGACGCGCGGCCCTTCGGACCGAAAGGGTGTCGATTGCGGTCAGGGCGTGGGGGTCGACGACGGCGACGCGGTGTGGCGATGGCTCGCTGATCCCGGCGGGAGCGGGCGTCGGGGGGACAGACAGAAGGACTATGCACGCGCCCCGAGAAAGCCCGTACAGATGAGCGCAGGCGATGGTCCCCGGCCGGAGCCGTCCACTGACGACGAGGACGAGGGGCTGTTCTACCGGTTCCTCAACGACGAGACCGGCCCGCTGATGTTCGCCCGCGAGATGCTGACCAGCATCGCGACGGTGGCGGCGGTGGGCGTCCTCCTCTTCGCGATCAGCGGCGTCTGGCCGCCGATGGTCGCCGTCGAGAGCAGCAGCATGGACCCCAACATGCAGAAGGGTGACCTGATCTTCGTCACCGAACCCGGCCGGTTCGCGCCCGACGCCGCGCGCGGCGATACGGGCGTCGTCACGTACGAAACCGGGCAGGAAGTCGGCTACAAGACGTTCAACGACTACGGGACGGTGGTGATCTACGAGAGCAGCAGCGAGTTCCGACCGCCGATCATCCACCGCGCACGCTTCTGGGTCGACGAGGGCGAAAACTGGTACGACCGCGCCAACGAGGCGTGGGTGCAGGGCGCCGACAACTGCGACCAGATGGACAACTGTCCGGCGCCCCACGCGGGGTTCATCACGAAAGGCGACAACAACAACTACTACGACCAGACCGGCGACATCCGCGCCCCGGTCAAGCCGGAGTGGGTGATCGGGACCGCGCGGGTCCGCATCCCCTACCTCGGCTGGGTCCGCCTCGGCGTCTCCGGCGCGATGGTCGCCGACACCGGGATAACGTCGGCGACGACGGCCGACGACGCGGCGACGCCGGGTCCGGTGGAGATGGTGACCGATCCGACCGGCAACGTCAGCACGAGTTCGACCGGAGACGTCACCGTTTCCGGTGGAGCCGTGGCGTCGATGGCGTCGCCCAGCGTGTCGGCTCAGGGGCCGACGCCAGCGTCGACGGCCCCGACGGCGACGGCCTGAGGGCTATCGCTTCGAGTGGAAACGAGCGTCAAACGACGAGAAGCGGCGCGGTCACGAGAAGCGGCGCGGTCAGTTGTCGAATCGAGCCTGCACGAACGGTTGGGCGTTCTCGATGTCGCCGAGCCGTGAGTCCGACAGCAGGACGTGTTCGGTCTCCTCGATCGGGACCGACAGCGATATCTCCTTCGTGCGGCCGTAACGACCCTTCGAGACGACGACGGCGTTGACGATGCCCAGCATGTCGAGTTCGCTGATGAGGTCGGTGACACGGCGCTGGGTAAGGACGTCGGCGTCGATCTCCTCACAGAGGCGCTTGTAGATGTTGAACACCTCGCCGGTGTTGATGTTGTGGACGCCGTTTTTCTCCAGCAGGATGGTCGCGAACAGGACGATCTTGCTCTGAGTCGGGAGGGTGCGAACGACCTCGACGACGCGGTCGAGTTCGATCTTGTCCTGTGCCTGCCGGACGTGCTGTTCCTCGACGGTCTCTGCCTGACTCCGCTCGGCGAGTTCGCCGGCGGTCCGGAGCAGGTCCAGCGCGCGCCGGGCGTCACCGTGTTCCTGCGCGGCGAAGGCCGCACACAGCGGGATCACGTCGTCGGTAAGTGCGTCGTCCTTGAACGCCACGTCCGAGCGGTGCTGGAGGATGTCCCGGAGCTGATTGGCGTCGTAGGGCGGGAAGACGATCTCCTCCTCGCCCAGGCTCGACTTGACGCGGGGGTCGAGGAAGTCGGTGAACTTCAGGTCGTTCGAGATCCCCATGATCGAGATGCGGGAGTTCTCCAACTCCGAGTTCATCCGCGAGAGGTTGTAGAGCGTGTCGTCGCCGGACTTCTCGACGAGTTTGTCGATCTCGTCGAGCATGATGACGACCACGCGCTCGTGGTAGTCGATGGCGTCGAAGAACTTGGAGTAGACCCGGTCGGTGGGCCACCCGGTCATGGGGACCTCCTCCATCTCCTCGCGGTCGGTTTCGAGGTCGGCGATCCGGTCGTCGACGGCCGAAACGTCGTCGTACTCGGTGTCGGCGAGAGTGGCGGTGCCCGCCTCGGTGGCTTCCGAGCGGAGGTCCCGAAGGTCTTCGAGCCTGCCGGCGACGATTTCGCGGTTCTTCTCGATGAACTTGTTCGCCAACTGCGCGAGGACGCGGTACTGCGTGTCGGTGATCTCGCAGTTGATGTACTCGACCTCGCAGGGGACGTCGTACTTCTGGGAGGTGGACTCCAACTCCTGGCTCACGAACTTCGCGCTCGCGGTCTTCCCGGTCCCGGTCTTGCCGTAGATCAGGATGTTCGACGGGGTGTCACCGCGCAGCGCGGAGACGAGGATCGTCGCCATCTGGTTGATCTGGTCGGTCCGGTGGGGGAGCTCGTGGGGCGTGTAGGACGGGCGCAGGACCTCCTTGTTGCGGAAGATCGGCTCGCCGGCCATCAGGTCGTCGAACAGCCCCTGGCTGTCGTCGTCGTCCTCGAGCATCCGGTCGATGTCGACGCCGCCGGTGTCGAGGTTGACGGAGGTGTCGACGGTGTCGCTCCCGGCGACCGAACCGGTGGCGTCGGCGTCTCCCGAGAGGTCGGACTCCACGTCGGGAACCGTCCCGGACGGTTCGTCCGAGGTGTCGGTCTCGGGGGCGTCCGGATCCGGCGTGGCCTCGTCGGCGTCGAAGGCGTCGTCGTCCGCGGTCGGCCACCCCTCGTTCTCGTCGTCCGCTCCCTCCTCCCGGTTCGTGTCGTCGGTTTCGTCCATTTGTGTACCCCTACGTTTCAGGTGGAAGACGCCGTGCGAGACCCCCATATTCGACGCGAAAGGGCCTATGAGACTCGATACGTGGCCGGGAGTCTCGCAGCGTCGTCCAGTTGATGCAGTCGAACCAAATGAATAGGGGTACCAAAAGCCTGTCCCTGTCGGCCCGTCCCGTCGGAGCGGCGGCGCCGGTAACCCGGCCACTCGCCGTCGCTCACGGCTGCCGGATACTGCCACATCCGACGGAGCCGGCGCCGTTGGGCCATCACGCCGTTCCTTAGCGTGCTGAGACGCTCGCTCGTGATCCAGCGTCCCGCGGTGACCCCCCAACCCCTCCGTTTCGAGTGCACAACGAACTCAGGGATGGCCCGTCGGTTGGAGGTGAAGCGGAAGGGGGTCGTTTCGCGTCTGTGGGTATATGGAGGTGAAACGCCGGGGTCCGACCCACTGGCGACCGAAAGCGCGCGAAATTTTCCGGTCTGAGGTGTCAATGGTCGGCTACAGCCCGGTGGTGAGGTGGCAGCAGTCGGCTACAGCCGCCGGTGTTGGGTGTCGGTGGTCGGCCACAGTCCGGGTGTTCGAGTGCAGCCCTGTTCGCGGAGTGCGCGACCGTCCACGATCGAGGCGGGTGTACGGCCGATAGGTGTTGGTCGATCTACTCCGTGGGAGCGAGCTGCGACGGACGGGAAGCGAAGCCCGTTCATCGAGGGACGGCGGGATCGGGGGACCACCCCCCATTGTTTCCCGTCGATGCCGACGACCCCCCCACCCCCTCGTTTCGGGTGGAACGGGGCTGATGGTGGGGGTGGGGAGAGGGATGCGGCAGAAAATGCCGTCTGTCAGTCGATGGTTTTACTACACCGCACGATAGATTAGTCCGTACTGCCTTAGCCGTTCTTCGTTTCGTGGTGGAAGTGTTGGTGAGTTATCGCTATTCGGCAGCTGCTCGCGACCCCACCCCTCCAGCAGATGCGTGTTCCACAGGAAACGAGGGGGTGGGGGTTGTTTCCCGTCGAGTGTCTCCCCGAACCTCCGGATCGTTTCGGGTGCAGTGTCGCTCCGCCCTGATTCGTGTCGAAACGCGCTCCGGATTCGCGAAACAGGCCTCCGTTTCGACTGGAAACCCCCGCAGATCTCTGCGCTTTGGTAGCACGTCTGGGCGTTCGACCCCTCCGTTTCACGTCGAGGTTCGACGTGGCGGTCGGCGCCGCGGCGGTGATGGGTCAGCGTCGCCCGGCGACCCACGCACGGGAAAACCGATATCCGTCCGCTCGACCCCGGTCGACGCCATTCTTAAGTGGGTTGCCGGCGGTACTGGGGACAACGGCCCTCCACGTTGTGGGGGGCAGGAGAAAAGGATGGGTCTGCTCACGAGTCTGAAAGACAGCATTACGCGGGTCACCGACGGCCTGTTTGCCTCAGAGGAGCCGAAACGCATCGGGATCTACGGCCCGCCCAACGCCGGGAAGACGACGTTGGCGAACCGCATCGCCCGCGACTGGACCGGCGACGCGGTGGGCCCGGAGAGTCACATCCCGCACGAGACACGCCGCGCACGACGCAAGGAGGGGGTGACTATCGAGCGCAGCGGCAAGGAGGTCACCATCGACATCGTCGACACCCCCGGGGTGACGACGAAGGTCGACTACGAGGAGTTCCTCGAACACGACATGGAGAAGGAGGACGCCGTGCGCCGCTCCCGCGAGGCCACCGAGGGCGTCGCGGAGGCGATGCACTGGCTCCGCGAGGACGTCGACGGCGTCATCTACGTGCTCGACAGCACCGAGGACCCCTTCACGCAGGTCAACACGATGCTGATCGGCATCATCGAGAGCCAGGAGCTCCCCGTGCTGATCCTCGCCAACAAGATCGACAAGGAGGAGTCCGACATCCAGCGGATCGCGAACGCGTTCCCGCAGCACGAGACGATCCCGCTCTCCGCACTCGAGGGACAGAACATGGACGAGGTTTACGAGAACATCGCGGAGTACTTCGCCTGATCATGGCCGAAGCAACGAGCGGCGACGGCGACGGCACGCCCCCCGAAGAGGACGGCCTCGACGACGGCGTCCGGGTCGACATGATCAGTGGCGCCCGCATGGACGGGCTGACGAGCATGGAGAAGATCCGGCTGATCCTCGACGGGGTCAGGGACGGCAACATCGTGATCCTCGAGGAGGGTCTAAGCCCCGACGAGGAGTCGAAACTGATCGAGGTCACCATGACCGAGATCAGCCCCGACGAGTTCAGCGGGATCGAGATCGAGACCTACCCCAAGTCCAGTTCCAAGGAGCCGGGGCTGTTCGACCGGCTGATGGGCAACGAGACCACCCAGAAGCTGACCGTGATCGGGCCGGCAAACCAGATCGAGACGCTGCACAAAGACGAGAACCTCATCAGCGCGCTGGTCTCGCGCAAGTAGCCCGTGCCTCACGAGTGCACCAACTGCGGTCGGACGTTCGAGAACGGCTCGAAGCAGATGCTCTCGGGCTGTCCGGACTGTGGCGGGAACAAGTTCCAGTTCCAGCCCGCCGGCAAGGCCTCGGCGGCGGACGCCGCCGACTCGACGGCCGACCCCGCAGAACCTGCCGACCAGACACCGACGGCCGACCCCGCGCCGGCCGTCGACGCCGACGACGCGGCCACCGCGGACACAGAGCGGGAGCTGTCCGAACTCATACAGGACGACGACCCCGCGAGCGTCGCCGACGCGGGCGCCGGTACCGACCGCGCCGCCGACGACTCGGTTCCCGTCGAGTTCGACGACGAGTTCGAGGACGCCCAGATCGACGACGAGGTGGGCGAGGAGAACAGCGCCCAGAGCGACGCTCGATCCTCTTCGGCCAGCTTCGACGAGATCGACGAGGCCCGTCGCAAGATGGAGGAGGCCGCCGAGGAGCGTCTCGACGAGGTGGCGGGACAAGCGCGGGGCACCCCACAGGGCCCGCCGACCGACCCGCCGGCCAGTGAGGAGAGCGAAGCGTTCGACATCTCGGGCGCCGTCGGACCCGACGACGGCGAACCCGTCGAGAAACAGCCCGTCGGCGGCGCAACCGGCGAGCCTGCCGAGCCGGTGACCGACGACGACACCGACCTCGCGGCGCTGCGTGAGGAGCTCAACGACCAGTTCGAGAGCATCAAGATCACCGCGCCCGGGCAGTACGAACTCAACCTCATGGAGCTGTACGACCGCAAGGAGTACATCATCTCCTTGCAGGAGGACGGCCGGTACGTGATCGAGATGGCCGACAGCTACGGGATCGACGACGATAGCTGAGCGACCCGCCGTTTTTCCTCGACCACGAACACGCCGACGCCTGACAGCAACTGTTAACAGCGCCCCGGTCGCAGTCGGGGGTATGAGCACGGCGACGAAGATCGTGACTAGCACAGTCGGCCTCTCGGCGCTTCTCGCGATCGCCCTGGTGTTCCAGATCGTCCTCTCGGCCTGATGTTCAGCCAGCGGACGCTCTCCTCGCCGGTCCAGCGACTGCACTGTGAGATCACGCCGGACGTACTCGTTCTCGACGTGGAGCGGGACTTCGAGACGCTCCCGCCGGCAGTCGCCGAGGAACTCGGCCTGCTGGTCGACGCACTCGACCCCGCATCGTACCCCGAGTCGTGGCTCCCCGAGAACGCGCCCGCCCAACTGACGGCCTACGCCGGGTCGCAGTTCACCATCGGCTTGCCGGGTGACGGGACGGTCGTCCGAACCCACCAGACCGAACCGGCGACGGTGCTGGTGAAAGCCCGAGCGGAGACGACTCCCGAGCCGTTCCGCTCGTTCCTGCTCGCGGAGGCGCTCGTCGAGATCGACGAGAGTCTCCCCGAGAGCTTCCTCCCCTTTTTCGGCGAACAGTACGCCGCCCTCGACGACGCGCTCGGACTCGGTGGCCCCGCCACCTACCAGGTCGCACGCGCACTGTTCGACGCGTGGGTCGGCCTCCACACCCGCGAGCGGTTCCGCGCGTGGGCGGGCGAGCACGAGGAACTCCACGCGGCCTGGGAGGACGCCGGCGACCGGCTCGTCGGCCGCGTCGACGGCCTGCCCGGCGAAGTCGCTCGCGGCGAGACGGAGTTCCCGGCGGCGACGGAGTTGGCCTGTTCGGCGGTCAAACACGGCCTCGACATCCCGGCGCCGTTCGCGGCCCTCGATACGCTCGCCTACCGGGACCACGGCTCGGCGTACGCGGTTCAGTGGGCCGAGAAGACGATGGCCGCACTTGCGGAGTAACGGTCCGTTTCGACTGCACGAAGCGTTTCGACTCGACCGACTGCTTCGAGTGGACGATCCCTTTCCACTGCAGCGACCGATTCGGTTGCACCGCGCCCGCCCCGTGTTTCGGGTGGAGTCGGCTCGGAACGCGCGGTCACGGGCCGGAACGCTTCGTCGCCGAGTCCGCGCTCACTCGTGGGGTTCGTAGCTCACGGTTCCGTCGTCGTCGAGTCGAACCGTCGCGTCGAACAGGGCGGCGAACGCCTCGACGGTCTCGTCGTCGTGGACCTCACTGGAGAGGTGGAACATACAGACGGCGTCGTGTTCGGCGACCAGTTCGATCAACCGTTCGGCGGCTTCGAGCGCGGCGTCCTCGTCGCCGTAGTAGGCGAGTTCACTGAGGGAGTCGAGGGTGATTCGGCGGCGCCCCTCGGAGTCCTCGAGGAACGACTCGACCTGTTCGACGATTCCCTCCACGTCGTCGGGCCCGGCCGCGTAGTGGATGTGTGGGGCCGAGCGCCGCGAGTAGCCCCGTTCGACCGAGAGCGTGTCGAGGATCACCGCCTTTTGCTCGTCAACCTCGTAGTAGTCGAGTTTCTGTTCGACCTCGCGGGCCGTCGTCCGCGTGGAGATCACGAGGAAGCGGTCGGTGTCGGCGCTGAGGAAGTCGGTGTCCACGCGGTCCGTCTCCCCGATACTCGGGTGTAACAACAACAACGCGGTCCCGCTCGGGACGGTTTCGGGTGCGCCGTCGATGGCGAGGTCGTACTCCATAGACGCTTGTACGCCGGCGGTGACTTCAAACTCGCGGCAAGGACACCCCGCTCGACGGGAAGCCGAACCGGTTTTTGCCGGTCACGACCGAACCCCGGCCATGAGCGTTCGTGAGGAGTTCGACGCGTGGGCGGCCGAGGGCCGGGAACAGGGGATGGAAGAGCGTCACTGGCACACCGCACGGCCGATCCTCGCGCGGATACCCGTCGAGGACGGCGACACCGTACTCGATCTGGGCACCGGTAGCGGCTACGCGCTGCGGGCGCTGCGCGAGCGCGGCATCGACGCCGGCTACGGCCTTGACGGCTCCCCCGAGATGGCTCGGAAGGCCGCGGGCTACACCGACGACGACGCCGTGGGCTTCCTCGTCGGCGACTTCGATCACCTCCCCTTCGCCGACGACTCGGTGGATCACGTCTTCTCGATGGAGGCGTTCTACTACGCGAACGATCCAGACCGCGTGCTCTCGGAGATCCGCCGAATCCTCCGACCCGGCGGGACGTTCTACTGTGCGGTCAACTACTACGAGGAGAACGTCGCCTCCCACGACTGGCAGGCGAACATCGAGGTGGAGATGACCCGCTGGAACCGCGAGCAGTACCGCGAGGCGTTCCGCGAGGCCGGCCTCCACGTCGCCGAACAGGACACCGTCCCGGACCGCGAGATCGAGATCCCCGAGGCGTCTGCGTTCCCCCACGAGGGGTTCGCCGACCGCGGGGCGATGGTCGAGCGCTACCGGACGTGGGGGACGCTGCTCACCGTCGGCGTCGCGCCCTGAGCACGGCTCCCCGACCGCGCGCTACTCCGCGTCTCCCCGACGCCGCCGTTCGTTGAGCAGCGTCGGGACCACCACGCCGAGGCCGATCAGCAGCGCGAACTGGGCGACTCGTCCGGCGTCCACCTGTGCGGCGGCGTACCAGCCGAGGACGCCGAGGAACACGAACAGGAACGTCGTCTTCTGCTCGGTCGAGAGGATCGGCTCGTCGCTCATGGGTACTCCCTCCGACCGGTCGGAGTTAGCTGTACCGACGCCGTGGGCGGTGAGTCACCGTTCAGTCGCCGCGCGGTTCGATCCCGACGCCCTCCGCGATCAGTTCGTGGGAGCGGAGCGCGGCGTCGTGGTCCGGGACGACGTGTTGGACCATCATCTCGTCGACGCCCACCCGGTCGGCCAACTGCTCGAACAGTCCCGCGAGCGTCTCCGGGCTGCCGGAGATGGCACGGGGCCACTCGTCCGCATCGAGCGTCGCCGGCGTCGGCTCGGGCACCCCGCCGAGTTCGTCGATCGCTTCCTCGACGGTCGGCGTCGACCCGACGTCGCCGCGCTGGAGCCGTTTGAACGACGCCTCGGCGACCGCACGCAGCCGCGCTGCCTCCTCGTCGGTCTCGGCGGCGACGGCGTTGAGTGCGACCATCCCCTCGGGTTCGTCGATCCCCCCAGCCAGCGAGGAGGGCTCGAACGCCTCGCGGTAGGCCTCGAACGCCGGCACCGCGAAGCTCGGACGGATGAACGCCGCGAAGCAGAAACGCAGCCCCAGTTGGCCGGCGATCTTCGCGCTCGACGCGCTGGAGCCGAGCACCCACGGAACGGGCTCGTCGGCGCCCGAGCGGGGGATCTCGATGTCGGCGTACTGGTGGGCCTCGGGGAAGTCGTCGTAGAGGTGGTTCACGACGGCGGTGATCTTCTGGCGGTGGTCCTCGTCGGGGTTCTTGACGCGTCGGCTGGTCCCGAGCGCGCGATCGACCGCCGGCGAACCGTTCGCACGCCCGAGACCGGCGTCGACGCGTCCCGGCGCGAGGGCGTCGATGGTGCCGAACTGCTCGGCGACCTTGAAGGGGTTGTAGTGGTTCAGCAGCACCGCGCCCGAACCCAGCCGGATCGACTCGGTCTCGGCGGCGAGGTGGCCGAGCAGCACCTCCGGGGTTGTGCCGGCCAGCCGGGAGGCCATCCCGTGGTGTTCGGCGACCCAGAATCGTTCGAAGCCCAGTTCCTCGGCCTGTTGGGCGGCCTCAACGGTGTTCTGGAAGGCCTCGGTCGCGGTGCCGTCCTCGGGGACCGGGGAGAGGTCGACGACGGAGAGATCCATACCCGAAGGCGGGGATTGCGGGAGAAAACGGTTCGGCTACCGGCCCCGGCGGCCGTCACCGGCCGATACTGACGCGGCGAAACCGCGGCACCTCAGTTGCCCGCGATCTGCCGGCTCCAGTCCTCGATCCAGCCCTGTACGTCGCCTTTGAGTTCGTCGTAGGTGAAGCTGACCGCTTCCGGGGGGACCTGCGCGTACTGCTCGTACTCGGCGTTCTCCTCGCCGAACTCGGCGTTCGTCACCGCGGGGAAGGCGACGTTGCGGACCGCGATCTGGCCCTGTACCTCCGGCCGCAGCATGAACTCCATGAACGAGCGGGCGAGGTCGGGGCTGTCGGTGCCGGCGAACTGGGCCATCCCCTCGGGGTTGGCGTACCCCTGATCGTTCAGGAACCGGATCCGGTGGCGATCCATGTCCTGTCCGGCGCGGTTGGCGTACACCTGATCGGTCGAGTAGGAGACGACCATCGGCGCCTCGTCGGTGCCGTAGGCGCTGTAAGCCGAGTCCCAACTGTCGAGGACACGGACGCCGTTGTCCTGCAACTGGCTCCAGTAGTCGAGGTAGCCGTCCGTCCCTTTGGCCTTGATCGAGTGCAGCAGGAACGCCCGACCAGTCGCCGACGAGGCGGGGTTCTGGGCGAGGAGGTCCCCCTCGAACTCGGCGTCGAGCAGACCGTCGAACGTCTCCGGTGCGGTGAACTCCCCGCCGTCGGCGGTGGCGTTCCAGACCAGACTGATGTAGCCGGTGTCGAAGGGAACTGCCCGGCCCTGGGGGTCGAAACCGAGGCCGTCCTTGACGTTCGCGGCCCCGTCGAGGCTCGGGGCCTCGGCGAACAGCGAATCGCCGTCGAGGTTCTCGTCGAGACGGATCAGCCCGTCGACGTTCAGCCCGACGAACACGTCGGCGTCGATATCGACCCCCGCGTTGGCCCGCTGGATGTACTGATTCAACTCGTTGGGCGGCGTCTGCCAGACCAGGTCCGCGTCGAACTCCGCCTCGAAGTTCTCCTTGATCCAGCCGCCCGGACTGGTGCTCACCGCGTCGATGAACGAACTGTACGTCGCGACGACCAGCGTGTCGCGGCCGCCGGGCGTGCCGGTGACCGTCCCCGTGCTGTCGGTGGCCGAGCGCTCGGGCCCGCTCGTCGGCGAACCCGTCTGTTCGGCCGAACAGCCGGCGAGCAGCGCCAGCCCGGCCGCCCCGGTCGTCCGAATGAACCGCCGCCGTCCGATCCGATCGTCCGTCATTACTCGGTGGTTTCACCGGGTGGTAGATAAACGACCCGATACCGGGACAACGGTTTTCCCGGTCCGCCACCCGGAGGAGGTATGGAACGGGACTCGGAGGCGACGCGGATCCTCGTGGTCACGCTGGTGGCGCTGACGGTCCTTTCGGCGATCATCCTCGCGGAAGTGATCTACACGGTCGTGTTCGCCATCACGGTGGCGTACGCCCTGTTCCCCTTCCGACAGGGGCTGCTCGACCGTGGCTACTCCCGCCGGGTGGCGACCGGCGTGGTCACCGGCGTCGCCGCGTTCGGGATACTCGCGGCGGTGGTTCCGACGGTGTACGTCCTCTACCGCCGCCGTTCGACGCTGCTCGACGTGGCCCGGTCCCTCCCCGACACCATCCCGATCGAGGTCGGGGAGTTCTCGTACGTCCTCGAAACCACCCCCCTGATCGGCGCCGCGGCGGCGACCCTCCGGGACGCCGCGCTCTCGATCGCGAGCGCGGCCACGGTGCTCTCGCTCAAGGGGATGCTCTTCGCCATCGTCGTCTACGGCATCCTCGCGCGCCCGAGTTCGATCCGGGCCATCGCCGTCGGGATCGTCCCGAACAGCCTCCACGATGCCCTGGAGTCCTACCACGAGCGGACCCACGCGACGCTCGTGGGCATCTATCTCGTCCAAGCCGCGACGGCCGCTGCCACCGCCCTCGTCGCCTACGTCGTGTTCCTCCTGCTGGGCTACGAGGCCGCGCTGACGCTGGCCATCGTCGCCGGCGTGCTCCAGTTCATCCCCGTCGTCGGTCCGAGCATCGTCATCGTGGGGTTGGCTGCCGTCGATCTGGTGGGCGGCAACGCCCCGCGAGCGACGACGGTGCTGGTCGTTGGGCTCGTGCTGGTCGGCTTCCTCCCCGACGCGGTGCTACGGCCCCGGTTGGCGTCCGTGGCAGGGGAACTCCCCACGACGCTCTACTTCGTCGGCTTCGTCGGCGGCGTGCTCACGATCGGCCCGATCGGGTTCGTCCTCGGGCCGCTGGTGGTCGGCCTACTGGTCGAGACGGTCGAACTGCTGTCGACGGCCCCCGGCGTCGAACCGGTCGACCCCGACACGGCCGTCGATTCGGACCGCGACGCCGGCATCGAGTAAGTTACTCCCCCGCGACGCCGTCGGCGCTACTCTGAAACGATCTCCCCGCCGCGATCCTCCCACTCGGTCAGGCTCCCCTCGTACAGCCCGACGTCCTCGTAGCCCAGTTCCCGCAGCGCGAGGTACGTGTGGCTCACCCGCCGGGCGGTGTTGCAGTAGAGCACGGCTCGCTTCCCGGGGACGATCCCGCGCGCTTCGAGCAACGCCCGCAGTTCGGCCTCGGGTTTCAGCCCGCGTGACTCCTCGTCGACCAGTTCGCGCCAGTCCACCTGCACCGCACCGGGGAGGTGCCCCTCCTCGAACTCCCAGTCCTCGCGCGTGTCCACCAGCGTCACGTCGCCGGCCTCGACGGCCGGCAATAGCTCGTTGACCGTCTCGAAGTCGACCAACGGCGTCTCGGCGTCGGGGTCGCTCACGTAGTGGGCCGGCTTCGGGTCGACGTCATCGGACTGCGTCCGATTGGCAGACGAGCGTCGCTCGTCGATGGCGTCGGTGGTCGTCTCGCCCTCGCGCTGCCACGAACTGAAGTCGCCGTCGAGGACGTGGACTTTCGCGGGGTCGTGGCCCAACAGCAGCGCCGTCACGGCGAACCGCGCGGCGAACACACCCTGTGTGTCGTCGTAGGCGACGATCTCGTCGTCGGCGTCGATCCCGGCCGCCGAGAGCAGGTCCTCCCACTCCCCGCGGGGTGGGAGCTTCCCGGCCTCGCCCTCGTCCGAGCGAAAGCTCTCGAAGGGGACGTTCACCGCGCCCGGCAGGTGGCCGATGCTGTCGTACTCCCACCGGTCGCGGACGTCGACGACGCGAACGCCGTCGTGCTGTTCGAGCCACGACGCAGGGACGAACGGATCCATGCCCCGACCCAAGTCCCGCGCGGACTTAGCCCTCGGGGATGCTCACACGCGAACCCACGGAAACCGCCGGCGTCGCCGCCGAACGCGGGCGTCCGAGAGCGCGGCGAGCGCCGCCGGTGGCTGGTCGCTTAAGTAGGATCCGGACCTATTGTCGAGCGACTATGTCTTCCGAATACGCGACAGACGCGCTCGTCTCCCCCGAATGGGTGGAGGAGCGCCTCGACGAGTTCCAGAGCGACGACCCCGACTACCGGCTGGTCGAGGTCAGCGTCGACACCGAGGCCTACGACGAGGGCCACGCCCCCGGCGCCATCGGGTTCAGCTGGGAGACCCAGCTACAGGACCAGACCACCCGCGACATCCTCAGCAAGGGCGACTTCGAGTCGTTGCTGGGCGGGCACGGCATCGCAAACGACTCCACGGTCGTCTTCTACGGCGACAACTCGAACTGGTTCGCGGCGTACGCCTACTGGCAGTTCAACTACTACGGCCACGACGACGTGCGCCTGCTCGACGGCGGCCGTGACTACTGGGTCGAGAACGACTTCCCGCTCACCACCGAGGAACCGGACTTCCCCGAACAGGAGTACACGGCCCGCGGCCCCTTCGAGGACGTTCGAGCCTACCGGGAGGACGTCGAGAACGCGATCGAGCGTGGCGTCCCGCTCGTCGACGTTCGTTCACCCGAGGAGTTCTCCGGCGAGGTGCTCGCGCCGCCGGGACTCAACGAGACCGCCCAGCGCGGCGGCCACATCCCCGGCGCGCGGAACATCTCGTGGGCCGCGACGGTCAACGACGACGGGACGTTCAAGTCCGCCGACGAACTCCGCGAGCTCTACGGCGCCGAAGGGATCGACGGCGACGAGTCCATCGTCACCTACTGCCGGATCGGCGAGCGCTCCTCCATCGCGTGGTTCGCGCTCCACGAACTGCTCGGCTACGAGGCGACGGTGAACTACGACGGCTCGTGGACCGAGTGGGGGAACCTCGTCGGTGCCCCCGTCGAGACGGGCGACGCCGAGTAAGCCCGCTCGCTACTCCGCGTTTCCCTTCGCTCCTTTCTCTCCCTTCTCTCAGAACTCGAAGCCCCCGGTCTCCCCTGCAGTCTCGTCGTCACTCGGAGCGTCGTCGCTCTCGCCGTCGGTCCCGGCCCAGTTCCCGATCCCGCCGGTGGTCGCCGCCTCACTCGCCGGCGCGCTCCCGTCGTCTCCCGGCGCGCCGTCAACGGGTTCGGCGGCGACGAACGAGCCGAACGTGTCGTCGACGACGGTGGGTTCGCCGGTCTCGCCGCTCTCGACGGTCTGGGTCGAAAGCGGGCGGTCGGTTCGGAGCGTCCCGTCGGCGTCGTCGACGGTCGTCGTCACCGCGTCGGCGGTCGAAGCCGCCGTGTCCCCGACCGCGTTCCCGTCGTCCTCGACGCTCGCCGTGCCCGCGGCCCCCGAAACACCCAACCGCTGGGTGTCCGTGCTGTCGTCGACCGGTTCGGTCGACTCGGCCGTCGACCAGCGCCCCGCGTCGCCGAGCGACTCCCTCGGCTCCTCGGTCGATGCCTCGCTCGCGGTGACTCGGCCTGTGGCGAACGCGGGATCCACGTCACCTGCGTCGAGCGAGCGGTCGGGGTCCTCGACGTCGCAATCGGCTGTCCCGCCGGCACCGGGTGGAAGCCCGGCCGCTGCGGGTATCGTCGGCGACGGGTCGGTGTGCTCCGGGCCGGCCGCGTTCGGCGACGCCGCCGGAACGCTGGTCCCGCCGTCGAGCTCCGTGGTCCGCGACTGGCCGCCGCCCCGTGCCCGTTCGATCTCGCCCTCTGCCCGCGCCTGTTCGGCTTCTGCCCGGGCTTTCGCCGCCTCGGCCTCGGCGCGGGCGGTCTCTGCCTCTGCGCGGGCTTTCTCGGCTTCCGCTTCGGCGCGGGCCTTCCGTGCCTCCTCGCGAGCTTGCTCGACCGACTCACCCGAGCTTCGGGGGGCCGGCTCGACGGACGCCGCGGTCCCCCCCGCGACGCCGTCGCGCTTGACCGGCGGAGCGGGTTCGATCGCCGGCTGGGGCTCGGGTTTGGGCTGTTGGACGAACTCAACGACCCCGGCACCCTCCTCGCGGGTGACGGTCACGTCGTACTCCCGCGGATCGAGTTCGATGATGGTCCGGATTGACTCCAGCCCGTTGGCGTCGCCGGCGACCGCCCGGTAGCCCCGGTCGACCTCCGGCAGCGGCTCGACCCGGTCGATCCCGGCGATCCCGTGTTTGGTGACGGAGGTGATGACCTTCGGCGCGAACCCGCCGTGGCTGCCGGCGACCGCCGAAACCAGCCGGCCGACGGTGCCGCCGGCGTCGCCGCCGCCGAGGTTACTGATCGCGGCCATCGCCTCGCTGCCGGCGCTACTGGTCGCGTCACCCAACTGGTCCAGTAAGCCGCGCTGTCCCCGACTCATGGCTCACCACCGACCGACCGTGGACCGCAAACGGCGACTCGTGGCGTGGATCGCCGGCCAGACGGCTCGACCCGCGGGTTTCCGCCGCGGCCGGAGCCCCCACGCCACCCGCACATACACGCCTCGACACAGGCCACGTACGTATATCCTTCAGCCGACACCCCCTCGCCCTGACCGTGGGCTACAAGCCGCTGCTTTCCCACCCTGCGGTATGGACGCCGACACGTTCCTCGAGGACATCCGTGCCGCCCACCGGACCGAACTCTCGCGGCTGAGTTCCTCCAAAGCCGTCTACGCGCTCACCCGCGGGGAGATGGACGGCGACGCCGTCCGGCGCGGGATCGCACGCGAACTCCACGCCCTCGCGCCGGTTCTCGACGGCTGGGCCGACGACGCCGACGGCGACGTGGCCGACCTGTTCGCTGAGGCCACCGACTTCGCGGCAAATGCTGCCGAGAGCTTCGACAGCGGGGCAGCCGCCGGGGGAGACTCGGTCACACACGTCACCGCCGACGCCCTCGGGGCCGTCGAGCCCGCCGACCGGCCGGCGGCGATGGCGGCGGCGTTCCTCGTGCTCGAAGAGCTCGCCGGCCAACTGGTCGGCTTCTTCGTCGGCGACGCCGACCGAAAGAGCGCCGACGAGTTCCGCGCGTTCCGGGGCGAACTCGGTGAGTTCCGCGATGCGGCCGCCGACCTGCTCGCCGACCGGGCCGACGACGGCGACTGGGAGGACGCCCATGAGGTCGGCACCGGCGTCGTCGAGGGTGCCTACGACTGGTACGTCGGGACGTTGGAGTCGATGGGTGTCGAACCGAAAAACGTCTGCTGAGGCCGTATCGGCGGCGCTCGGGAGAGAGCTGTATCCCTCAATAGTTCCACTCGAAACGAAGGGGTTCGCTCAGTTCTCGCCGTCGTCCCGGACCGCGCGGACGGCCTCGAGCGCGGCGTCGACGCGCTCGCTCACGTCGCCGCCCGTCGCCTCCCGGAGGTCACCCAGCGCGTGGAGGTGTTGCATCAGGGTGTCGCCGTCGGGCGCCTCGTCGGCGGCCGCGAGCGAAGCGATCCGGTCGGACTGGTCGTAGAGGCGGCGCTGGACCTCGGCGTCCTCGGTCGCCGCGCTCGCCTGTCTAAGCTCCTCGCTGGCCGTCCTGAGCCGGTCGTCGGTCATGGCTGTAGCGTCGGCTTCCCGGCGGGAAAGCCGTTCGGCTCGGCGTGGCAAGGTGTTCCACGACCGGGTCGCTCAAGTCCGTTCGACCCGTGTTTTCCCCAATGAGCGACTCCCAGAGCGGCCCGCTCTCTCCGGACCGGCCCGACGCCGAGCGCCCGTTCCGCGTCGACGCTCCCTTCGAGCCCGCGGGCGACCAGCCCGAGGCCATCGAGCAGCTTTCCGAGGGGTTCCGCGAGGGGATGGACACCCAGACGCTGCTGGGGGTCACCGGCTCGGGGAAGACCAACACCGTCTCGTGGACCATCGAGGAGATCCAGCGGCCGACGCTGGTGATCGCCCACAACAAGACTCTCGCCGCACAACTGTACGAGGAGTTCCGCGAGCTGTTCCCGGACAACGCCGTCGAGTACTTCGTCTCCTACTACGACTACTACCAGCCCGAGGCCTACGTCGAGCAGACGGACACGTTCATCGACAAGGACGCCTCGATCAACGACGAGATCGACCGCCTGCGCCACTCCGCGACCCGCTCGCTGCTGACCCGCGAGGACGTGATCGTCGTCGCCTCGGTCTCGGCCATCTACGGGCTGGGCGACCCGCGTAACTACGTCGACATGTCGCTGCGCCTCGAACAGGGCGAAGAGATCGGCCGCGACGAACTGCTCGGACAACTGGTCGACCTCAACTACGAGCGCAACGACGTGGACTTCACGCAGGGCACCTTCCGCGTCCGCGGCGACACCGTCGAGATATTCCCGATGTACGGCCGCTACGCCGTCCGCGTGGAGTTCTGGGGCGACGAGATCGACCGCATCCGAAAGGTCGACACGTTGGAGGGCGATGTCGTCAGCGAGGAGCCCGCCGTCCTGCTCCACCCGGCGGAGCACTACTCGATCCCGGAGGACCGACTCCAGAACGCGATGGCCGAGATCGAGGAGCTGATGGACGACCGCGTCCGGCACTTCCAGCGACAGGGCGACCTCCTCGCCGCCCAGCGCATCGAAGAGCGCACCACCTTCGACCTGGAGATGCTGCAGGAGACGGGCTACTGTTCGGGGATCGAGAACTACTCGCTGCACCTCTCGGACCGCGAGCAGGGCGAGGCGCCCTACACGCTGCTCGACTACTTCCCCGACGAGTTCCTCACCGTCGTCGACGAGTCCCACCAGACGCTCCCCCAGATCAAGGGGCAGTTCGCCGGCGACAAGTCACGGAAGGACTCGCTGGTCGAGAACGGCTTCCGGCTCCCGACCGCCTACGACAACCGCCCGCTCACTTTCGAGGAGTTCCAGGAGAAGACCGACGAGACGCTGTACGTATCGGCGACGCCCGGCGACTACGAACGCGAGCACTCCGACCAGATCGTCGAACAGATCGTCCGCCCCACCCACCTCGTCGACCCTGCCATCGAGGTGACGAGCGCCGAGGGCCAGATCGAGGACCTGATGGAGCGTATCGACGACCGGATCGAGCGCGAGGAGCGCACGCTCGTCACCACCCTCACCAAGCGAATGGCCGAGGACCTCACGGAGTACCTCGAAGAGACAGGGGTGAACGTCGCCTACATGCACGACGAGACCGACACGCTCGAACGCCACGAGATCATCCGATCGCTCCGACTCGGCGAGATCGACGTGCTCGTCGGGATCAACCTCCTGCGTGAGGGGCTGGACATCCCCGAGGTCAGCCTCGTCGCCATCCTTGACGCCGATCAGGAGGGGTTCCTGCGCTCGACGACGACGCTGGTCCAGACGATGGGTCGTGCGGCCCGGAACGTCAACGGCGAGGTCGTGCTGTACGCCGACGAGCGCACCGACGCGATGAACGACGCGATCGAGGAGACCCGCCGCCGTCGGGCGATCCAGCAGCGGTTCAACGAGGAACACGGCTTCGAGCCCCGCACCATCGAGAAGGCGATCGGCGAGACGAACCTCCCCGGCAGCAAGACCGACACATCGGGGACGACGACTGGCGACGTGAGCGACGCCGACGACGCCGCTCGCCAGATCGAGCAGTTGGAGGACCGCATGGAGGCGGCCGCCGAGAACCTCGAGTTCGAGCTCGCGGCCGACATCCGCGACCGCATCCGCGAACTCAGACAGGAGTTCGAACTGGACAGTCAGGAAGAGGGTGTGGTGCCGGAACCGGACGGCGAGTTCTAGAACGCCTCGGCGAGAATCGCTCGCTCGGTCGTCACGACGGCCGTCTCGTTCCCGGTTGCGGTCGGCGCGTTTTCACCGTTGGCCCCGGGCGGCGTGGCGCCGGCCGTTCCGTTCTCCCCGGCCGTTTCGTTCCCGTTCCCGACCGCTGTTCCGTTCTCCCCAGCCATCGTTCCGTTCCCGGCAGCGGTCCCGTTCGCGCCCGTCGAGTTCTGCCCGTTCTGCCCGCTCGCGTTCGGCGCGGCGCCGTTCGAGTCCTGCCCCGTGCCGGCTGTGCGGTTCTCGCCGGTCACGTTCGTACCGGTGCCAGCCGGCGGTCCGCGGGTCGTGTTCTCGACTGCGTTAGTGCCGTTCATCCCGTTCGCCCCGGCGGCGTCGGTCCCCGTCCCCGCGGTTCGGTTCTGCCCGGCTTCCCCGGGGGCGGCGCCGTTGGTGGTGTTCTGCGACCCACCGGTCGCGTTCGGCGGTGTTGATCTGTTCGAGGCTCCGTCGGTTCCCTCGGGTCCCGCCCCCTCAGGCGGGCCGTTCGCTCCCGGGCCGCTCCCGTTCACCTCCGAGGTGTTCGGCCCGACGGCGTCGGTCCCGCCGACGCTATCGGGCGCGCCGTCGGCGTTCTCGGGGGGACCGCGCTCGGTCCCGTTCGGCGGGCCGCGGAGTCCGTCGCCGACACCCGGGCCGCCGATGGCTCGGGCGGCCTCGGCGACTTCACCGCCGCCGGTCCGGTTCGCCCGTTGGGCCACCTCGCGGACGGCGCTGACGTTCGCGCCGTTGGTGCGGAGCGCCTCCTCGGGGAGCCCCGCCGCCCGCTCGGCGGTCTGGTTCGCCCGGCGTTCGAGCGCACGGAGTTCGGCGCCCAGCGCGGCGAGTCGCGCTCGGTACTCCCCACGGCTCATGTTGCCGTCGGCGTAGGCTTGCTCGACCCGCGCCTTCTCGGCTTCGAGTTCGTCGAGGCGCTCGTCGAGGCGTCGCTGTTGGTCGGCGACGACTTGGGCTTTCGAGTCGTTCGACTCGGCGGCCGCGAACTGCCGGTCGAGCGACCGCTGTGCGACCTCGTTGTCCACTTCGGCCTGTTGGACCCCCACGACGCCGGCGAAGGTGGCGCCCGGCGCGGCATCCTCCGTCCCGGTTTGGGCTCCGTCGGCCAGCGCCGCCGCGGCCGGCACGCTCCCGGCGAGCACGACCAGCGCGACGACGAGCGCAGCGACTCGGTTCACAGTTCACCCGTAGCGGTACGTCCCTAAAAACCGTCTACTCCGTCCACTCGGGTTCACCACGATTAACCCAGCTTAACGGGCCGCAGTCGGGCGATCACTCGTCGTCGCCGTCGTCGGGGAACTTCAGGACGTTCTCCCGGCCCAGTCGGAACGACTCGACTTTCCCGTCGTCGCGGAGGCTCCCGACGACCTGACTCGTCCGGGCGGCGCTCCAGTCGAGTTCCTCGGTCACGGTCTTCTGTTTGATCCGACCGCCGTTCCGTTCGAGCAGTTGGATCACGCGCTCCTCCGGGCTGAGGAGTTCCTCGGGTGTGTCGTCGCCCGGCCCGTCGTCCGCGTCGGCCGCATCCTCCCCGGCCGATCCCTCGTCGGCTTGCTCGGCGGTGGGATCGGGCGGGGGCATCGGTGCCCCGTCGTCGTCGGTCGGTGCCTCGCTCCCTGCTTTCTCCGCCGCGCGTCGGCGGTAGTACCAACCGATCCCGGCGGCACCGAACAGCACGACGCCGACGATGGGCCCCCACGGCGGGAGCGAGTTCTCGGTCCGGAGGACGACGCGGGGCTGGCCCAAGTCGAACTCCCGGGGGCCCGTCCACGTCACCGAGCGCTCGCCCTCCCGGTCCGGCTTCGGTTCGGCGACGTCGGCGACGTAGCCGTCGGGCCAACTCACCGTGAGTTCGGTGTCCGAATCGAGGAAGATCCCCGCGAGCGCGTCGCCGATGGCGAGTCGGTCGCCGTCGACCTCGGCGAAGCCGACCCAGTGGAAGCTGTACCGGACGACGCCGTACTCGCCGCTCAGCGGGCTGGTCTGGGCCTCGACGGTGACGTTCTCGACGGCCATCTCCCGGCCGGTCGCGTTCTCGGCGGCCGCCACCGTCGACCGCATGCGCGAGGCGAACTGCGTGCGGTAGTCGCTGGTGTTGGTCTCGATGTCCCGCTGGAGGCTCTCGAAGGCCTCGGTGGTGTTCTCGTCGTCCAGCGCCACCCGGTACTCGATGCTCCACTGCGCGTCGCCGTCCGCCTCGACGGCCGTTTCCAGCACCACGGCGTCGGTCTCCACGTTCCCGGTCTGCATCGCCGGGAACTCCGCGGCGGCGCCGACCCCCGAGCTACAGAGCAGCAGCGTCAGCGCAACCGCGAGGACGATCCGTCGGTCCATTCGCCCGAAACTGCGGCGGCCCGGAGTAAAGGCGTTGCCGTCCCGGTCGGGGGCTGTGAGCGCGGCGATTCGCCCGTCAACCCCCCGAAACGTCGGCCACAGCCCTTTTGCTGCCGCCCCGCGCAGTCGACGGCATGGAAGCCGAAGACCTGTTGAAGCTCATACTGGTGTTGGTGGTCGCGTGGCTGGTCATCGGCCTGCTGGGCGAAGTGCTCGAACTGTTCACCGGCCTGCTCGGCCTGCTGCCGGACCTGCTCGGGGTCGTCATCGTCGTGCTGGTGATCCTCTGGCTGCTCGACCGGCTCTGAACCGTCGCCGCGCACCGCCCCGCCGACTGCCGCACACCCCGACGAGCTTTTTGCCGCCGACCGACGCCCTAGAGCCGTGCCCCACCGCTCAGCCAGCCCCTACAGCTATCGATGAACCTTCGCGTCCCACCGGCCGTCGAACGCCTCGCCGACCGCCTCCACCCGAAGCTCACGCCCTTCGAGACCGTCCGTGAGCGCCACACCCTGGTCGTCAAGCGAATCGAGTCCGACACGTGGCAGGCGGGCGGCGGCGGCGTCCGCGAGCGGCTCCGCCGGATCCTCGACCGGACGCGGCCGTTCCCGGTCCGCATCGACGGCCTCGACTACTTCGCCGACCCGCCGGACGGCCGCGGGCCAGTCGTCTACCTCCGCGTCGAGAGCGAGGGGATCGAACAGCTTCACCGGCGCCTCTGCGAGGAGTTCCCCGTCGTCGACGCGCTGGAGGGGCCGAACTACGTCCCCCACGTGACGCTGGCCCGCGGCGGCAGCGTCGCCGACGCCGAACGCGTCGCCGAAACCGAGATCGACCCCGTCGAGTGGACCGCCGAGCGGGCCCTGACGTGGGATCGGGAACACCGCGAGGCGGTCGACCGGTTCCGGCTCCGTGGCTGAACCGTAATCGTTCGAGCGCATCCGTGAAAGTCGTTTCGCGCCTTTTGGCCGGCCTAATCACCGCTATCGGGCGTTCTCTCGGCCTGAACCACAAAACCCTATACGGTGGCAGGAGAACGTCAATGTGATGCCAACCGTCGAATACCTCAACTACGAAGTACTTGACGACCACGGCTGGTCGATGGATGACGACGACCTGTTCGAGCAGGCGGCGGACGCCGGCCTCGACGCCGAGGACTACGGCACGCTCGAGGTCAACCAGGGCGAGTACATCCTCGAAGCCGCCGAAGCACAGGGCTACGACTGGCCCTTCTCGTGCCGTGCTGGTGCGTGTGCGAACTGCGCGTCGATCGCCAAGGAGGGCGAGATCGACATGGACATGCAGCAGATCCTCAGCGACGAGGAGGTCGAAGAGAAGAACGTCCGCCTGACCTGCATCGGGTCGCCGGCCACCGACGAGGTCAAGATCGTCTACAACGCGAAGCACCTCGACTACCTCCAGAACCGCGTCATCTGATCGGGCGGCGACGGCGGTCCCCTTTCTTGCACGCGCGAACGCCTAGAGCCCGCCCCAGCGCAGCGACACCATCAGCCAGATCAACACCAACTGCAACAGCCCCTGCACCCCGCCCAGCATCGCGTTCCGCGAGCCGATCCGGGCGATGATGCTCGCGTCCGGCTCGGCCGAAGTCATCTCCTGATACATCCGGAGTTCGCCGGGCAGCAGGAAGCCGAAGCCCTGTACCGACAGCAGCGTCACGATCCCCAGCGAGAGCGCGACCACCGTCGAGATCGACCCGAGGTCGCCGACAGTCGTCGCCACCCACGCGAGCGAGCCGACCGCCGAGAGCGCGAACAGCCCCTGCCAGCGCCGATCATCGAACACCTTGAGCCGCCAGCCCGCGAGCAGCAGCGCCGGGATCAGGTTCGCGGCGGTGAACAGCGCCAGCCACGGCTCGCTGTTCGGGAAGTAGCCCAGCCGCTGAGCGAGCGTGATCCCGCCCGTGATGGTGATCAGCGCCATCGCGGGCAGGAAGAACGTCGTCTTCGGCGTCAACCGCGTGAACAGCGCGGCGCTCTCCTCGTCTTCCAGTCCCCCGGTCACCGGGCCCAGTACGGCCCCCATGAACAGGTCCGTCCCGGTCCAGAGCAGCCCCGCCATCACGTGGACGTACGTGTGGGTTTGTACGGAGGCCTCCCCGGAGACGATGTAGCCGACTGCCAGCACAGCGATTGCGACGACCCCGCCCGCGAACGCCGGGTTCGCCCGGGAGCCCAATCCTCGGATCGTACCACGCACCGAACGTGTCGACATGGGGGACAGTTCGATCGGTCCGACATAAGGTTACTCCTTGCTACGGTTTGGCGCCGCGGCGGTGTCGTTCGAACGACAGAGTATCCGGCGGCCGAAATACCCATTACCGACGTTCTCTATTGCCCAACCAGTATGGGGACCTGGGGCCGGCTCCTCGGCCGGATCGGGGAGGGGCGCGTGATCAGCACCATCGGCGTCGTGTACGTACTCATCGCCACCGGCTGGACCGTGATCCAGTTCGATCAGGGCGTTCCCGTGGGGAGCCTGCTCGTCGTGAGCTTCATGATCGCGACCCCCGGTTCGCTGCTGGTCTACGGTGGCTACCGGCTCAGCGACGCCGACCTCGATCCCGACCTCCACGCCGGCGTCGTGGCCTGGTGTCTGCTCGGCCTCGTGACGATGGGGTCGCTGCTCGTGCTCTATCACCTCCAGCCCGCCGCAGCCATCATGGACCCGATGGCCTCCTCGCCGATCCTGACCGCCGTCGGCGCCGTCTCCGGTCTCGCGGTCGGGGTGTACGACGGACGGGCGAAGATGCGGGCGCGCCAGCTCGATAGCCGGAGTCAGGACCTCCGTGCGGTCCAGAGCGAACTCGCCGACACCGTCGACCGACTGGATGACTCGAACGAACGGCTCAAGCGCCACACGGCCTACACCGAGCGCGTCCTCGACGGCATCGACGACATCTTCTACGTCATCGCCGCCGACGGGAGCGTCGAGCGCTGGAACGACAGCCTCCGGGACGTGACCGGCTACTCCGACGAGCGGATCGCGGAGATGAACGGCCGGGACTTCTTCGCCGACGAGGACGCCGACCAGATCACCGCCGCCATCGAGTCGGGGTTCGAGACCGGGACGACACAGCTCCAACTCGACCTCCAAACCATCGACGGCGAGGGTATTCCTTACGAGTTCGCCGCCTCAACCCTCGAGAACCCCAACGGCGAGCGGGTGCTCGCGGGCATCGGTCGTGACGTCTCGGAGCGGGTCGCCCGCGAGCGCGAACTCGAACGGAGAGCCCGCCAACAGCGGGTCGTCGCCGACCTCGGCCAGTCGGCGCTCGAGGCCGACGACCTCGACGAACTCGTGGCCGACGCGGCCCGGCAGGTCGCCGACGCCCTCGGCGTCACGCACGCGGAGGTCCTCGACCTCGACGGGGAGGCCGACGAACTCCTGCTCCGGCAGGGTGTCGGCTGGGACGAGGGCGCCGTCGGTGCGACGACGGTCTCCGCGGCCGGCGTCGACTCGCAGGCGGCAGCTACCCTCGCCGGCGACACGCCGGTCGTCGTTGAGGGACCCGCCGACAGGGAGCGCTTCGAGGACCCGTCGCTCCTGAGCGGCCACGGCATCCAGAGCGGTATCAGCACCGCCATCGGCCCGTTCGACGAGCCCTGGGGGATCCTCGGCGCCCACGACACCGAGCAGCGAACGTTCTCCGAGGAGGACGTGAGCTTCGTTCAGAGCGTCGCCAACATCATCGCGGAGGCGATCGAGCGCCGGCGCTACCAGCGCGAACTCGAGGAGTTGGTCGCGGAGCTCGAAGCCTCGAACGAGCGCCTCGAACAGTTCGCCTACGCCGCCTCCCACGACCTCCAAGAGCCCCTGCGGATGGTCTCCTCGTACCTCCAACTGATCGAGCGCCGGTACGGCGACGACCTCGACGAGGAGGGCCGGGAGTTCCTCGACTTCGCCGTCGACGGCGCCGACCGGATGCGCGAGATGATCGACCGGCTACTGAGCTACTCCCGCGTCGAGACCGACGGGGAGCCACTGGAGCCGGTCTCCCTCGAGACGGTGCTCGCGGACGTCCGTGCGGACTTGCAGGTCACAATCACCGAACACGACGCGACGATCACGGTCGGGGACCTCCCGACCGTGGCGGGCGACCCGAACCAGCTCCGCCAGCTGTTCCAGAACCTCCTCGACAACGCCATCGAGTACAGCGGCGAGGACACCCCGAGCGTCAGGATCAGCGCCGAGCGCGACGACGACCGCTGGATCGTCACCGTCAGCGACGACGGTATCGGCATCGACCCGGCGGATCAGGAACGGGTGTTCGAGGTGTTCGAGCGGGGGCACTGCCACCAGGAGACGGAGGGCACCGGCATCGGGCTGGCGCTCTGTGAGCGCATCGTCGAGCGCCACGGCGGCAGTATCTCCGTCGAGTCGGCGCCCGGCGACGGCACCACGTTCAGGTTCGGGCTGCGTCCGGCCGCGGAAGCGGAGGGTGGTTCCGATGAGTGAGTGCACGGGGGAGGAGGAGCCGATCGACGTACTCCTCGTCGAGGACAACCCCGGCGACGTGCGCCTCACCGAGGAAGCGTTCAGGGGAACCGAGACGCCAAGCGTGCTCCACGTCGTGAACGACGGCGTGGAGGCCCTGGAGTACTGCCGGCAGCGCGGCGAGTACGCCGACGCCGCCCGCCCGGACATCATCCTGCTCGACCTGAACCTCCCCCGGAAGGACGGCCGTGACGTGCTCGAAGCGCTCCACGCGGACCCGTCGCTCAAGTCGATCCCGGTGGTCGTTCTGACCAGTTCGGACACCCAGGCCGACGTGGCCGAATCCTACGAACAGAGCGCCAACGCCTACCTCACCAAGCCCGTCGACCCCGACGAGTTCATCCGGACCATCGGTGCGTTCTCGGAGTTCTGGCTCGCGACGGCCCGCCTGCCCGACCACGCCGAGTAGCCGTTCCCGGCCGCGACTGCCAGACCGGCGCCGGTAGCCTTTCCCAAACGCTTTGCACGTCGCCGCTGGCCTCCGAGTATGTTCGACGCGCTCGGAACGGTCGCCTCGACGGGCGACGCGCTCCGCCTGCTCGCGGTGCCCCTGCTGGGGTGGGCGGCGCTCCGGGACGTCCGCACTCGGCGGGTCCCCAACTGGATCTGGTACGTCATCGGCGGCCTCGGACTCGTCCTCCTCGTCGCCGACTTAGTCCGCTGGTGGCCGTTCACCGGCGCGTTCGCCCGCCTCCAACTGTTCCGCGTCGCGGTGAGTGTCGGCGTCGTCGTCCCGCTCTCGTACCTCTTCTGGCGTATCGGCGGCTTCGGCGGCGCCGACGCCAAGGCGCTGATGGCGCTCGCGGTGCTGTTCCCGACCTACCCCGCCTACTACCCGCCGGTCACGCTGTTCGGCGTCGACCTGCCGCCGGTTCTCCCCGCAGAACCGACCGTCGTCGGCGTGTTCTCGTTTACGGTGCTGACCAACACCGTTCTCGTCGGGGCCCTCTTTCCGGTCGTGCTCGCGGTCCGGAACGCGCTCGCAGGGCGGGTCGCGCCGGCGATGTTCCTCGCACGGGTCGTCCCCGTCGCCGACCTGTCGGGGCTCCATGGCCGACTGTTTCAGAACCGCTCGGGGCTCACGCGCTCGGGCCTCGACGTGGACGCCCTCCGGATGTACCTCCGCTGGCGCGGCCTCTCGCTCGCCGACCTGCGGGCGGCCCCCGACCGCTACCGCGACCCCGCGAGCGTCGTCCGGACGTACGAGCCGACCGACGGCGCCGTCAACGAGGCGGCCGCCGAACACGGCCCCGCCGCCGACGACCCGCGTGAAGCGACCGGCGGGGAGTACGGCGACCCGTGGGCCGCCGAGCGCTTTTTGGACGAACTCGACGGCTCGGCGTACGGCACCGACGCCGAGACGCTGCGGGAGGGGCTGGAAACCGTCGCCGCCGAGGAGGAACTCTGGCTCTCGCCGGGGCTCCCGTTCATCGTCCCGATGTTCGTCGGCCTGCTGCTCGCGCTGACCTACGGCGACCTGCTCTACGGGCTGTTGACCGCGATCGGGCTGGCTTGACCAGCGGCTCGGTGATGGAGCCGTCGAGTTCCCGGCTGTGACCGACCGCCCCGGGCCGTTCGGTCAGGTCGACCGTTCGCGCCCACCTCGCTGCCTCCGTGGTCGCCGCCGCCCGCGCACTCTTTACGCCCGAGGGCAAACCCACCCGTATGTCCGACCGCCAGACGATCGATATCGAGTTCGGCGACGACGGCCTCGTCCCCGCGGTGGCACAGGACGCAGACTCCGGCGAGGTCCTGATGCTCGCGTACGTCTCGCCGGACGCCCTCCAGCGCACCGTCGACACCGGCCGCGCCCACTACTACTCCCGCTCCCGTGAGGAACTCTGGGAGAAGGGGGCCTCCAGCGGTCACACCCAGTCGGTGGTCGACGTGCGCGTCGACTGTGACGCCGACACGCTGCTGTACGTCGTCGAACAGGAGGGCGGCGCCTGCCACACCGGCCACCGATCCTGTTTCTACCGCTCGGTCGAGGACGCCGAGGGCGGGGAGACGGTGACGGCACGGAACGTCGGCGAGAAGGTGTTCGACCCCGACGCAGTCTACGAATGAGCGTCGCCGACGGACCGGTCCCCACGGAGCCGACGACCGACGACCTGCTCGCGGAACTCCGGGACGCCCGCGCCGAACGCGCCGAGGTCGAGGCCGAGATCGAGCGCCACGGCGAGGCGTCGGTGCAGGCCGTCGCCGACGCGGTCGGCGAGGCGGCCCGACTGTTCGAGCGCTACGAGGACTCGGCCACCGGCACCGGCGACTTCGAGGCGTATCTGGAGTTCCAGAGCCAGTTCGCGGAGTTGGTGGACGGCCTGTCCGAGGACCTCCCCGAACGCGACGGGTTCGAGGCGGCCGACGACGCGGTCGACCAGCGCACCATCTCCGAGAGCGACTTCCAGCGCGCCCGCGAATCGATCGAGGGCGCACGGAGGATCGCCGACCTCCTCGACCGGCGCGAGGCCGCAGAGGAGCGCGTCGCAGACGCCGAACGTGCCGTCTCGAAGCGCCTGTCGGCGCTCGACCGCCGGCTGGACGAACTCGCGGACCTCCGGCGCCTCGGCGACGCCGACCTCTCGGCACCGACCGAGGAGCTGACCGAGCCCATCGAGCGCTACGACGCTGCGGTCCGTGACGACTTCGAGGGGTACGTCGACGAGGCGCCGGTTCGGGAGCTACTGACCCTCATCGAGACGACGCGGCTCTACCCGCTGGTCGAGTTCGAGCGCCCCCCGGCGGACCTCCTGACGTACGTCGAGGACCACGCCGTCGGCGCCGAGCCGTTGCCGACGCTGCTCTCCTACGCCCAGTACTCCGGCTCGAAGCTCTCTCACTACGTCGAGGACCCGACGGCGTTCGAGACGACGGTGCCGGTCCACCGTACCTATCTCGACCGGATCGACGCCGAGCCGCTGACGGTCGGCTCGCCGCCGCCGGCCGACCGGCTGCGCCACCTCGCCGCCGAGTTGGTGTCGGTGACCGCCCGGTTCGCCGACGAGGAGACGGTCGCGCTGGCCCGCGAGCTACAGGCGCTCGCGCGCCGCGACGACTACGACCGCATCCGCGACGCCGTCGTCGCCGAGGCCGAACTCACTGCCGACCAGCGGCGGGCGCTGCAGGACGGCGAGATCGAGGCCGAGGCCGAACGGTGTAGAGAGGCTCGCGAACGGCTCGCGCGGGCGCTCGAGGACTGAGAAACGAGCGTCGCGCCGAAAGGGCGGCGCGACGTGTGGGCAAACGGTGATCCGCGGCGGGCAGCCGCGGGGGTGAGACCGGGCAGGTCTCGGGTCACGTCCGCGCCGGGCAGGGCGGACGGCGCCGGGTGTCCGGCGTACTACAACCGATGCAGGGCAGCGGTATAAGTCCGCGTCAGACCCGTTTCAGAACGGGGAAACGTTTCCCGGAATCAGGCGTCGGCCAGCGCGGCGCGGAGTTCGTCCTCGACGGCGTCGGCGAGTTCGGTCGCCCGGCCGGCGTTCCCCGCCTCGGCGTAGATCCGGACTTTCGGCTCGGTGCCGCTGGGGCGGACGAGAACCCACGCGTCGCCGTAGTCGAGGCGGTAGCCGTCGACGGTGCTGGCTTCCACGTCGGCCTCCTCGGCGTACCGTTCGGCGGCGGCGAGCATCGCGCTGAGTTCGGACTCCTCCCCGTAGCTGAGGTTCCGCCGCACGTTCTCGTAGGCGGTGTAGGGTTCGACGACGGCGCTCGCGGGGGCGTCGGTGCCGGCGAGCAGTTCGAGGAACTTCGCGCCGATGAACGCGCCGTCCCGGACCAGCCGGTAGTTCGGGAAGAAGATTCCCCCGTTGCCCTCGCCCGAGATCGGCACCCGGCGGTCGGCGGCCTGTAGCTCCTGGATCCGGGTGATGATGTTGGTCGCGCCGATGGGCGTGAGTTCGAGGTCCGCGCCCACGTCGTCGCAGACGTCGACGAGTCGCTGGGAGACGTTGACCGCGGCGACGGTCGCGTCGCCCGGTTCGAGCGCCTCGGCGGCCAGCGCGGCGAGCGAGGCGTCGCCCTCGATGTACTCGCCGGTCTCGTCGAAGAAGATGGCGCGGTCGGCGTCGCCGTCGTGAGCGATGCCCACGTCGGCGTCGGTCGCCCGGACGAGTCGGCCCAGGTCGTCGAGGTTCTCGGGCACCGGTTCGGGGTCGCGGCCGGGGAAGTGGCCGTCGGGGTTGCCGTTGACGGTCACGACCTCACAGCCCAGCCGGCGGAAGAACTCCGGACTGGTCAGCGCGCCCGCCCCGTGGCCGGGGTCGAGCGCGACCGTGAGGTCGGCGTCGGCGATGGCCTCGCGGTCGGCGCCGCCGAGGAGGTCCTCGACGTAGTCGTCGCGGGGGCCCTCGATCCTCGTCGAACTCCCGGCTCCCTGCCAGCCGGCCTCGTCGAACGTCTCGCCGAGGAGGCAGTCCTCGACGCGTTCGAGTTCGGCGACGGGGAGTTCGACGCCGTCGGCGCCGACCAGTTTGATCCCGTTGTACTCGGGCGGGTTGTGGGAGGCCGTGACGACGACGGCCGGCAGTTCCTCGACCTCCGCGTAGCGCACGGCGGCGGGCGTGGGGAGCACGCCCAGCCGGTCGGCGTCGACGCCGACGGCGGTGAGGCCGGCGTCGGCGGCGTTGGCGAACTGTTCGCCGGTGGTTCGCGTGTCCCGGGCGATGGCGGCGCGGTCGGTGTCCCAGACCGTCCCCGCGGCTTTGGCGACCCGGAGCACGAACTCGGCGGTGAGCTGTTCCCCGGCGACCCCGCGGGTGCCGCTGGAGCCGAAGACCTTCATTCGGGTGGGAGTTGTGTGCTGGGGGTCAAAGCGGTTCCGAAGGGCGCAAGCGTGTGGTTTCCCGGCCCGTGTCGATCACGGGTGTGCAGGCATCGCTCGACGGCGGGGCCACGTGTCACGGAAGTGGGTCCGCCCCGTGGCCGTCCGTAGCGAACACACGCCGCTCAGCGGGACCCGTTCTCGTCAACGGGAACCACGCTGAACCGACCGCCACAGTCGCCACAGCGGAACTGGTCGGCCTGCTTCACGAGTTTCGACTCCCTGTACCGGGCGATCTCCCGATCGCACTCCTCACAGCGTACCCAGTAGGACGGCTCGCTGAACCGTTCGCAGTGGACGCTCGTGTCGAGGGCTTCGGCGAACTGTTGGAACCGTTTTCCGTGGCCCACGTCCCGTTCGGTGTTCAGGAGGTGTGCGTGGATCAGTTCGTGCCGGATCGTACTGGTGACTGCGAGCCACCCGCTGTTCTCGAAGTGCCGTCGGGCGATCTGGATCCGCTGGGGTTGCCCATCGGAATGGAACAGCGCGCCGGCCCGCCGTTTCGCGCGGTGACTGATCTCCCACTCCAACGAACTGACTGCGACCGCGAGGTCGTGTGCCTCGACCACCTTGCGAGCGTATATCTTCACGACCGAACGCAGTTCGCCGTCAGTGCAGTCACTGGAGAGGGCGTAGCGCTCTTCGGTACCCAAGTGCCCCGTCGAGTCACTCATCCGCCACCACTCGGGGCAGCCCCGCCCCGGCCCCCGGAACCGATGCATACGTCGGTGAACCGCTCATACGTCGTTACCCTCCCTCGGGGCACGACAACACCTATAGTTGATGGGGGGCGTTCGACAGGCCGTCATCGCGCGGCACAGCGTCGACGACGCGACCCCCCGTCGCGGCCCCTGTCGCCGTCCGCGGGACGAGTGCCGGCCCAGACAACCCACCGCGAACCCCGACTCTGGGAGCGCTTCCCGAGCACTAATCGTCCCCGGTCGCCACGCCAGCCGACCCGCCCCCGCCGGCCTGCATCCCCCAGAGCTTCGCGTAGTCGCCGTCGCGGGCGAGCAGTTCCTCGTGGCTCCCGGTTTCGGCGACCTGCCCGTTCTCCATCACCACGATTCGGTCGGCGTCCTTGATCGTTGAGAGTCGGTGCGCGATGACGAACGCCGTCCGGTCCTCGGTCAGTCGGTCGAGGCTCTGCTGGATCTGCTCTTCGGTCTCGGTGTCCACGTCGGAGGTCGCCTCGTCCAGAATGACGATCTCGGGGTCGTTCAGCAGCGCCCGAGCGATCGCCAGCCGCTGGCGTTGGCCCCCGGAGAGTTTCACCCCGCGCTCGCCGATCTGGGTGTCGTACCCCTCCGGCAGGTCGGTGATGAACTCGTGGGCCTCGGCGGCTTTCGCGGCGTCGACGACCGTCTCGCTCACCCCCTCGTCGTCGCCCGAGAGCACCGAGAGGTCGCCGTAGGCGATGTTCTCCTCGGCGGTCCCCGAGAACATGTAGGGGTTCTGCTCGACGATGCCGACGTGCTCGCGCAGGCTCGCGAGGTCCCACTCCCGCACGTCCACGTCGTCGACGCGCACGGCCCCAGAGTCGACGTCATCAGACTGCGTCTGATTGGCCGACGAGAGCCGACGGCTCTCGTCAACGTCGTAGAACCGCGGCAGCAGCTTCAGCAGCGTCGACTTCCCGGCGCCGGTGGTCCCGGCGAGCCCGACCGTCTGCCCCGCCTCGACGCCGAGGTCGACGCCGTTCAGGATCGTCTCGTTCTCGTCGTAGGCGAACGTCACGTCGTCGAACTCGACGTGGCCATCGACGCCCTCTGGGACGTAGGCGTCCTCCGGCGTCGTCACCTCGGGTTCGTGGCCGAGGATGCCGAACACGCGCTCGGAGGAGGACTTCGCCAGTTGGTACTTGTTCGCCGTCTTCCCGACGCGGCGCATCGGCGCGTAGAGGCGGCGCAGCAGCATGAAGAACGTCGCCACGACGCCGGCTTCCAGCGCGCTGGAGGAGCCGGTGACGATGTCGCTGCCGACGACCCAGAGCATCGCGACGAACACCAGCCCCGTGATGACCCGCAGCGACGAGAAAAAGGCCCGCCTGATCTTGATCGCGCCGACCTTCTCGTCGTGATAGTGCTCGCTCTGGTCCGAGACTCGGTCGAGTTCGAAGTCGTAGCGGTTGAACGTCTTGATGACCCGCGCCCCGCCGAGGTTGTTCTCCAGTCGGGAGTTCAGTCGCGACACCGTCTCGCGGATCCCGCGGTACTTCGGCTCGATCCACGTCAGGAACTTCCCGGAGGCCAGCCCGATGATCGGTACGGGCGCGAGCGCGATCACCGCGACCTTCGGCGAGTACCAGAACATGATCGCCGCGATGCCGCCGACGGTGGCGACGACGCGGATCGCCTGCCGGATCTCGGTGTTCAGGAACTGCTCCAGCCGGTTCACGTCCTGGTTCAGCACGGACATCATCGCGCCGGTCTGGTGGGTGGCGAAGAAGCCCAGCGAGAGCCGCTGGATGTGGTCGTACGTGTCGTTCCGGAGGTCCCGCTGTACCTTCTGGGCGGTAGACATGAACAGGTACCGCGAGGCGAACCGGGCCAGCGACCGGACGACGTAGGCGGCGCCGGCGATGATCACCAACTGTTCGAGGAACTGGAGGCGGGCGGCTTCGCCGGCGATCTGTCCCTCCGGGATCAGTCCGGCGCTGACGAGCAGCCCACCCTCGCCGGTGCCCTGCATGATCACGCGGTCGATGGCGACGCCGACCAACAGCGGCGGGATCAGCCGCGACAACCGGACCACGAACGCGGCGACGGTGCCCACGCTCAGGCGCCGCCAGTACGGCAGACAGTAGCGCAGGAGCCCCTTCATCGAGTGGCCGTCGACGGACTGACGGATCTCGGAGAAGCTCCCGTGTTCGTCACCCATTACGGTTCGAAACTGTCTCCAGCCGGAAAGATGTAGGCCTCGCGGACGGTCGGGCCGCTTCGGAACCGGCCGGCTCGGTCGGGGTTACTCGCCCTCGTCGTCGACCAGATCGGTCTCCGAGAGCGGCACCGCCGACAGCCCGCCGGCGTTGCCGTTCTTGTAGGCGTAGATCACCACGCCGGCATCGGGGTCGACGGCACGTTTAAGCGTCCCGTGAGGATCGTCGTCGGCGATGGTCGCGGTGTCGAGGTCGGCGAGCGGGACCGGTTCGGAGCCGTCGTCGACGGCGGGGTCGCCGGTGGCGTCAGCGGATTCGTCGACGTCACCAGAACGCTTTGCGCTCTCGTCGACGCCCCAGCCGCCGCTGTCTGTCGTGTCGTCCTGCTCGTCCTCGTCGTCGAAGAGGGCCATACCGGGCATGTGACCCGGCGGACCGAAAACGTACCGGCGACTACCGGTTCAGCGTGTGGATCGCTTCGTCGTTCGCGTTCTCGGCGGCCTCCATCACGGCTTCGGCGAGCGTCGGGTGGGTGTGGACCGTGGAGGCGACGTCCTCCAGGGTCGCGCCCATCTCGATGGCGAGTGTGAGTTCGGCGATCAGTTCGCTGGCCTCGGGGCCGACGATCTGGGCGCCCAGCACGAAGTCGGCCTCCTGCTCGGCGACGATCCGGACGAACCCCTCACTCTCGCCAGTCGAGAGCGCGCGCCCGGAGGCGCGGAACGGGAACTGCCCGATCTTGGGCTCGAAGCCGGCCTCCTCGGCCTCGGCTTCGGTCATGCCCACGGTGGCGATCTCGGGATCCGTGAAGACGGCCGCCGGGATCGCCTGCTGGTCGAGCGCCGCTGGCTCGCCGGCGATCACTTCGGCGGCGACGATACCCTCCTTGCTGGCCTTGTGGGCCAGCATCGGCTCGCCGGCCACGTCGCCGACGGCGTAGATGTTGTCGACGTTCGTGCGGGCCTGATCGTCGGTCGCGATGAAGCCGTGCTCGTCGACCTCGACGCCGGCGGCCTCGGGGTCGAGGCTCTCCGAGACGGGCTGGCGGCCGACCGCCACGAGCACCTTGTCGGCGTCGTAGGTCGACTCCTCGCCGTCCTCGTCCTCGGTGGTCACGACGATGCCGTCGCCGTCCTCGACCCACTCGCTGGCGGCCTCGCCGAAGTTGAAGTCGATGCCGAGGTCGTCGGCACGCTTCTTGACGACGCGGCTCACGTCGTCCTCGTAGCCCGGGAGGATGCCGTCGAGCATCTCCACGACGGTCACGTCGACGCCCATCTTCGCGAACACCGTCGAGAGCTCCATGCCGATGTAGCCCGCGCCGACCACGAGCAGTTTCTCGGGTGGCTCCTCGACGTCGAGGGCGTCCCGCGACGACCAGACGGGGTCGTCGGCGTACTCGAAGCCCGGGATCTGGATCGGACGGGAGCCCGTGGCGACGATGGCGTGTTCGAACTCGATGGACTCCGAGCCCTGCCCCTCGCCGCCGTGGGCGATCCGGGCGGTGGAGTCGTCGACGAACGTCGCCTCGCCCTCGATCAGGTTGACGCCGTTGGCCTTACAGAGCTTCTCGACGCCGCTCGTCAGTTGGTCGACGACGCCGGCCTTCCACTCCTGCATTTCGTCGGCGCGGATCAGGGGGTCGGCGTAGACGCCCATCTCCTCGGCGTTGCGCGCGTCGTGGGCCACGTCCGTGGCGCTGATGAGCGCCTTCGAGGGGATGCAGCCGTAGTTCAGGCAGGTCCCGCCGTAGGCGTCGCGGTCGACCAACGTCGTGTCCAGCCCGTTCTGGGCGGCGCGGATGGCGGCCACGTAGCCCCCCGGTCCCGCGCCGACCACCAGTACCTCAGTTCCCGTCGTTACGTCTCCTACGACCATTATAGCAGTAGCTTCGTCGGCTCAGCCAAGTATTCCTTCACCGTGTTGGTGAACTGTGCGGCCTCCGCACCGTCGATCACGCGGTGGTCGATGGCCAGCGAGAGCGGCAGCGTGTGGGCCGCCACGACCTCGCCGTCGTCGACGACCGGGCGCTGTTCGATGGCGCCCAGCCCGATGATCGCGGTTTCGGGGTAGTTGATGATCGGCGTGGCGTACTCGCCGCCGAACGCCCCGAAGTTGGTGATGGTGAACGTCCCGCCCTGCATCTCCGACGGCTTGATCGAGCGGTCCCGCGCCCGACTGGCGAGGTCGCTGATCTCGTCGGCCAGTTCGAGGAGCCCCTTCTCGTCGACGTTCTTCACGACCGGCACCATCAGCCCGGCGTCGGTCGCCACGGCGATGCCGATGTTGTAGTAGTTCTTCAGCCGGATGACCTCCTCCTCCTCGTCGAGTTCGGAGTTGAGGATCGGGTACTCCTTCAGCCCGGCCACGACGGCCTTCAGGACGAACGCCATGTAGGTCAGGCGCGTGCCCTTCTCCTCGGCGGTCTCCTTCAGCCCCTCGCGGGTCTCGACCAGCTGGTCGATCTCGGCGGTGTCGTGGTGGGTGACGTGCGGGGCGGTGTACTTCGAGGCCGCCATCTGATCGCCGATCGTTCGGCGAACGCCGCGGTAGGGGACCGTCTCCTCGCGGGCGCCCTCGTCGGCCGCCGACGTAGCGGGCTCGGCTGTCTCGCCGCCGGATTCGGCGAACGCGCGCAGCCGTTCCTCGGTGACGAACGCCTCGCCCTCGCGGGTCTCCTCGGTCGGCACGGCGTCGATGTCGACACCGAGGTCCTTCGCGAGCGCGCGGGTCGCGGGCACCGCGAGGGTCGTCTCGCGGCTCGCGGTCCCGCTCGGGGCGGCGCCGGCAGTCGCGTCGGCGCTCGCACCCGTGGACTCCGCCGCTTCGCCCTCGCCGGGCGTGACGGGGGTCTCGTCGGCGGTCCCGTCGTGCTCCTCGGCGGCGTCGTGGTGGGCCTGCACGTCGGCCTCGCTGATCCGGCCGCCGGGGCCGGAGCCGTCCACGTCGGTGATGTCGACGCCGAGTTCGCGGGCCAGTCGGCGCGCGGCCGGCGGCGCGAACACGCGACCCTCGGGGGTCTCTGCGGCGGCGGCTTCCTCGGTCTCGGTCTTCGCCTCGTCGACGCTGTCGCCGGGTTCCCCCTCCGTGTCGGGGGCTTCGGCCGCAGCGTCGCCGCCCTCGGCGTCGCCGACGTCAAACGAGATGATGACGTCGCCGACGGGGACCATCTGGCCCTCCTCGGCGAACAGTTCCTTCACGGTGCCGTCGTAGCGGGAGGGCACCTCGACCAGCGCCTTGTCCGTCTCGACCTCGGCGACGATCTCGCCCTCGCTCACGGTGTCGCCGACCGACACCAGCCACGAGACGAGTTCGCCCTCGGCGATCCCTTCGCCAACGTCGGGGAGTTTGAACTCTTTGACAGCCATCTTAGAACTCCACCGCCTCGCGGATACCGTCCTCGACCCGGGCGGCGTTGGGTAGGTAGTAGTCCTCCATCGCGTACAGCGGTACGGGCACGTCGAACCCGGTGACGCGCTTGACCGGCGCCTCTTGGTAGATCAGGGCCTCCTCCTGGATGAGGGAGGTGATCTCGCCGCCGAGGCCGCCCGACTTGGGGGCCTCGTGGACGACGACGGCGCGGCCGGTCTTCTTGAACGACTCGACGATGGCCTCGCGGTCGAGCGGCGAGACCGTCCGCAGGTCGATCACTTCGGCGTCGATACCCGCCTCCTCAGCGAGGTTCTCGGCCGCTTCCAGCGTCGGCCGGGTCATCGCGCCGTAGGTGAACACCGACACGTCCTCGCCCTCGCGGCGGGTCGCGGCCTCGCCGATGGGGACCTCGTAGTCCTCCTCGGGCACCTCGCCGCGGAACGCGCGGTAGATGAGTTTGGGTTCGAGGAAGACCACGGGGTCAGGGTCCCGGATCGCCGAGATCAGCAGCCCCTTGGTGTCGTGGGGCGTCGAGGGGATGACCACCTTCAGGCCGGCCTCGTGGGCGTAGAACGCCTCCTTGGAGTCCGAGTGGTGTTCGGGCGCGCGGATGCCGCCGCCGTAGGGCGCTCGTAGCACCATCGGGAGCGAGAAGCGACTCCGGCTCCGGGTGCGGTAGCGCGCCATGTGGGAGACGATCTGGTCGAAACCGGGGTACATGAACCCGGAGAACTGGATCTCCGGAACCGGCTTCATGCCGCCGGTCGCCAGCCCGACGGCGCTGCCGATGATGCCCGACTCCGCCAGCGGCGTGTCGACGACGCGCTGGTCGCCGAACTCGTCCTGGAGGCCCTGCGTGGCCCGGAACACGCCGCCGTTGGCGCCGATGTCCTGTCCAAGCGCGACGACGTCGTCGTCGAGCGCCATCTCGGTCGCGAGCCCGTCCCGCACCGCCTGTACGATCGTGAGGTTCTGTGTCTCGCTCATTCTTCCAAGAACGCGTCCTTCCCGTGTCGGTCGACGCTGTCGAGGAACGCGTCGCGCTGTGCCTGCAGTTCCGGCGGGAGCTCCGCGTAGACGTGTTCGAACATCTCCTCGGGCTCGGGCCGGGGCTCGCTCTCGGCGGCGTCGATGGCCTCGTCGACCTGCTGTTCGACGCTCGCCTCGATATCGGAGACCTCCTCGTCGTCGAGGATGCCCTCGTTCCGGAGGTACGCCTCGAGTCGCGGGATCGGGTCTTTTGCCTTCCACTCCTCGACCTCCTCGTCGTCGCGGTAGACCGTCGGATCGTCCGCAGTCGTGTGGGCGCCGAAGCGGTACTGGACCGCCTCGATCATCGTCGGCCGGAGTTCGTCGGTGTCGGGGTCCCGGGCCTTCTCCAAGGCTTCCTGCGTGACCTTGTACACTGCCAGCGGGTCCATCCCGTCGACCTGCACGCCCTCGAAGCCGTAGGCCTCGGCCTTCTGGGCGAGCGTCTCGGCGGCCGTCTGTCGCTCGCGGGGAACCGAGATCGCCCACTGGTTGTTGTTACAGAAGAAAACCATCGGCACGTCGTAGACGCCGGCGAAGTTCATCCCCTCGTGGAAGTCACCCTCGCTGGTGGCGCCGTCGCCGAAGTAACAGATACCCGCACGGTCGTCGTGGCCCTGCAGTTTCCACGACCACGCCAGCCCCGCCGCGTGGGGGATCTGGCTGGCGATCGGGACCGCGACCGGCAGGATGTTGGCGTCCTCGGGCACGTCGTTGCCCGCCTCGTAGCCCATCCAGTACAGCAGCGTCTGCTTCAACGGGAGGCCCCGAACGACGGCGGCGCCGTGTTCGCGGTAGGACGGCACCATCCAGTCGTCGTCGGCCAGCGCGTACGCCGAACCGATCTGGGCACCCTCCTGGCCGGACAGCGGCGGGTACGTCCCCATCCGCCCCTGTCGCTGGAGGCTGACCGCCCGCTCGTCGAAGTGCCGGGAGAGCTTCATGTCCCGGTAGATCGAACGCAGCGTCTCCTCGTCGAGGTCCGGCACGTCGCCGACGACGTTGCCGTCCTCGTCGAGCACCTGTACCCGGTTCTCGGGGTCGCGTTCTATCGTGCTCACGGCTTTGTCCTCCGCTCCATAGGTCGGGTTTTCCGCCGCCGCCGGTATAGTGCTTTCGTAAAAGGTTTACTATGGGCAGAAATCTTGCACGCTCGCTTGTGTTCTTTCGAGAACGACGCCGATATTCTCAGAATATCGAATTAGGTGCGTCAAATTCCGGCGTTCCACTGCTCATCTATCGGTGAGCCGAACGGAATTGGACGAACGTTCGGGAAGGTTTCTTTCCGGCGGTCGACGCGCTCGGGGTCAGCACACTTCGAAGGTGCGTCCGCCTCGACGGGCGCGGTCCGCCCCGCCCGGGCCGACTAATCGCCCGCCGCGGCGCGGGCTTCGTCCCGGGCCTGCTCCGGGCTCTTGCCGTCCCGGACGAGGGCGTCGACGAACAGCTCGCCGGCCTTGTAGGACGAGCGGACCATCGGGCCCGAGGCACAGTAGAGGAAGCCCAGTTCCTCCTCGGCGACCCGGCGCCACGTCTCGAAGGCGTCCGGGTGGACGTACTCGAACACGTCGAGGTGCGAGCGGGAGGGCTGGAGGTACTGGCCGAAGGTGACGATGTCGACGCCGACCTGCCGGAGGTCCGAGACGGTCCGGTAGATCTCGTGGTCGTACTCGCCGAGGCCGAGCATCAGGCTGGTCTTGGTGTAGATGTCGGACTCGCGGTCGACCTGTTCGAGCACGTCGAGGGTCTGTTCGTAGTTCGCACGGCGATCCCGAACCGGCCACTGGAGGCGCTCGACGGTCTCGACGTTGTGGGCGATCACGTCGGGTTCGGCGTCGATGATCTGCCGGACGGCGTCCTCGTCGCCGCCGAAGTCGGGGATCAGGACTTCCACGAGCGTCCCGGGGTTTCGCTGCTTGCACTCCCGGATCGTCTCGGCGAAGTGGGCGGCGCCGCCGTCCTCGAGGTCGTCGCGGTCGACGGAGGTCAGGACGACGTAGTCGAGACCGATCTCGCCGACGGCCTCGGCGACGTTCGCGGGTTCGTCGGGGTCGAGCGCGTCCATCCCGCCGGTGGCCACGTCACAGAAGTTACATCCCCGGGAACAGCGCTCGCCCATCAGCATGAACGTCGCCGTCCCCGGGCCGGTGCCGGGGCCGTCGCGGCCCGACCAGCACTCGCCCATGTTCGGGCAGTTCGCCTCCTCACAGACGGTGTGGAGGTCCCGGTCGCGCAGCGTCTGCTTGATGTCGGCGAATCGCTGCCCCGTCGGCGGCTGGCTCTTCAGCCAGTCGGGTTTCCGCCTGCGGCTGCTCATGGCTCGGAGTGGGGCGGGGCCGGTGAAAAGCGTGCGGTTCGTTACACCGGACGCGCGGCTTGTTACCGTACCGACGAGTATTTGTTCCCTCTCAGTAATGTGCGTACGATACAGGATGACCGACCTCGATCCCGGCGACCTCACGGAGGGGTCGATCCCCCGCGCGCTGGTGCTGCTCGCGGCGCCGTTGGTCGCTCAGAACCTCGTTCAGGTCGCCAACTCCGCCGCCGACGTGTTCTGGCTCGGCCGGCTCGGCGACGGGGCGGTCGGCGCCGTGGGTTTGAACCAGCCCGTGATGGGACTCCTCTACGTCCCGCTGATGGCGGCGATGGTCGGGACCCAAGTGCTCGTCTCCCAGCGCGTCGGCGGCGACGACGACGCCGGCGCCCGGAAGGCGGTGTTCCACGGCGCCTGTCTGGCGCTTGTCGCCGGGCTCGCACTCACCCTGCTGATCGCGCCCAACGCCGGGCCGATCGTTCGCCTGCTCGGTGCCGGGCCGGATGTGGCGCCACAGGCCGCGGCCTACCTCTCTACGTACCTCCTGCTGTTCCCGTTTGTCTCCGTCAGCGACACCGTCGAGATGGGGTTCGTCGGTGCCGGCGACTCGAAGACGGCGATGTACCTGAACTTCCTGGCCATCGCCGG
The DNA here is from genome assembly GCF_026616205.1 of Halolamina litorea. NCBI lineage: Archaea > Methanobacteriati > Methanobacteriota > Halobacteria > Halobacteriales > Haloferacaceae > Halolamina > Halolamina litorea. The sequence goes on from NZ_JANHGR010000002.1 coordinate 104,380, forward strand.
CAACCTCGTGCTCGATCCGCTGCTCATCTTCGGGGTCTGGGTCTTCCCCGAACTCGGCGTCGCCGGGGCCGCGCTCGCGACGGTGCTCGGCTACACGATGTCGATGGTGCTCGGGCTCTACTGGCTGGCCGGCGATCACGGCTCGATCTCGCTGTCGCTCTCGGACTTCGGGGTCGACCTCGACGAGTTCCGCGAGATGGTGGATATCGGCCTCCCGGCGGGGGGCCAGCGGCTGGCGGCCCAGTCGGTCCGACTGGTCGTCGTCGCCATCGTCACGGTCGTCGGCGGCGCCGCGGGGCTGGCGGCCTACACCGTCGGTGCCCGCATCGCCACGATCGCGTTCGTCCCCGCCACGGGTCTCCAGCAGGCCGGCCAGAGCGTCGTCGGCCAGAACCTCGGAGCCGACCGACCCGACCGCGCCCGCCGGGCGACGTGGATCGGCGTCGCCCTCGCCGCTGGCGCCCTCGCCGTCGTCGGCGCCGTCCAGTTCCTCGTCCCCGAGTTCCTCGCCGCGGTGTTCGTCCCGGACCTTTCGGCTCGGGGGGCCGAACTCTCGGTTCGCTACCTCGAGATCCTCGCGTACGGCTACCCCGCCATCGGCGCGACGTACATGCTGCTCGCGGGGCTCAACGGCGCCCGCCGAACCAAGACCAGCCTGATCGTCGACCTCGTGAAGTACTGGGGCATCCGCCTCCCCGTCGCGGTGCTGGCACTGCCGGCGGGCGTCGCCATCGGTGCCTTCGGCGTCTCGGTCGCGCCGGGGATCGGCCTCGGAAGCGACCCGATGGTGACGGTGTTCTGGGCGGTCACCGGCTCGAACGTCGTCGCCGCGCTGGGGCTGGCGGCGTACTTCCGCTACGCGACGAGCGACGGGCTGATGCGCCGCGCCGCCGATACCGCGACGGCCGCGGATTAGCGTGAGCGGGCCGCTACCCCGGTGTCAGCTTTATTGCTCTCTCGTGTGCCGTGGATGCCAACGCGCACCATGTTCGAGCACATCGTCTCCACGGTCACGAACAACCCCGTTCGGTACGCCGCGCCGGTCGTCGCCGGCACGTTCCTGCTGATCACCCTCTATCAGGCCGAGAAGGGCCGTCGCGGCCCGGAGACGGAGTTCTGGGAGTTCGTCCGCGGGACGGCTATCCCGCTGCTCGACAGGGCCGGCCGCGCCCTGAACATCGGCTACGCCGCCTACACCGTCGGCTACCACGAGTACGCCGGCACCCTCGACATGAGCGCCGAGGACGCCGAGTCGTTCCTCTACGAACACGGCTTCCGACGGAACCCCCTCTCGGCGTACAAGACGCTCCCGGACGGCCGCGAGGAGGCGGGGTCGTGGGTGTACCGGGAGAGCCTGTTCGCCACCAAACAGCTCCACGTGATGACCTTCGAGCGCGACACAGGCGGGACCGACTGCTTCGCCCACTGGGAGTACTCGGCGATCAACCCCCTGACCGCGCTCAGACACTACCGCGGTAAGGACTACAGCCCGAAGCAGGGCCGCGAAAAGCTCCGGAACCGGCTCCCCGAGGGAAGCCTGACCGAGAAGCCGGTCAAGCCCGGCGAGGCCACCCAACAGGCGCGCGCGTAGGCGAAGGAAACCTCTTTCTCCGTGGCCCCCCCGGTTGGGGTCGTGTCTCAGCGCTCCGACGCCACGGCCCGCGTCGCCGACGTCGTCCCCGAGTTCGCCGGGGCGTTCGCCTTCGAGTCGTTCAACGCCATGCAGCGGGAGGCGCTGCCCGCACTGCTCGACACCGACGAGAACGTCGTCGCCAGCGCGCCGACCGCCTCCGGTAAGACCGCCCTCGCGGAGTTGGCCATCTGTAAGGCGCTCCGGGAGGACGGCACGGCGCTGTTCATCGCGCCGATGCGGGCGCTGACCAACGAGAAGGAGGCCGAGTGGGACCGGTTCGAGGAACTGGGCTACTCGGTGTACGTCGTCACCGGCGAGCGCGACCTCGACCCCCGCCGGGCCGAACGGGCGGACATCCTCGTGATGACCCCCGAGAAGACCGACTCAGCCACCCGGAAACACGAGTCGGCCCGCTACGGCTTCATCACGGACGTCGACTGCGTCGTCATCGACGAGGTCCACCTGCTCGACTCCGAGAAGCGCGGCTCGGTGCTCGAAGTGACCGTCTCGCGGCTCCGCCGACTCTGTGCCCCCCGGATCGTCGCCCTCTCGGCGACGATGCCCAACGTCGGCGACGTGGCCGAGTGGCTCGACGCCCCGCCGGAGAACACGTTCGCCTTCGGCGACGAGTACCGCCCGGTCGACCTCGAAACCGGCGTCAAGACCTACCGCCACGGCGAGAACTCCTTCGCCGACAAGTACCGACGGCTCTACCGCGCCCTCGACCTCGCGAAACCCCACATCAGCGAGGAGGGCCAGTCGCTCGTGTTCGTCTCCTCCAGACAGGACACCGTCCGCGCCGCCGAGAAGGCCCGCGACGAGACCACCGAGTGGGACATCGACATGGGCTCTCGCGGCGAGTACGACTTCCACACCGCCGCCAAGGAGGTCGAGAACGAGACGCTGCGGCGCTCGGTCGTCGACGGCGTCGCCTTCCACCACGCCGGCCTCTCCCGGAACGACAAGGACCTCGTCGAGCAGTGGTTCAAGGAGGGGAAGATCCAACTCCTCTTTTCGACCTCCACGCTCGCGTGGGGGGTGAACCTCCCCGCCCGCTGTGTGGTGATCCGCGACACGAAGTACCACGATCCGCTCGAGGGCGAGGTCGACATCTCGCCGCTGGACGTGCTCCAGATGCTCGGCCGGGCGGGCCGGCCGGGTTACGACGACGTGGGCTACGGCTGGGTCGTCTGTGACGCCGAGGAGGCCGACAAGTACCGCCGCCTGCTCCGGGAGGGGAAAGAGATCGAGTCGACGCTCGCCGACGAGATCGAGACCCACCTCAACGCCGAGGTGGCGATGGGGACGATCCAGGGGCTCGACGACGTGATGTCGTGGGTCGAGACGACGTTCTACTACGTCCGCGCACAGTCGAAACCCGACGAGTACGACTTCGAACACCTTCGCGAGCGCGTGCGCGGGACCGTCGAAAGCCTCGTCGACTCCGGCTTCGTCGAGACCGACGAGGACCTCGGCGTCGAGGCGACGACGCTCGGCCGGCTGGCCTCGAACTACTACCTCCGGCTGGACACCGCCGAGGGCTTCCGCGACACCTGCGAGCGCGACCGGCTGACCGGCGACGACGTGCTCGAAGCCGTCGCCGCCGCCGGCGAGTTCGACTCCGTCTCCGCCCGCCAGTCGGAGACCGACGCCATCGACCGCGCCCTCGACGGCGCCGGCGTCGACACGAACCTGGAGGACGGCAACCGCAAGGTGCTCGCCATTCTCCACGCCGCCACCGACGGCCGCACGCCGAGTGAACTCCGCTCGGACGCGTGGATCATCCGCCAGAACGCGCTGCGCCTGCTCGCCGCGCTGCGGGAGTTCGCCGCTGCCTTCGCGGGCCCCCGAGCCGCGAACCTCGTCCGCCGGATGGAGGCGCGCGTCGAACACGGCGTCCCCCGCGAGGCGGTGGGCCTGACCGCCATCGAGGGCGTCGGCGCCGGCCGCGCCGAAACCCTCGCCGGTGCCGGCTTCACCTCGCCGACACGGGTGGTCGACGTCGGCGCGAACGCGCTGACGAACGCGGGACTCTCCGCGAGCGTCGCCGAGCGGGTCGTCGACGCCGCGCGGGACCTCCCGCTGCTCTCCGTCGACTGGGGCGACTTCCCCGAGACCATCGCCATGGGGGAGAACGAGATGTGTGAACTGACGGTCCGCAACGCCGGCGGCGGCGCCCGTGCGGGGGTTCGCGTGACGGTCAACGGCACCGAGATGACCGAGACGACGGCGTATCTGGGTGACGAAGAGACCGTTCCGGCGCCCGTCTTCGGCGCCGACGCCGACGAACTCCGGTTCGTCGTCGAAGTGAGCTTCCCGGAACTCCCGCTCGCGCCGATCCGCGAGGACCGGACGGTAGAGGTACGGTAGCACGCGACGCTGAACGATCGCGAGAGAACGCTCTCGGGAGTTAGCGACCGAAGTTAGGTGGCTGGGGAGTCAGCCCAATTCGCGTGAATTGGATGGGCCAACGCGGATTTGAACCGCGGACCTCCCGGTTATCAGCCGAGCGCTCAACCTAACTGAGCTATTGGCCCAGGTGAGCGCATTCCTTCGTTGGCTGGCGCATCTGTTAAGGCTTTCTCTTCGCTATCCCGGTGCCCGCGGCCGGTTCTCTACTCGTCTTTGGTCCGGTAGTCGTCCGGGCCGACGTCGTACACGTCGTCGGCCGCCTCGTCGTCGCTCCCGGCGCCGAACGGATCGGACTCGCCGCCGTCGAACGGGTCGTCGTTCCCGCCGAAGGGGTTGCCGTTCGCGTCGCCGACGCCGCCGTCGCCGTCCGGGAAGCCGCTCGTCCAGACGCCGCCGGTGACGAAGCCGTTGGTCTGCTTGTCGAGTTGCGGGATCACGACGTAGCGCTTGAGCACCGACCGGATCGGGTAACGCGTCGGCGGGATCGCCAGCAGGAAGCCGATCGCGTCGGTCACGACGCCGGGGGTGAGCAGGAACGCGCCGGCCGCGATCAACAGCGCGCCGTCGAGCAGTTCGTTCGTCGGCGGCTCACCGCGGGCGGCCTTCTCCTGTATCCGAGCGAGCGTGTGTCGGCCCTCGGCGCGCACGAGGAGCATCCCGATCAGGCCGGTCAACACCACCAACAGCACTGTCGGCACCGGACCGATCTCTCCCGCGACGAACACCAGCAGGATGGCGTCGGCCAGCGGGATCAGGAGGAGCGCCGCGATCACGTACCGGGTTCGCATCACTCGTAGTTCCGGCGGCGGCCGGATAGCCCTTTCGCGTGGCCCAGCGGTGACGTTCCGACATCGGGGGCGGCCGGTGGCCCATTGCCGTTCCGCCAGCGCCGCCGGCCGTCGCCGCGCTGCCGTTCTGCCACCGCGGCCGGCCGTTGCCGCGCTGTCGTTCCGCCACCACGGCCGGCCGTCGCCGCGTTCCCGTTCGCAAACCGCCACCCGTAAATCGCCGCCGCCCACACGTCGCGCATGGCCGACGCCGTCGACGACGACCTCTATCAGCGGGCGAAGCGACTGCTCGAACCCGGCGACATCGAACTCGTCGGCTGTATCGTCCACACCGACCTCGGCGGTGAGCAGGACCTGGAGATGCACGAACTCACCGTGGCGATCAACGACGTGATCGCCGACCACGCCGACAAAGGGGAGAGCTACATCTACGCCGGCAACGACACCGACGAGTTCGCCTCCAACCAGTTCCAGGGGAAGGCCCTCGCCGACGACGCCTTCGTCTGGGAGTGTCAACAGCTCCTGCGCTCGGGGACGTTCGATCTGGTGTTCTACTACGAGGCCGGCGTCGAGCAGGAGGACCTCGCCGACGACCTCGCGGCGCTCGACGACGTCGACCGAGTCACCCTCGTCCCCTGAAACGCGCTCCCTCGCCGTATTCGGAAGCTTTTACCCCGGGCCCGGGTTACCTTCGCCGAGAGAGTCCCGTGACTGGAGTGATCACTGGGGTGAGTGTCTCCCACACGCTCGCCACCGTCGAGGAGGTGGAGTCGGCGGCGCCAGCCGACGCGAGTGCGGCCGCAACCCGACTGGCCGCCCGCGACGGCGTCGCCGAGAGCGTCGTACTCGCCACCTGCAACCGTGCGGAGGCGTACGTCGTCACCGACACGGCCGCAGACGGCGCGGCGGCGCTGTCCGACTTCGCCCCGGAGGTCCGCGAGGGCGCGGTGACCCGCCTCGACCACGAGGGGGCCATCCGCCACCTGATGCGCGTCGCCTCCGGACTGGAGTCGCTCGTTCTCGGGGAAGACCAGATCATCGGGCAGGTCAAGGACGCCATCGAGCGCGCCCGCGAGGACGGGACGCTCGGTCCGGTACTGGAGGAAGCGCTGCTGAAGGCCGTCCACGTCGGCGAACGCGCCCGGACCGAGACTGCCATCAACGAGGGAACCGTTTCGATGGGGTCGGCCGCGGTCGAACTCGCCGCACGGGAAGCGGACCTCGACGAGGCCACGGCGCTCGTGTTGGGCGCCGGTGAGATGGGCACCCTCGCCGCCCGTGCGCTCGCCGGCGCCGGCGTCGAGCGCCTGATCGTCGCCAACCGAACCGTTCCCAACGCCGAACACGTCGCACAGGACGTGAGCGTCGACGCCGACGCGGTCGGGCTGGAGGCGGCCGCCGACGCCGCCCACGAGGCGACGGTTGTCGTCGCCGCCACCGGCTCCCCGGACCCGGTGCTCGACGCCGCCGAACTCCGCGGCGCCGACACCGTCTGTGTCGACATCGCCCGCCCCCGCGACATCGACCCCGAAGCCGCCGACATCGACGGCGTCGTCGTCCACGACATCGACGACCTCGAAGCCGTCACCGACGCCGCCCACGAGCGCCGACGCGCCGAGGCCCGACAGGTCGAGGCGATGATCGACGCCGAACACGAACGCCTGCTCTCCTCGTTCAAGCGCGCCCGCGCCGACGAGGCGATCCGCGGCATGTACGAGGGCGCCGAACGGATGAAGGGCCGCGAACTCGACCGCGCGCTCACCAAACTCGACGCGCAGGGCGACCTGAACGAGGACCAGCGCGAGACCGTCGAGGCGCTCGCCGACTCGCTTGTCTCACACCTGCTCGCTCCCCCGACCCGGAGCCTCCGTGAGGCCGCCGGCGAGGACGACTGGACGACCATTCGGACCGCGATGGAGCTGTTCGACCCGACGTTCGACGCCAGCGACGCCGAGGGCGCCCCCGGCGCCGTCGACGAAGCCGCCGGGGAGTAACGCCCCGTCCCGACCGAGCTTTTTGGTGTTCCGGCCCCTATTACCCCGCTATGGCCGAACTACTCGACGAGGACGAACTCGACGGCCGGCTCCCGGACGGCTGGGAGCAGGACGGCGACGAGATCGTGCGAGTGTACGGGTTCGACGACTACCTCAGCGGCGTCAGCTTCGGCACCGACGTGGCCGAGATCGCCGAGGAGGAGTTCCACCACCCCGAGATCGTCCTGCGTTACGACGAGGTGGAGGTCCGCTTCACCACCCACGACGCCGGCGGGATCACCGAGAAGGACCTCCGACTCGCCGCGCTCTGTAACGACGCGTACTGATGACCCGGCGCCGTCGACCCCCGGCGGGGCGCCGATGAAGGCCGCGTACACGTTCTCGGCGGTGTTCCGAGTCCCTGCCGGCGGAACCTCCCTCGATCCGGACCGCTTCGAGACCACGCTCCGACTGTTCGCGCCGCCGCCCGGTGTCGAACCCGGCCCCGAGCGCATCGACTGGCTGTTCTTCCGGGACCGGCTCTGGCACGGCGATATCGGCGACGAGGCGCCGCTCCGGGAGCGCGTGAGCGAGTGGCTCGGCGTCGAGGTGGTCTCGCTTTCGTTCTCGGAGCTTCGAGCCGACGAGGCCTACCTCGACGCGCTCCGCGAGGAGATCGGTCGGGACCTCTCGCGGTTCAACGCCGACAGCACCGATCAGGTGCTCCACCAGTACCTCGGCTCCTCGGTCCACGTCGTCGATGCGGATGCGGTCTGAGCGGAGCAAAGCACTTACCCGCGAACCCGCTACTTCCCGTCCATGTACGACTTCTGGCTCCTCGACCTCGACGGTACGGTCGTCGACGTGGAGCCGCGCTACCGCTACGAGGTCTTCGAGGCCGTCGGCGACCGGCTGGGCCGGTCGTTCACCGACCAGGAGGTCGAGACCCTCTGGCACGGCCTCGGCGGCCCCCGTAGCGAGAAACTGGCGGCGATGGGGCTCGACCCGGGTACCTTCTGGCCCGCCCTCCACGAGGCCGAGGACCCCGGCGCCCGCGCCGAGGCGACGTACATCCACGACGACGCCGCTGCCCTCCTCGATGACCTCGACCAGGCTGGCGTCCCGGTCGGCGTCGTCACCCACTGTGCGCCGTTCCTCGCCGACCGCGTCGTCGACGACCTCGGCCTCCGATCGCGCTTCGACGCGTTCGTGACCTGCTCGGACGACCTCGGCTGGAAGCCCGACCCCGAGCCGGTCCGCCACACGATGAACGAACTCGGCGTCGGAAAAGCAGGATCGGGCGTGCTGGCCGGCGACGGCCCCAGCGACGTTGGCGCGGCGTGGAACGCCGGCCTCGACGCGGTCCACGTCGAGCGCCACGGCCACGACAATCGCGGGCAGTGCGTGCTCGCCGACCACCGCGTCGAACGGTTCACCGACCTCGACGACGCCGTCCTCGGCGGCTAAGCGTCGAGCGCCGCCGCCGCGACCGGGTAGATCAGCTCCAGCCACAGGTCGTACTGCTCGGCCGCCGGGTGGAGGTCGTCCTCGGCGATCAGTTCCGGGCTCCCGACGACTTCCTTCGACGGCGGCACCACGTCGACGAGCCGGGCTCCCGCGGCCTCGGCTTCCCGCTCGATGATGTCGTTGTACGCCGTCAGCCGGCTCCCGTGCTCGCCCGGCTGGTTCTGCTGGCCCACCGGGGTGAGCGTGTAGTCGGGCACGGTGATCACGACGACGCTGTCGGCCGACGGGGCGAACCCGACCGCTCGCTCAAGCGTGTCGGCGAACTTCGGCCCGAACTCACCGGGCGGCTGGCTCTGGAAGCAGTTGTTCGCGCCGATCAGGAGGGTGACGAGGTCGTACTCGTCGGCGAGGCCGACCCCGGATTCGGCCTTATCGATCGCCTCGTTCAGGTCCCCCGTCGTCCAGCCGTTCTCGGCGATCACGCGCGGGTCGGCGACGGTGTGTCCCGCCTCGCGACGCTTCTCGACCAGTTCGTTCACCCAGCGGTCCTCGTTTGCCACGCTCGTCCCGACGGTGTAGGAGTCCCCGAGCGCGAGGATCCGCTCACCAGCCGGCGTCGCCGTGCCGCCGCTGCCGGGCGCCGAGCAACCGGCGAGCAGCCCCAGCACGCCGGAGAGCAGCCCGCCGCCACCGAGCCGGAGTGTCCGTCGGCGTGAGGGCACGGTCACGAGTCGCTGAACCCCGGCAGGTCGGCGAACAGCTCGTCGATCCCGGCGAGTGCGGCTTTCAGGTCTTGGACTCCCTGCTTCTCGACGCGCTCGGGGTTGGCCCGGACCCGAACGGTCTGGGTGTCGACCGGGACGAAGCCGAGCCCGAGTTTCTCGGCGGTCGCGCGCAGCCCCAACCCGGCGTCGGCCTTCCCGTCGAGAACCCGCCGTGCGGGGCTCTCGTGGGCCTTCAGCGTGAACTCGTAGCCGTCGATGGCGTCCTGCAGGGCCGCGGCGTCCGTATCGCGGGCCGCCGCGAGTCGATCCAGTTCGGCGTCGGCGCTGGCCCGCAGCCCCGTGGCCGTATCGAGGTTCACGAACCGCAGGTCAGCGTCGGCGAGCGAGCCGAAGCCGTCGACGCCCTCGGGGTTGCCGTCGGGGACGATCAGCCCCCACTCGCGCTCCCATGAGCCGAGGCCGACCGACTCCACCTCGCGCCGGACCGGGCCGGCGACGACGGCGGCGTCTGGCAGGCCGTCACGCAGTCGCCGCAGGCCCTCACGGGAGCCGACGGCGAGGAACCGACTCGACGGGAGGCGGTCGAGCAGCCGCGAGAACGCGGGGTCGTCCTCGCCGAACGCGAGCACCGCGGGGGTGCGGACGCTCGGGGAGAACAGCGTGACCGTGACCGTCTCGCCCGCAGCGAGGTACTCGGTGTCGGCGTCGACCTCGACGACGCCGTCGGCTTCCACGAGGCTCGTGGTCGCGCCCGAGCCCTTGTCGACGGGGTAGACCAGCGTCTCGCCGGCCTCGTTCTCGACCAGCCCGACCGGCATCATCCGGGTGCGACCCTCGGTGTAGCGCTCCTCGGCCGCGAGGGTTCCTTCAACGGTCGCGGTTCGGGGCTCGGGCACGCCGGCCGCCCGGCGGATCGCCGGTGCGACGAACGTCCGGAAGATGGTGAGCGCCGAGACGGGGTAGCCCGGCAGGCCGACGTAGGCGCTTTCCTCCAGCCGGCCGACGAGCATCGGCTTGCCCGGCTTCACGGAGACGCCGTGGAGCAGCAGTTCGCCGCGCTCCTCGATCACGCGGTAGACCACGTCGACGGCCGACGCCGACGTCGACCCCGAAGAGAGCACCAGATCGCACTCCTCGGCGGCGGTCGTCAGTGCCTCCTCCATCACGGCCATGTCGTCGCCGGCGTGGGGGTAGAGCTTCGCCTCGCCGCCCGCCTCTTCGACGCCAGCGGCGATGGTGTAGCTGTTCACGTCGTAGATCTGGCCGGCGTCGCTGTGGAGTTCCTCGCCGGGCCGAACCAGTTCGTCGCCGGTCGAGACGATCCCCACGGTGGGCTGGCCGCGGACTTCGATCTCGTCCCGCCCGAGCGCCGAGAGCAGACCGATCTCGCGGGAAGTCAGTTCGGTTCCCGGCCCCAACGCGCGCTGGCCGGCCGCGATGTCGGCGCCGGCGGGCATCACGCTGTTGCCGGGGGCGACGGAGGTGCGGATCTCGATCGCTTCCCCCTCGCTGCCGGCCTCGGCGGTCTTCTCGACCATCACGACGGCGTCGGCGCCGTCGGGCAGCACCGCGCCCGTCGAGATTTCGGCGCACTCGCCCTCGCCGACGAACACGTCCGGCTCGCTGCCGGCGTGGACCTCCCCGACCAGTTCGAGGATCGCCGGGTCGGCCTCGTCGGCGCCGAAGGTGTCACTCGCCCGGAGCGCGTAGCCGTCCATCGACGCGCGGTCGAAGCCCGGCACGTCGAGGTCGGCGTCGACGCGCTCGGCGAGGATCCGGCCGCGCGCCTCGGCCAGTTCGACGGTCTCCGGTTCGGGTTCGAGATCCAGCGAGGCGATGGCCTCGTGGGCCTCGGCGGGCTCGGCGAGGTCGCGGAACTCCTTCCGGTCGCTCATCGGTCGCCCTCCCAGTGCTGCACCGCGACGATCTCGTCGCCATCGATCCCCTCCGAGGCCTCCGGAACGACGACCCAGCCGTCGGCGAGCGCGACGCTCGACAGCACGCCCGACCCGGAGACGCGGGTCGGCGTCGCCGTCGGCACGGGGTCGCCCTCGTGGTGCTCCAGCCGCACGCGGGCGAACGTCCGGATCCCGGGCTCGCTGGCGATCTTGCGCTCCAGCCGCGCCTCCGTCGTCGGGTGTGGCGGTACCGGCGCGTCGGTCAAGCGCTTGACCGTGGGCCGGAGGAACTGCACGGCGTTGACGATGGTCGCCACCGGGTAGCCCGGCAGCATCAGGACGGGGGTGTCCTCGACGACCGCGAAGCCGAACGGGTGGCCCGGCTTGAGCGCGACGCCGTGGACGACGATCTCGCCGAGCTCTTCGAGCACCTCGGGCAGCAGGTCACGCTGCCCGACCGAGGAGCCGCCGGAGGTGACCACGAGGTCGCCGTCGAGACCCGAGCGGATCGCCTCTTCCAGCGCCGTCTCGTCGTCCTCGACGGGCGCGAGTTCGGTCGCCTCGCCGCCCCAACGCTCGACGAACCGCGCGACGGTGAGGCCGTTGGTCTCGATTGTCTCGCCGGGGCCGGGGTCGGCCTGGACCAGTTCGTCGCCGGTCGGGATCACCGTCACCTGGGGTCGCTCGAAGACGGGAACCTCGGTGAGTCCGACGGACTTCAGGAGGCCGAGGTCGGAGGGTCGAAGCACGTGGCCGGGGTCGTAGAGGTGCTGCCCCTCGCTCACGTCCTCGCCGGCGTCGGCGACGTTCTCGCCCTCGGCGACGGCGCCGAACACCTCGACCTCGTCGGCGATGGCCTCGGCCTGTTCGATCATCACCACGGCGTCGGCGCCCTCGGGGAGCGCGCTGCCGGTGTGGACCCGCAGGGCCTCGCCGTGGCCCACGGTGCCCTCGGTCGGTTCCGCGTCGACGGCGCGCAGGACTTCCGGCGAGCGGTCGGCGGCGCCGAAGGTGTCCTCGGCCCGGACCGCGTAGCCGTCCATCGCCGCCCGCGGGGCGGAGGGGACGTCCGCGGGCGACGCCACCGTCGCCGCGAGCGTGCGGCCGTCTGCGTCGGCCAGCGGGACCTCCTCGGCGCGGCCGTGGGGGTCGACGGCGTCGCGGAGCGCCGCGAGCGCGTCGTCGACCCGGGTTCGCTGCTTGAAGCCGGACTGCTTCCGGTCGGTGCTCATTAGCCCGGGATAGCGCCCCCGTGGTCAAAAAGCCGGTACACCTCACCCGTCGAAGCGTCCTACTCCGGCAGCGTCATCGCCACGCTGTACATCCGGCCCTCGTCGCTGCGCTTGGTCGCCTTCGCCAGCCGTTCGGCCTCGTTCACGAGCGGCTTCCCGATCGGGTCCGGCAGCGACCCCGCGTAGCCCCGAACCTCCGCGGTGTGGGCCGTGAGGTGCCCCTCGCTCCACGGCACCGGTTCGAGGATCGACGTGGTGCGGTCGTGCTCCCAGCCGTGGCCGCCGAAGAGGCGCCGCAGGCCGTCGTCGGGGTAGAACGTCAGCGCGGCCCGGGCGTTCGCGAGTTCGGCGGCGGCGTTCTCGACGGCGAACAGCTGCCGGACCGGCGAGTCGGGTGGCATCGGGTCGTAGTCGTCGACGACCAGCGTCGCGCCGGGGGCGGCGACTCGGCTGAGTTCGGCGGCGATCGGCGCCGCGGCGTCGTTGGGCAGGACGTTGAACAGCGCGTGGGCGGTGATCACGTCGACGCTGTCGTCGGGCAGCGCCAGTTCCCGGAGGTCGGCCTCGATCAGTTCGAGGCGGTCCTCGTCGGGGAACCGCTCGCGGACGCCGTCGGCGTGGTCGGCGCGGTCGGTGACGGCGTAGACGTGCTCGGCGCCGGCGGAAAGCAGGCCCGCGGTGGCGTTGCCGACGCCAGCGCCGGCTTCGAGACAGACCCGGCCGGCGACGTCGCGGTCGGCGAGGGCGGCGGAGACGGAGTCGGGAACGTTCATGCTCGCCGGTGGACCGGGGCGGCCAAAGCGCTGGCGACGTGCTGGACCGGCCGCCCGCTGCCACCTGCCGCCCCCGCTCGCCGTGCAGCCACTGCCGCTCCCGACCGCGAACGGCAACGATTTTCCCCCTCTACACGCGAGTAGCGCTATGTTACTCACCGTCTCCGGCCCGCCGGGCAGCGGGAAGAGCACGAACGCGGAACTGCTGGCGGAGCGATTCGACCTGGAGTACATCAGCGGCGGCGATATCTTCCGTGAACTGGCCGACGAGCGGGGCTACACCCCCGTCGAGTTCAACGAACTCGCCGAGGAGGAAGAGCAGATCGACAAGGACCTCGACCGGCGACTGCGGACCATCGCCGCCGAGCGCGACGACGTGCTGCTCGAGTCACGGCTCGCGGGCTGGCTCGCGGCCGAGAACGCGGACCTGCGGTTCTGGCTCGACGCCCCGCTGGACGTGCGCGCCGAGCGCATCGCCAGCCGCGAGGACAAGACCGTCGAGGAGGCCCGATCGGCCACCGAGCGCCGCGAACGCAGCGAGGCCAAGCGCTATCTGGAACTCTACGATATCGACATCGAGGACCTCACCATCTACGACGCCGCGTTCAACACCGCCCGGTGGGGCGAGATGACCGTCCCGGACCTGTTGACGCAGGCCGTCGAGCGCTACGACCCCGACCACGACGAGGGGAAACAGCCCGTCGAGGGCGTCCGCTACGACTTCTGACCGTGAGCGACCCACTCCGCGACCCCCCGGGCGAGCGTTCCCTCGACGCCCTGCTGAACTTCGGCGTCGTCAACCTCGACAAGCCCGCCGGCCCCTCGGCCCACCAGGTCGCGGCGTGGGTCCGGGACCTCGTCGGCGTCGACCGGGCGGCCCACGCGGGCACGCTCGACCCGAAAGTCACCGGCTGTCTGCCGACGATGCTCGGCGACGCCACCCGGCTCGCGCCGGTGTTCCTCGAAGGTGCCAAGGAGTACATCTCGGTGCTGGAGATCCACGGGCTGCCGCCGACCGACACGGAGGCGACTATCGCGGAGTTCGAGGCCGACGTGTATCAGAAGCCCCCGCGCAAGAGCGCCGTCTCCCGCCGGCTGCGCTCCCGCGAGGTCTACGAACTCGATATGCTGGAACTGAAAGACCGGCAGGCGCTGCTCCGGATCCGCTGTGAGAGCGGCACCTACATCCGCAAGCTCTGTCACGACATCGGGCTGGCGCTCGGCACCGGCGGGCACATGGGCCACCTCCGCCGGATCGCCACCGACCCGTTCGACGACACCGACCTCGTCACCCTCCACGATCTCGCGGACGGCCTCGCGTGGGCACGCGAGGATCAGTTCGAGGAGTACCTCCGGGAGATCGTCGCGCCCGCCGAGCGCGCGATGGAGCACCTCCCGTCGGTCACGATTGCCCCGAGCGCCGCCGTAGAAGTCGCGCAGGGTGCGCCCGTTTACGCGCCGGGCGTGATAGAGGTGGACGACGCAGCCGCCGCGCTCTCACCGGGCGACGACGACCTGCTGGCGTGTTACACGCCCGACGGTAGCGCGGTCTGTCTCGGGACGCTCGTCGGCGACCCCGACGCCGAATCGGGCGAGGTCGTGAGCCTGCAGCGCGTGTTGGTCTGATCGGGACTCCCGGCAACCGCCGCCAGAGCCGTAGCTTCTTCCCCCGCCCCGCCACAGCCTCGGGCATGGATATCGGCACCGCGACTGCGGCACCCGGCGAACTGGCCCGCGGCCACCTCGAACTCACCGACCTCCCGACGGGCGTCCCCGAACGACTGCCCGTCATCGTCGCCAACGGCGAGGAAGACGGCCCGACGCTCTGGATCACCGGCGGCGTCCACGGCGACGAGGCCACCGGGGTCGCGGTCACGCAGGACACCATGCGCGAGGACCTCCCCGAGCGGATTTCGGGCGCCGTCGTCGCCGTGCCCGTCGTCAACCCCGCCGGCCTGCGTCGGAACGCCCGGCAGTCCTACTACGGCAACGACGACCCGAACCGGAAGTTCCCCGACCCCGAGAGCGACTCCGACCAGCCCGCCGAGGTGCAGGAACGCATCGACGAGCGCCTCTACGACACCATCGTCGACTCCGCCGACGCGCTGATCGACAACCACACCGCCGGCGTGAACTCCTTCCCGTTCGTCATCCGCGACCGCGTGCTCTACGGCGAGCGCCGGACCGAGGACGAGGCCGAGGAACTGGCCGAGGACCTCGACGCGCTCGTCGAGGCGACCGGCCTCCCGCTGCTGACGGAGTACCCCGCCGAGGAGTACGTCGAGAAGGCGCTCCAGCGATCGACCGCTGGCGCGGTCTGTAACGCCGCGGGTATCCCGGCGTTCACTACCGAACTCGGCGGCCACAGTGTCGTCACCGAGTCCACCCGCGAGGCCGGCGTCGCCGCCGCCTACGGCGTGATGGACGAACTCGGGATGCTGGAGGAGTGGCCCGAGGAGGTCGCGGAACCGGGCTCTTTCGAGTCGCCGGTCGACTTCCCCGTCCGGCGGTTCCGCGGCCCGCGGACCGAGACGGCCGGGCTGGTCCGCCACCGCGTCGAGGCCGGTGATGTCGTCGAGGAAGGCGAGGTCGTCGCGGACATCACCACCGCCGCCGGCGAGCGGTTGGACACGGTCGAAGCCGAGCACGACGGCTACGTCATCGGTCGAAAGGAGGGGTTGGCCGCCTACGAGGGTGACGCGGTGTTGAGCATGGCAGCCCGCGACGACGGCCCGCTGGTGGCGCCCCGCGACTCGTAGCTCAGTTGTTTCCGTCCTCGTCTTCGTCCTTGTCGGGCGGGTCGGGGGCGTCGTTGCCGTTGGAGCCCTTGGGGGCCGGTGCCTGCTGGGGTTTCTCCTGACCGACGCTGAGGTCCTGCGTCGCCTCCTTTCTCTTCTCGCCGTTGCCGTTTCGCTGCTGGCCGTTCTCCTTCTGGTGGCCGTTCTGCGTGCTCCCCTTCGTTTCCGTCTTCGCGCCCGAGCCGTCGTCGAAGTCCACGGCCTCCTCCAGCGTCTCGGTCACGGTTTCGGCGACGCCGACGTCCTGTTTCTTGCGCTCGGCGTCGAGCGTTTCGGGGTCGACGGGGAGTTCGACCTCGGAGTGGTGGTCGATCTTGGTCTCCTCCTCGGGGGAGAGTTTGTCCGAGTCGATGTTCGCCACCTGCATCTGTCCCGCGATCGCGGTCGTCTCGTAGGGCATCGAGATGTTCTCTTTCCCGAAGCGGCTCTTGATCCGCGAGACGAGGTCGTCGCGGGTCTCGACCATCGTGTCGTGGTCGGAGGTGTCGATCCAGACGGCGAGTTTCATGTCGACCCACGAGGCGCCGAGGCCGGTGACGCTGACTCCCGGCATGGGGTTTTTCATCACGCTCGGGATCTTGAGCGCCTCGGCGACGGCGACGCGCTTGACGATCTCCAGGTCCTCGTCGTAGCCGACGCCGATCGGGACCACCACCTTGATCCGGTCCTTGTCGTTGTGGTTGGTGATCGCGCTGTTGCCCAACTCGGAGTTGGGGACGACGATGGTGCGGTTCTCGAAGGTGCGAACCCGGGAGACGCGGATCCCGACCTCCTCGACGATACCCTCGTTGTCGCTCCACTCGACCCAGTCGCCCACCTCGAACTGCGGGTCGGCGATCAGGAACAGGCCGTTGGTGAGGTTCGAGATGATGTCCCGCGAGGCGACGCCGACCGCGAGCGTCCCCGCGGAGATGATGGTCGCGGTGCCGGTGATGATGCTGTTTGCGTCGGCGAAGTGCAGCCCGACCCAGACCCCGACGATGAACCCGGTCACCTCCACCACCTGCACGACGAGCTGGCGGACCGCGGGCTCGACGACGATCCGTCGGTACTTCAGCAGCCACCGGAGCACCGGCTTGACGGCGTACCGGGCGACCAGATACACCATCAGGAACCCGAACAGGAACTCCAGAGCCGAATCGAAGAAGGTGCCCAGCGCGGACGGCTCCACCGGGAGCCGGCTGAACACGGCGTCGGCGACCGAGAGGATCATGCCCGGGTTCACTCAAGCCACACGGATAACGTTCTGCGTGACCCCGACCTCTCGGGGGGACGAAGCGAAGCGCTTAATTGCTGGACGGCGCTGTTTCTAGGTACGGGACCGTAGGGTAGTGGTATCCTCTGCGGATGGGGTCCGTAGGACCTGAGTTCGAATCTCGGCGGTCCCACTTTTCGACGAACTCGAAACGGCAGCACGAGCTCTCGCGGTTCGATCGTCCGTCCCCGTCTACCTCGGTCGGTTCCGCTCCCCCTCGTAGAACGTCGTGTGCGGTGACGACTCCTTCACGCGATCCACTTTCGAGGGGCTCCGGTTCCGGACGATCAACACGTCGTAGGCGTCGTCGCTGGCGATGCTGCCGCCGACGCTGGTGACAGACACCGTCAGATGGCCCGCGTTCTCGCTGCCCAGCACCACGAGGGAGGCGTCGGCCTTCCGCGCCGCCCGGCGGACGTGTTTGGCGATCGTGCCCGCGGAGGCGTGTTTCCCGACCACCTCGTACTGGAACTCCGCCCGCGGCGCGAGCGCGTCCACTCGCTTGTGCAGGCGCTCGACCACCGTCTCCACGTCGAAGGACTCGTCGGCGTCGAGTAACCCGACCTCGCGGGCGTGGGTGACGTCAGCCCGCGGAACCACGCTCACCGCGACCACCCCCTCCTCGAACACCGCGTCGAACTCGACGGCGCGGACCAGCGCCGCCTCGGCGAGTTCGGAGCCGTCGAACGGCACGACAAGTGTCATACGGCGCTTTAGTCACCGACTGGCAAGAATCTGTCCGAGCGGACTTATACGGCCGGTTCTCGGCTGTGATAGATGATCCAGAGATGATTTACCACTCGGAGTTCACCGGACGGTGTGACGAGCCCGCTCCCGACAGGAATCACGACGGCGGGTGTCGACGCACTGCCCGTGGAGATCGCCATCCTCGACGCCGAGGGCACGATCACGCTCGTCAACGAGGCGTGGCGACGGTTCGCCGACGAGAACCACGGCACCCACGGGCGCTATTGGATGGGGGAGAACTACCTCGAGATCTGCCGGCGAGCCCACGCCGACCCACTCGCCGCCGCGGCGGTGGAGGGGATCGAAGCGGCTCTCGGTGGCGACGACGGGCCGTTCCGGCTGGAGTACCCCTGCCACTCGCCCGACGAGCACCGCTGGTACGCGATGGAGGTCTCGGGGTTCGACGCCGACGGCAGTCGCTACGCCGTCGTCGCACACATCAACATCACCGAACGAAAGCTGGCGGAGCTCCGATCGACCGCCCGCGAGCGGCAACTCGAGACGCTGCTCACGGTGCTCACACACGACATCCGGAACCCGCTGAACGTCATCGAGGGGTACGCCGACCTCCTCGCGACCGATCTCGACCACGCCGACGAGGCCGCGCGCATCCGGCGGGCGGCCCTCCGGATCGCCGAGATCACCGAGGCAACGCTCTCGTTCAGCCAGTCGGGAGCGCTGTCGACGGTGAGCCCGGTCCGGATCGAGGAGGTGGCCCGCGAGGCGTGGACGAGGGTCGACGACGCCGCGGCGTCGCTCACGGTCGTGAACCCCCCGACCATCCACGGCGACCGACGGCTCCTGATCCAACTGTTCGAGCGACTGTTCCAGAACAGCGTCGAGCACGGTTCGACCGGTCCCCGGACAGCACACGGGGACAACACCGAGCCCGGTGGCACGAACGGGGAGGCGCCTCCCGACCCCGATGCCGGCGGCGACCCCGCGATCACCGTCGGCTCGCTGCCCGACGGCTTCTACGTCGAGGACGACGGGCCCGGAATCCCCGAAGAGATCCGGGAGGTGGCGGTCGTGGCGGACTTCTCCACCCGGGGAACCGACGGTCTCGGGCTTGCCATCGTCCAGTCTATCGTGCAGGCCCACGGCGGCACGCTGACCATCACCGACGCCGTCGGCGGCGGTGCCCGGTTCGAGATCCGCGGCATCGACGTGGCGCCGGTGTGAGGGGCTCGCCTGGGGACGTTTCAGGTGGCTGTACGGTCGAGTCACGTTTATGGCCCATGCCAACGTCCAACACGATCAGAGGTTTGTGGGACCTCTGGCTATCCGCAGTGACGGTGCAGCCGCCAGCCCCGCCGCTCGCGAGTCGAATCACGTGGTACCGTGCGGCCACAGGCGAGGGACTGATCGTGCCGGAACGGGGGCCGACCGATCCTCGGTGGGGGATCGGTCCCGAACCCCCTCACTCTCGTATCTCGATCGTATCGCCCGGCGTCACGCCCTCGGCGGCGCCGGCGGGTAACTCGATCACCGTGTCCGCAAGCCCGTGAGCCAGCCCGCGGAACGGCTCCAGTCGTTCGACCTTCACCACTTCGTCGTCGACCACCCAGAGCACGTCGAGCGGGACGAACACGAACAGCGTGTGGATCGTTCGGCTGTCGGGTTCGTCGAACGGGAACACCAGCGCGTAGTCCGCCGGCATCGAGCGCCGGAACATCACTCCACGGGCCTGTGAGAGGGGGCTGTCGGCCCGCTCGACGGTCTCGGCGAGCGTTCGTTTCTCGCCGTTGCGGTGGTGGACGATTCGCACGCCCCTCGCTCCCGTCGCCGCCCTACTAAGCGTTGCCCCCCGCGGACGGGTGGCCGAGCGTTCAAGAGCGCGGGCGCCCCACGGCCGGTATGGAGGAGACGCCAGAGGGGACCCCGGTCGGCGTCGACGACCCCTACGCCGTCGCCGGGCGCTGTGACCACCTCACCGGCGACGGCCGCTGTCGCTACGCACTCGACCACGCGGGCGCCGACCCCGGGTTCGCGGCCGAGCGCCGCGCCGACGACTACACCTGCGTCGTCGCCGACACCGACGCGGCGGCAGTCGAGGGCGAGGACCCCGACTGGTCAGCCTGTCCACACTACCGCTCGACTACCGACGCCAAGAAGTGCGTTCGGTGTGGGTTGGAGGAGGTCCGGATCGCCCACGACCCCGACGCCCGGCCGTTGATCGAGGAGCACCACCTCTCGTACGCCGGTGCTGGCGGCGACGGTCAGTCGGGGGACGACGTTGGTGCTGGCGGCGACGGTCGGCCGGCAGACGACGCCAGCGGGGGTTCGCGGGCGGACGGCCACGAGCCCTCTCACGAGATTACGGTGGGGCTCTGTCGCTGGTGTCACACCAAGGTCCACCGCTCGTTCGCCCGGATCGACGACGACGCGAGCCCCGACCCGGAGGCGCTCGCGGCCCGCGAGAGCCGCCGCGGCGAGGAACTCTCCGAGATGGGGTTCCGGTCCGCGAACGACCGTCGCGAGGACTGACGCCGGTAGTCGGCGCCGGCGACGAAAACTATTCCGTAGCCAACGGCCTCAATCCCTCTATGCCGTCCCACCTCGGACACGTCCACCTGAAAGTCACCGACGCCGACCGCGCCGTCGAGTTCTACCGGGATGTCCTCGGCCTCGACGTGACCGAGCGGGTCGGCCGCTACGCCTTCCTCTCCTTCGGCGAGCACCACCACGACCTCGCGCTACAGGGGACTGGCGGGGCCGGGGACGACGCCCCCGACCCCCGCGAGGCTCGGACCGGTCTCTATCACTCCGCGTGGGAGGTCGACGACGCCGCGGCACTCCGGGCGGTCGCCGAACGGTTGGCGGCCCGCGGCGTCGCCGTCTCGCCGGTCGATCACGGCATCAGCAAGGCGCTCTACTTCGATGACCCCGACGGGAACGGCGTGGAGGTGTACCTCGACACCCGCGCGGAACGCGACGTCGAGGCGTGGGACGGCCGGAACGAGCGGTTCGACCCGTTCTCGTTGTGAACTCCCCTTCCGTGGACGGCCCGGCACCGCCCGCGGGTCTGATGCACGGACGTGCGTATCTCCGCCCCGTTCCGAGGTGTTTTTGAGCCTCGTCGGCCAACTCCGGACATGACCCGAATCGTCGTCATCGACAACCACGGACAGTTCACCCACCTGGAGGGGCGCGCCCTCCGGGACATCGGCGTCGATACCGAGATCCTCGACAACGACGTCGATCCCGACGAGATCGACGCCGACGGGATCGTCCTCTCGGGCGGCCCGTCGATGGACCGCGTCGGCCGCTGTGCTGAGTACCTCGACCTCGACGTGCCCGTTCTGGGCATCTGTCTGGGGATGCAGTTCCTGGCCGAGGAACTCGGCGGCACCACCCGAAGCGGCGACTACGGCGGCTACGCCGACGTGACCGTCGAGATCCTCGAGGAGGACGACCCGCTGATCGGCTCGCTCGCCCCGGAAACCCGCGTCTGGGCCAGCCACGCCGACGAGGTCGACGACGTGCCCGAGGGGTTCACCCGAACCGCCCGCAGCGACGTGTGTGAAGTCGAGGCCATGAGCGACACCGAGCGGGACTTCTACGGCGTCCAGTGGCACCCCGAGGTCGCCCACACCGCGGAGGGGGAGGCGGTGTTCGAGGCGTTCCGCGACATCTGCGAGTCCCGGTAGGGCGTCGCCACGCGGGTGGATGTCCCGGGTTTTAGGCCGTCCGGGCCAGAGTCCGTAGCGATGACGGCGTCCCAGAGCAACCTCGCGGGGCTCTCGCGGTTCATCTTCCGCGCCCCGAACTGGTACACCAGCCTCGCGTTCGCCCTCCTGGTGGCCGCCATCGCGGGCATCGGCGCCTTCGACAGCGGCGAGGCGAACGCGGTGTTCCGCGGCATCCTCTTCATCGGGCAGGACGCCTGGGAGGGGATCTTCTTCATCGGCATCCCGACGGTCGTGGCGGGCTTCGCCACGCCGTGGGTCGATCGCTACACCGGCGGCCGACTCACCTACAACCGCGCGTCGCTGCTCGCGCTGATCTGTGAACTCGTGATCGTCGCCGTCGTGAGCGTCGCCGCCCTGATCGCGTACCTCTCGCCGCGACTCGGCCAGCCGTTCGTCTTCGACTCGCTGATGTTCGCGCTGGCGTCGATCTTCGCGTTCAGACTGCTCGTGGTGATGGCGGTCTCGCGGTCCTCGCTCCCGATGGCGGTGCTGCCCGCGGGCATCCAGACCGGCGTCGCGGCGGCGCTGCTGTTCGTCTACAGCGGGGCCATCCGCTACCTCGCCGACGGCGGGTCGGCCCTCGAGGCGTTCCTCACGCCGTTCCTCCACGAGTCCGCCGAGGCACCGGGCGTCCTGAGTACGATCTCGCCCGTCCAGTTCGGCCTGCTGGGCGTGCTCTGTGTGATCTACGCGCTCGCGGTCTACGTGTTCCTCGTCGCCGTCGACCGACCGTGGCGCCGCTCGATGGGCGTCTCGATGCTCGATTTCCTCCGGGGGTTCATCGGCCACGTCGCCGAGGGGACCCGCGAACTGGAGGACTTCTTCGAACAGCTGGGCGAGAAGGCCGTCGTCCCGGTCACGGTGCTGGCGTTCCGCGACCCCGACGGCGGCGGGGAGAAGGCGCGGTTCGTGCTACCGATGATCCACCCCGGGCCGATGGGCGAAATCGGTGGCGGGAACCTCCCCGAGCGCGTCGCCGAGACCACCGAGGGGCTGGCGTTCCCGCCCCACGCGACCGCCGGACACGACTTCAACCTCGTCACCGAACGCGAGGTCGACCGGCTGATCGACGCCGCCGACCGCGCCCACCGCCGCATCGACTACGCCGAGGAGGCCACCCGGAGCGACCGCGTTCGGGACGGCGACGCCAAGATGCTCGGGCAGGCTTTCGGTGGCGACGGCCTGCTGGTCAACACGTTCTCGCCGGGGTTCGCCGACGACGTGGAGTACGGGGTCGGCCTCGCGGCAACGACCGAAGCCCGCACGCACGGCCTCGATGACGTGTTGCTCGTCGACGCCCACAACTGCAACAACGGGCTCGACGGCCCGGATCTGGGCCACGTCACGCCCGGCAGCTCCCGCTCGTTCGACATGATCAACGCGGCCAGCCGCACCGGCGAACGGCTCGGGAGTGCGGCCGAGGCGCCCCTCTCGCTCGGGACTGCGTGGGAGGAGACCGAGTGGGAACCCAACGAGGGGATCGGCCCGCTGGGTATCCGGGTCGCGGTGACGGCCGTCGACGGGCAGGAAACCGCCTACGTGCTCGTCGACGGCAACAACATGGAGCCGTGGCTGCGCGACCGGACCGTCGACGCCCTCGCGGGCGCCGGCTTCGACAACGCCGAGGTGATGACGACGGACACGCACATCGTCAACACCGTCGAGGCGGACAACCAGATCGGTGCCGAGATCGAACACAGCGCGTTCATCGACGCGGTGACCGACATCGCCGAACGGGCCCGCGCGGACACCGAACCGGTCGAAGCCGGGATGGCGACCGAGCGCGTCGAGGTGACGGTGTTCGGCAACGACCGCACCGAGACGCTCGCCTCCCACGCCAACGCGGTGGTCTCGCTGGGCGGGGCGTTCGCGCTCGCGGTGATCATCGCGGTGATCACCATCAGCGTGCTGCTGTTTTTCGTCACCTGAGCGTGTCCACGAGCGAGTCCACCTGCTCGCGGAACCGGATGGCTGCGTCGTAGGCGTCGTGCTCGCGGGTCACGCGGTAGGGAGCACCCAGCCTCGAGAGCAGACGCGCTCGGGCCAGTAGGAGGTACGCCGCGTAGCGCTCGCCGAACGGGGTTGGGACGCCGCGCTCGGCGACGTAGGACTCCCTGAGCGTCGCCGTCAGCTCCTGTGCCCGGTCGGTGTCGCCCAGCGGGAGGCTGATCAGCGCGTCCTCCGCGACCGCGAGGTCGAGCAGGCCGTCGCCAGTGCTCGCGTTCTCGAACCCGCGGAGCGTGCGGACGACGGTGCCCCCTCGCTGGGCGTGGGACGGCCACGTGATCCCCGGCTCGAACTCGATGTTCGCGGGCCGGTAGCCAAGGTGGAGCGCCGCGGCGGCCGGGCGCTCGGGGAGGCCGGCCGCGGCGACCCCCGCCCCGATCGGTCCGACGAGGTCCGTGAACTCCCCGCCCTGGAGTCCGCCGAGGGCGCGGTCGGTCAGCCGCTCGACGCGGTCGGGCCAGCGGGCGTGTGCGGGGCGGACCTCCTCGTCGCCGCCGTCGACGACGACCAGCGGCGAGTCGGGGTGGCAGTTCGGCACCCGAAGGTCGCCGTACGCGCCGCCGTTCTCTGTCGTGTAGGCGCCGACGCTCGCGTTGTGCAGCGCCGCGAGGTGCGCCCCTGCCTCCCGAACCAGCCGTTCGTGGGCCGGTTCGGGGAGGTCGAGTACGTCGTCGAGACGCTGGCCGCGGTTCACGTCGACGATACAGAAGGCGGCATCGAAGGGGCTCGTCTCGGGCCCGACCGCCGCCAACAGCTCCGGCGCGGGGACGTCGGTGTCGCGTAGCGCGTCGAGTAAACAGGGTTCGACGAGGCGCTCGTCGTCGCCACAGCGGGCTGCAAGCCGGAGCGTCGCGGTCCGGCCGCTCTCGAGTTCGAGTTCGTAACTCTCGTCAGCCCGTTGGTCGACGGCGGCGACCCGGCGACCGAGTGCCGCGACCGCCGCGTCACGGACGGGGGCAGACCCGGAACGTACCGGCCGAGTTCGCGGCATACTCGACCGTCACAAGCCTCGGTGGAAAACGTTCGCCCCGGAAACCCGGGGCGGGAACTACCGCCCGCCCGTCAGGCGTCGGCGAACAGTTCGTCGACGGCGTCCTGTGCCGCCATCGCCGCCGCCTCGGCGACCTCCTCCGCGTCGGGTTCGGCGCCCTCGGGGGGGTTGACGTACACGTCGACGTCGAGCACGCCGTCCTCGAACGTGACCGTCACGTCGAGGTCCGTCAGCTCGGACTGCTTGTAGCGATCCAGCACGACGCCCTCCGCGGCCGCGCTGGCGGTTTCGACGACCTCCTCGTCGGTCGGCTCCTGACTGCTCATTTACGCGCCGGCGCCGGGGCCGCCGGGGCCCATCGGACCGCCGCCCTCGCCGCCCTGCAGGAGCTGCTGCAGCTCCTCCTGGAGCTCCTCGAACTGCTCCTGGGTCTTCTCCTCGCGCTTCTGGAGCTGCTCGACGCGGACTTCGAGGCTATCGACCTTCTCCTCGAGGTCCTCCTGTGCGCTCTCGTAGTCGGTGTGGACCAGCAGCTCGCCGATCTCTCGGTACATCGTCGCGTCCTCGTCGATGTCATCGAGAGCTTCGAGTGCGGTCTGGGCCTCGTTGAGCGAGGTCTCGGCCTGCGTCTTCTGGGCCGCCAGCTGCTCGGTGGTCTCCTGAAGGTCCTGTAGCTCCTCGATCTTCTCTTGTGCCTCGGGCGGCAGACTACCCTGCATACCCGGGTCGAGGGTCTTCGGCCTGAAAAAGACCCGTATTTGCCGACGGCGCGGGCCTGCGGCGCGTCGACGGCACCGCGCCGGCGCCGACGGCGACGTCGTCCCGCGGTATCGGCTGTCACAATCGTCTCGACGGCCTCACAGTTGACGGTCAGCCACGCCGTCCGGCCGGCTCGCCGTTGCTGGCCGGCCCTTCGTCCCGCCCGGTCGACCACCACCGGTCAGCCCTTCGTCCCGCCCGGTTCGCCGTTGCCGGCCGGACCCACGGCACTTACGGCCTCCCCCACCGACGGTCCGCCCATGCTCGAACTGATCGCCGGCGCCCTCTGGGCGATGCTGCCGGCGTACGTCCCGAACAACGCGGCCGTCCTCGCGGGCGGGGGCCGCCCCATCGACGGCGGCCGGACGATGAACGGCAAGCGCCTGCTCGGCGACGGCAAGACGTGGCGCGGCACCGCCGTCGGTACCGCCGTCGGCGTCGCGCTGGCACTCCTACTTGACGCCGCCGCCCCCGCGGCCGGCGACGCGCTCGGGATCACGCTCCCGGGGTTCCCGATCAACGCCGCCGTCGGCCTCGCGCTGGGGGCGATGCTGGGCGACATCGGCGCCTCGTTCATCAAACGCCGCAGCGGCCGCGAGCGCGGCGCCGCCTTCCCCGGCCTCGACCAACTCGACTTCGTCGTCGGCGCACTGGTGCTGGCGCTGCTGTTCGCGCCCGACTGGACGCTCGAAACGTTCACTCTCGGCCGAGTCGCCGTCGTCGCCGTCGTCACGCCGCTGCTCCACGTCGGAACGAACGTGATCGCCTACTGGCTCGGCGTGAAAGACGAGCCCTGGTGAGCGTCGGCGACTCTCGCCCGCGCGCTCGGACCAGCGATGCCGTTACTGCCTCGTAGCACCACGACTCCTCATGGATACTGACCCGTCGTTCGCCGAGCAGCAACGCTTCCGTCAGTGGTGGATCTGGGCGCTGCTTGGTGGCGTCGCGCTCCTCATGCTGTTGGCGGGACCGGTGACGTGGCCCGGGCTCGCCGTACTGGGCGCGATCGCCCTGTTCATCTACTCCCTCCGGCTCAGAACCGAGGTCAGGAGCGATGGGGTCTACTACCGACTCTGGCCGCTCCACCGCTCGTTCCGCCGGATCGGGTGGGCAGAGATCGAGACCTACGAGGCCGAGACGTACCGGCCGATCCGTGAGTTCGGCGGCTGGGGCATCCGCTGGGCGCCGGGGAAGATCGCCTACTCCGTCAGCGGGAACCGGGGCGTCCGGATCGAGCGCGCGGGCGAGCCTACGGTCCTCCTCGGCTCGCAGCGCCCCGAAGCGTTCGCCGCAGCCATCGAGGCAGCCAGCCGTCCCTGACCCAAGCCGACCCGTTTTTCCCGACCCCCTCCTCACCCACGCCCATGACCGACGACCTGATCCAGGCGCTGCGGGACGCCGACGCGGTCCAGTACGGGGAGTTCGAACTCGCCCACGGCGGCACGAGCGACTACTACGTCGACAAGTACCTCTTCGAGACGGACCCGCGCTGCCTCCGACTCATCGCCGAGGCGTTCGCCGAGAAACTGGACGGCGAGAAGCTCGGCGGCGTCGCCCTCGGCGGCGTCCCGCTGGCGGCGGCGACGAGCATCACCGCCGACGTGCCCTACGTCATCGCCCGCAAGCAGCAGAAGGAGTACGGCACCGCGAACCTGATCGAGGGCCGGCTCGACGAGGGCGAGGAGATCGTCGTCGTCGAGGACATCGCTACCACCGGGCAGTCGGCCGTCGACGCCGTCGAGTCGCTGCGCGAGGCCGGCGCCGAAGTGAACCGCGCGCTGCTGGTCGTCGACCGCGAGGAGGGCGGCCGCGAGAACCTCGAAGACCACGGCGTCGAGATGGAGGCGCTCGTCACCGCCTCCGACCTGCTCGCCGATCGGTAACACACCACGCTGCCCTTTTCGGCCGCGAACGGCTTCGACGTGTTCATGGTTGTGCAACCGTGAGGGGACGCATGAATCGCGCAGAGAAGGCGGCCCTGCAACTGCGGGCCGTCGCCGTCCTACGGACGCTGAAGCGCAGCCGAACGTACGACGAGCTGGCGGAGCTGACCGGCCTCCCGGCGGGCGACCTGAACCGCTACGTCAACGGCCACGTCCTTCCCGGCGTCGAGCGGGCTCGCGAAACCGTCGAGAGCGTCGGCCGCGACGCGCTCGCCGAGGAGTTGGAGTCCCGCATCGCTGTCGACGACGAGGGCTACGTCGACAACAGCGCCGTCGTCTTCGACCAGTCCTTCCTGGACCTCGCGGCGCCCGTCGCCGCCGAGTCCTTCGCGTTCGAGCGCCCGGACGTGGTGTTGACCGCCGCCACCGACGGCATCACGCTCGGCGCCGCGATGGCCTCCTACTTCGACGCCGACATCGCCTACGCCAAGAAGCGCAAGGAGACCGCCGTCGAGGAGTTCGTCGAGTCCCGCCAGCGCCTGGCCTCCGGTATCGAACTCACCTACTACCTGCCCGCTGACGCCGTCTCGGCCGGCGACACGGTCCTCGTCGTCGACGACCTGATCCGCTCGGGCGAGACCCAAGAGCTACTGCTCGACATCGTCGCCCAATCCGACGCCACCGTCGGCGGCGTGTTCACCCTCATCGCCGTTGGCGACGAGGGGATGGACCGCGCCCGCGAGATCACCGACGCCCCCGTCGGCGCGCTCACGACCTACGAGAGCCGGTAACCCCCCGTCCCGCTGCGGCCGACTCCCCACGTTCTTGCATATCTCTGCGGGTTCCCCCGCCGAATAACCCACTCAGCCGGCACTTCTAGACGCGTTTGTGCATACTGGAGGGAAACGCTCAAGTAGTCGTTAGGCACGATGTGCACCTATACGGATGGGACTCACAGAGACGCTGGCGGATTACTTCGATATCCACCGCCGCGACACCACCGTTCGGACCGAACTGCTCGCCGGGTTGACCACGTTCTTGACCATGAGTTACATCGTGGTCGTCAACCCTGCAATCCTCTCACAAGCAATCGACATCGAGGGGATCGGCGACGGCCGCCTGTACGCGATGCTTGCCGTCGTGACGATCATCTCCGCGGCCGTTGCAACGCTGGTGATGGCGTTATACGCCGATCGCCCGTTCGCGCAGGCTCCCGGCATGGGGCTGAACGCCTTCTTTGCGTTCACCGTCGTGTTCGGAATGGGTGTCCATTGGACGACGGCGCTCGCGGCCGTCTTTGTCGAAGGGGTACTGTTCATCGTACTCACCGCTGTCGGGGCGCGTGAGTACATCATCAGGCTGTTCCCCGAACCCGTGAAGCTCGCCGTCGGCTCCGGGATCGGCCTGTTTCTCGCACTGATCGGCTTCGAGTCGATGCGCGTCGTCGCTTCTGACGCCGCGACGTTCGTCACTTTCTCGCCGGTGTTCGCGAAGGACCCGGTTGCGATCATCTCCATGATCGGCCTGCTGGGCACGCTCGCGCTCTACGCTCGAGGCGTCCGTGGCTCGATCATCATCGGTATCATCGGCACCTCGGTGGTCGGCTACGCCGCGTCGGCGATGGGCTTCACCGCGTTCGACCCCGCCAACGTCCCGCAGGGGTCGGCGATTGCGACGGACATCTACCTCACCGGCTCCACGGCGACGTACGACCTCGCAGCCTACGACATCCGACCGCTTGCAGGCGCGTTCCTCGATGGGTTCGGCAGGGTTGAGCCGTTCACGTTCGCCCTGATCGTGTTCACGTTTTTCTTCGTCGACTTCTTCGACACCGCCGGCACACTGGTCGGCGTTGGCCAGTCGGCTGGGTTCCTTGACGAGGACGGAAATCTCCCCGACATCGACAAGCCCCTGATGGCTGACGCCATCGGCACCACCGTCGGTGGGATGCTCGGCACTTCAACGGTCACCACGTACATCGAATCCGCAAGCGGCGTCGAGGAAGGTGGCCGAACCGGCCTGACGGCGCTGACCGTCGCCGGCCTGTTCATCCTCTCGCTCGCGTTCGTTCCGCTGGCAGCCGCGATCCCGATGTACGCCTCCCACATCGCGCTCGTGGTCATCGGGATCGTGATGCTCGGCAACGCCGTCGCGGTCGCGTGGGATGACCTGACCTACGCGATTCCGGCCGGACTGACGATCATGGTCATGCCGTTTACGTTCTCCATCGCCTACGGGATCGCTGCAGGGATCATCTCCTACCCAGTAGTCAAACTCGCTGCCGGCGAATCCGAGGACCTCCACATCGGTCAGTGGGTGCTCGCGGGCGCGTTCGTCGTCTACTTCGCGGTGCGGACCAGCGGCGTGATGTAACCTCGCTGCCGACCGCAACACCTTCGGCTATCCCCCTGCTTGCCCGACTATGCAACGCAGTCTCCCACCCCGAACCTGGCTCGTTCGTGGGGTGGCGCTTCTCCTCGTCGTTTCGCTGTTAGCGCCCGCTGCGGGGGCCGCCCTCGGCGTCGGTAGCGACGAAGATGGCTCGCTCTCGGAGCTCGAAGCCGGCACGATGACCGAGCCAGCGAACGGCTCCACGGTCATCGGGATTCAGGGCTATCACTTCCAAGGGCAGGGCAACCGCAAGAAGCCCGCCCGCGTCGTCTCGACCGACGGCAACGGCTCCACCGAGTGGAGCTACACCGACGCCCTCGGCGCGACGTGGTTCTACGACGTTGATCCGCTCCCGAACGGCAATCTCCTCGTCGTCTCGACCAGCCCCGACGGCACGAAAGTGTACGAGATGGACCCCGAGAGCAAGGAACGCGTCTGGCAAGAGACGCTGTCGTTCCACGACACCCACGACATCGACGTGTACAACGAGACGCATCTCGCGATCGCGAACATGCGTAACTGGAACGACTCCTGTGACTGCTCGAACGATCGAGTGGTGCTCTACGATCGAACCGATGGCGAGGTCGACTGGGAGTGGCGATTCCGCGATCACTACCCAAACAGCACTGACGGCGGCTTCTCGGAAGACTGGACTCACGTCAACGACGTGGAGGTCATCCGGAACGGCACCGAACTGCTGCTCTCGCCCCGGAACTTCGATCAGGTGATCGCCGTCAACATCGAGTCCGGCGAGATCACGGAGCGACTGGGCACTGACGGCGACCACTCGACGCTGTACGAACAGCACAACCCCGACTGGCTCACCACCGACGACGGTGATCCGACGATTCTCGTCGCCGACAGCGAGAACGACCGAGTGATCGAGTACACCAAGAACGACGCTGGCGAGTGGGAGGAAGTCTGGAGTGTCGGCTCCTCGGCGTCGCTCTCGTGGCCCCGGGACGCCGACCGACTCCCCAACGGCAACACGCTCATCGTCGACTCGATGAACCACCGCGTCATCGAGGTGACGCCGCAGGGCGAGATCGTCTGGGAGTACTTCGCCACGTGGGGCCCCTACGACGCCGAGCGCGTCCAGACCGGCGACGAGTCCGGCGGGCCGACGATGCGGGACATGGGCGTGAGCGGGAACAAGGTGATCTACGGCTCGGCCGGCGGGCTCTCGGCGACGTTCTCCTCGTGGCTCGCGGCCACCGCACAGGGCACGGTCGTCGAGGCGCCTGTCCTCGAGTTCGCCGGCTTCTGGGGTCGGCTCGCACCGTGGTTCCAACCGGCGTGGATGGACTCCTGGGAGTTCGCCGGCGTCGCCGCCGCCTTCCTGGTCCTCGCTGGCTGGGGGCTCGCGGAAGTGATCCGCAACCGCGAGCGGATCGCCGACGGCCTCGGGTCGCTCCGGGAGCGCGCGACCTGATCCGAGATAGCCGGCGCCCTCGCCGCCGCCGCGGCCCTTTTGAGTAGTTGGACCCTATCCGCCCGTGATGGCGACCATCACGCTCTACGAACTGCCGGGCTGTCCGTTCTGTCGAAAAGTGGTCGACAAACTGGACGAACTGGGTCTGGAGTACGACACCATCGAAGTTCCCGCCAGCCACGGCAAACGCACCGAAGTGAAGGACGTCTCGGGCCAGACCGGCGTCCCCGTGCTCGTCGACGAGGAGCACGACGTGGACGGGATGCCCGAGAGCGACGACATCATCGCCTTCCTCGAGACGACCTACGGCGAACGAGCGGCCTAACGCGGCCGAGAATCAGCGGTACCGGCCGGCGTCAGGCTTCGCCGGGTTCGGCGGCCCGCTCGCGGATCAGTTCACGAACGGCTTCCGGGTCGTTCGTGTCGGCCAACTCCTCACACGACACCAGCGCGGTACCCTTCACCGACTCCCGTTTCGCACCCTCCTCGACGAAGTAGACCGAACGGGTCCGGGTGACTTCGCCGAGCGAGGACATGATCCGGGCGCGTTTCTCCGCGCTCGGGGTGAACGCCGAGTGGCCGGTCAGTAGCTTCGCGCCGTCCCGGCCGCGGCGTTCCTCGTCCTCGGAGACGCTGTTGAACGGCGCCCGCGTCGTCGGGTGGACGGTAAAGCCCGCCCGGGTCAGCAGGCCAACGACGTGCTCGTCGTCCGGGTCGGCCTCTGGGGCCTCGGGCGTCGGCTCGGCGTCCCGGACCGCCTCGGCGCCGTCCATCACGTCCATCGGCGCCGTGAAGGGTCGGTCGAACACTTCCTCCAGTTTGACGGCCACGTCGATGGAGGCGTTCATGCCGTCCTCGTACTTCGAGACGGTGCGGCGGGAGACGCCGAGTTCGGAGGCCAGTTTGCCCAGACTCAGGTCCTCGCGCTCGCGGGTTTCCGCCAGCAGGTCGCCGTCGATGTTGACGTATAGCCCGCCCGGCGCCGCGTAGATCAGCGGCGGCACGTCCTCGACGAACAGGTCGAAGGCCGTGTCGGGGTGGAGCGCCGGCACGCCGTGGCGGAAGTACACCACCTCCGGCTTGAGTTCCTCGTCGCGGGTGCGCATCCCCACGACCATCGGCGTCGCCGAGAGGTACTCGCCGAGTCGGCGCATCTCCTGACCGGTCGCGGCGTCGAAGGCGTCGACGTTCCCGAGCACCTTCAGCAGGACCAGTTCCTCCCCGCGGCGAGCGGCCACGTCGAAGCTCTTGGGCCGGATCGCACAGCGCTCGCTGACGAGGAACCCCGCGTCCCGCATCATGGCCGTGACGTTCTCGATAAGCGCTGTACGGCTCATACTCCGGGGTAGACGATTCCCAGTATAAAACCGTTGTGCAAAACTACTTTCCGACTGTCACGTCCCGCCGCGCCGACGCGAAACCCCCTTGCACGGCGGCCTCCTCCCGCCGAACGTGACCGTCATCGGCGTCGACGACACCGACTCCCGCGAGCGCGGGATGTGCACGACCTACCTCGCGGCCCGCGTCGCCGAGCGGATCGAGGCCGCCGGCGGGACCGTCGCCGAGCGCCTGCTGGTCCGCCTCAACCCCGCCGTCGAGCGGAAGACGCGGGGGAACGCCGCGCTCGCCATCCACACCGACCTCGACGCCGACGCCGCCGCCGACATCGTCCGTGACGAACTCGAACCGCTCGCGGAGACCGACGACCCGCGAACCTCGCCCGGTCTCGTCGTCGCCGACTGCGACCCCGAGGCGGTGCCCGATCCAGTCGCCGAGTTCGCTCGGGAGGCCGTCCGGTCGTTCCACGACCTCGACCACGCGCTCGCGCTGGCCGACGACGCCGGCTTCACGACGGAGGGCTGGGCCGGCGGCCACGGCCGGATCGGCGCTCTCGCGGCCGTCGGCGCCGCTCGCGCCTTCCCCGAGTGGACCTACGAACTGATCGTTTACCGCCGGCTCGAGCGCTGTGGCACCCCCCGGGAGGTCGACGAACCGAGCCTGTTCGACGCCGCCGAGGCCGCCTATCCCGAGGCGTGGGACACCGTCGACCGCGGGGAGGGGGAGGCGGTCTGTGTCCCCAGCGCGCCCGGACCGATCCTCTACGGTATCCGCGGCGACGATCCCGACGCGCTCCGGGAGGTTGCGGCGGGAACCGACTCGGAGGCGGTCGAGCGAACCGCGCTGTTCCGAACCAACCAGGGAACCGATGCTCACCTCCGCGACGCCGACACCGACGACCTCGGCGACCTCCGTGACGGCCGCGCGTACCGCGTCGACTGCGTCGTCGATGGCGAACCCGAGACCCGCCGCGGCGGCCACGTCTTCGTCCCGATCCGGGCCGTCGACGGCGGCGAGCCGTCGGGGTCGACCGTCGACGCGGCGGCCTTCGAGCCGACCAAACGCTTCCGGGATCGCGTGCGAGCGCTCCGCGCGGGCGACGAACTCACCGTCTGTGGGGAGGTAAGCGACGGCAGCCTCAAACTGGAGAAGTTCGCGGTCAGGACGCTGAACCGCGTCGAGGAGCGCAACCCCCGCTGTCCCGACTGCGGGAACAGCATGGGTTCGGCCGGTCGGAACCAAGGGTACCGCTGCCGGGACTGCGGGACCAGCGCCCCCGGAAAAGTCGAGGCCGAGGTCGGGCGCGACCTCGAACCGGGCTGGTACGAGGTGCCGCCGTGTGCCCGCCGGCACATCGCCAAGCCGCTGGTCCGGGGCGGCTTCGACGGACCGACGCATACCGAGCGGTAGCGCCCGTTACGGGCCCAATCGGCCGAAATATTGCCCCACAGTTATGTATCCGATGGCTAACGTCTCCAGTAGTGATACGTTCGGGGCGCGGCCAGTCCGCCGTCATCGGCGCCGTACTTCTCGTGGACGTCGTGGCCGTGATGGCGGGCACGGTCATGGTCTACGGCGGCACCCTCGGGAGTGCGCTCGCAGAGCCAGCTCAGGTCAGCCTCGAGGCCGAACAGGCCGCGGGCGCCAGCCAGTACGAGTCCAGCGCGGCGCTCCGTATCTCCCACGAGGGTGGCCCGGCGGTGGCTCCGGCCGACCTCGCTGTCGTCGTCGACGGGGAACGCGTCGCCAACCGCTCGAACCTCACGCTCAGCTACTCGGCATCGACGTTCGGCGTCGGCGAACACCTCGTCGTCGAGCAGACCAGCCCGGCCGGCCTGACCGGCGGCGAAGAGGTACTGTTGTTGCAGGACACCGGCGACTCGGCGTTCCGGCTTCGCTCCTTCACCGTCGAAGGCGGGGGACCGGGAGCCGGGCCCTCGGTGTTCGGCTTCGAGGCGTCGGTGGTCGGCGAGTCGCCGGCCGACCCGTGGGCGGCAGCGAGTACGTGGCCCGACGGCACCACCGAGGTGCGGGCGGACCCCGCTCGAAGCGGGGAGCGAGCGCTGTACCTCTCGACTGCCAGCGATAGCTGTGACAACGACGGCTGTGACGTTTCGACGGCGACTGCGACGGTCCGGGTGAACCTCACGGGCGTCGCGGAGATCCGTGTCGACTACTACGACCAGAACGACGCCCAGATTCGCGTCGACGGGACGAGTCGGACCGGCGGCTACGGTGACTCCTTCGCCGGCGGTCGGGAGGCGTGGAACACCATTTCGATCGACACGTCGAGCGATACGGGCATCGTCGACCTCACGTTAGCCAACCGAGAGCAGACCCGGGACTCCGGCAGTGCACAGGTCTACTTCGACGACATCCGGTTCTACGACGCCGATGGCGATCGGATCGCCGCCGAGGACGTGCTCCCTTAGATCCGGTCGATCGCGGTTTCGAGCACGCCCGGGTCGTGGACCGTCTCCCGCCCTTCGTACCCCGACACCGTCAGGAACGCGGCCTCGGCGGCGTCGGTGCCGGCATCGAGGTCGCCAGTCGTCGCCTCGCGGTCGACGGCGAAGAACACCACCGCGTGGGTGCGCTCCCCGCCGGTCGCCAGCCGCGTGCCGGCGACTTCGAGGTCGGCGGCGGCGACGGCCAGCCCCGTCTCCTCTTCGAGTTCCCGCGCGGCGGCCTCGGGCAGGGGTTCGTCGTACTCGGCGTGCCCGCCCGGGAGCGCCCACGCACCCTCCGATGGCGGCTGGCCGCGTCGGATGCAACAGACCGTCCCGTTCTCCACCACCGCGACCGAAGCGCCCGGGACGGCGTTGCGCCAGAGCACCCGCTCACAGTCGGGGCAGTAGGCGCGTCGGCGGCCGTCGATCTCGCGGTGTTCGACCGCGGCGCCACAGAGCGGGCAGTAGTCGGCGTCGACGGCGATCACGGTCGAGGGTTCGGGGGCGCGCGGAAAACGGTTCGGTCCTACTCCGCCGCCGACGGGTGGGACACCGAACGCTCGCAGTTCGGACCGTCCGACGGCGGAACGTCGGTCATCCCTTGAGGCCGCTTCCGGTCAGCGGGACGACGACGTCCTCGTCAGCGTCGATTTCGCCACGCTCGCGCAGTTCCGCGAGCGCCGCGGGCGCGACTGCACACGTGGGTTCGGTGTAGAACCCCGCCCGGTGGAGTCGGTCGAGTTCCTCAGCGACCGGTTCCTCCCCGAGTGCGATGGCATCGCCGCCGGTCGCGTCGATGGCGTCGAGGATCGCCTCCTGCTGGACGGGATCGCGGATCTGGATGCCGTCGGCCACGTCGTTCGATCCGGCGGCGTCGCCGTGGAGTTCGGCGGCGATCGGCGCGTAGCCGGCGGCTTGCGCGCCGTAGAGCCGGGGGATCTCGTCGATCCAGCCGGCCTCGGCGAGCGCGCGGAACCCGCGGTAGGCGCCGAGGAACAGCGTGCCGTGCCCCAGCGGCGTCACGACGGCGTCGGGTGCCTCCCAGTCCCGTTGGAGGGCGATCTCGTAGGCGACCGTCGCCGTCCCGGCGAAGAAGGCGGGGTTCCACGCGTGGGAGGCGTACCACGCGCTTCCACCGACGGCCTCCTCGACGCAGGCGTCGGTCACGTCCCCCCGGCTCCCCTCGACGCGGATCGGCGTCGCGCCGGCGGCCTCGATCGCCTCGATCTTGCTCGCTTTGACGCTGGCCGGGACGTAGATCTCGGCGTCGATACCGGCCCGGGCGGCGTAGGTGGCGATCGCCGCGCCCGCGTTGCCCGAGGAGTCCTCGACGACTTTCCCGACGCCGAGTTCGACCGCTCGCGAGAGTGTCGTCGTCGCGCCGCGGTCCTTGAAGCTCCCGGTGGGGAACACGTACTCCAGTTTGAACTGGGCGTCCCACTCCGGAGCGTCCTCCAGCGGCGTCATCCCTTCGCCGAGGCTGACGTGCTGCTCGACGGGCAGGAACTCTGCGAAGGCCCACAGCCCCTCGCGCGTGTCGAAGCTCGCGGGCTCCGGCGCGGGACCCTCGGGGAGCGGCTGCCGGGCGAACTCCAGGGGGTAGCCACACTCACAGCGCCAGCGGTCGGCGTACTCGGCGCCGCAGTCCGGACAGA
Source organism: Halolamina litorea (assembly GCF_026616205.1). Classification (NCBI taxonomy): domain Archaea; kingdom Methanobacteriati; phylum Methanobacteriota; class Halobacteria; order Halobacteriales; family Haloferacaceae; genus Halolamina; species Halolamina litorea. The sequence goes on from NZ_JANHGR010000002.1 coordinate 140,679, forward strand.
CGAGAGCGGTCGCAGTCATGGTTCCCGGGTTGGGCGCCGGTGGCCAGTAGCTGTCGGTCGGTCAGCCAGCATGATCTCTGTCTAACTAGGGCGGAATTTATGGGAGATAGCGAGGAACGATCGATGTGGAACACACGAGACGCCGACTGCTCGGTAGTGTGGCTGCGGCCGTATCGCTCGCTGGCTGTGCTGGGAACGATCCGACGACGGAGACGACTCCTGACGCGTCGACGGCTACTGAGACGCCGACGGACTCCCCGACGCAGTCGCCCACAGCTACGGAAGCTGCCACCGAGACCCAGCAGCCGACCGAAACCGAGACCGAGGAACCCACCGAGACGCCGGATGACCCGTCCGTCAGACTCTGGCCCAACGCCGTCACGACGGTCTTCTCCGGCGACGTGGAAGCTGAGGCCGTGACAGATGCGCTCGGCCGGGAGCCCCAGTCGTCGAAGCACTACGGCGGCCAACGGGAGGGGGAGACGGTGACGTACTTCGTCTCGATGACCTCGTCGTTCTCGGTTTCGGACGCCGAAGACGCCTTCGAGGGGAGTGACCTCTCCGTCGAGACGCTCTACCGTGGTGTCGGTCCCGACTATCTCGCCGAGTACGAGTCGGCTATCGGGGAGCAGGCCGCCGCGCTCGCAGACGTGGAGCCGTCGTCGGTCACGCTCTCTACGGGTCGCTTGGGCCGTCACCAGTACCTCGACATCGCGGCACCCACCGACACCTCGGCGCTCGTCCCGGTGCTCCCGGACGCGGAGATCAACCGTGCCGGGGACGGCGAGAACTCCCGTGTCGTTGGTCCGGATGGGTTCTCGACCGGCGAGGGGCTCACAATCACCGCCCAGTCCGGCCTCTGGCTCGACCTCTCGCTCGACGACTCGGGGATCGAGCAGTTCGCCGACGCCGTCGCCGACGCGAGCAGCGCGGAACTGAGAGGTGATTTCTTCCGCTTCACCGTCGACGGCGACGACTTCGATACGTTCGGGATATCTCAGCGGTTTGAGGCGTCCGTCGAGGACGGGGAGTGGAACGGGGAGTTCGGGTTCAGGCTCGCCGAAGGCACGGCCGAGAAGACCCGCATCCGCGAACTCACCGGACTCCCACCGGTGCCGTTCGACTGTGAACCCCTCGACTGATCAGAACGAGTCGATGCCCGTCGCCACCGAGCAGACGTACTCGCCGGTCGCGACCTGCGGGAGCCGACGGGAGCGCCAGAAGATGCCGTCGCCGTCGGCGGTCACCCGGCTCGCCAGTTGGCCGAATGCGTCGGTCACCTCGAACAGCGTGTCGCCGCGGACGACCTCGTCGCCGAGTTCGGCACGGAAGCGGACCAGCCCACCAGACGGCGAGCGGTACTGATCGAACCCCGCCGCGCGGGTCTGGGTCGTCGTCTCGACATCGCCCTCGAGGAAACCGTAGTGTTTGAGGACGTTGAAGACGCCCTCGACGCCGTACTGGATGCTCTCCTCGTCCCAGCCCACACAGCCGCCGAGTTCGGGGTCGATGGTGGGGATCCCCTCGTCGGGCGCCGCGCGGGCGAGCTGCCCGTCGGGACCCTTCTGGTCGAGGACGTAGCCCGTGCCGAAGGCTTTCGCCAGTTCGAGGCAGTCACGGTGCATCCGGTGGTGGCGGCCACAACGGACCCGCGCCTCGTTGAGCATCCGCGAGGTCGAGCCCTGGTGGAGGTCGAGGACGTAGTCGGCGCGGCTGGCGGCGTCGAAGGTGGCCGCCGCGATGCGTTCGGAGTTGGTGCCGCTCTCGTTGCCGGGGTACGCCCGGTTCATCTTCGTGTCGTCGATGGGGTTGCGGTGCTCGGCGATCTGGAAGGCGTGGTGGTTGACGATGCCGACGATCAGCACCGCCCCGGAGAGTTCCGCGGGGTCGAGGCGGGGAACCACTCGCGTCAGCACGCCGAGGCCGTTGAGCTCGTCGCCGTCCGAGACCGCCTGCATATAGAGCGTCTCGCCGTCGTCGGCACCGTTGACCACACAGACCGGCAGGGAAACGGGGCTGCCGTCGCGGCTCTCGCCGACCCGCAGCCGCCCGGTGTCGGTCTCGCCAGGGGCCGCGCTCGCGTCTCCGAGCGTGAGACTCATTACGCGTTCGTCGTCCGTTCCTGCCTTAGTGGGTTCGATACCGGGTGGGAACGCCGATACTGGGGCCACGCGGTCGGTGACCGTGTGTCGACCCGGTCGAACCTCGCAAAAACGACCCGCCGCGATACGCCCGCTTACTCCGTGATGACGTTCGAGTCCAGGTCGCGCGGGTAGTAGGTCAGCCACTCGGTTCCGTCCTCAGTGATGGCGATGGTGTCGGAGTGGCGGTAGCCCTCGGTCTCGGTGTAGAGGCCGGGCTCGATGGTGTAGACCTGCCCCGGCTGCATCTCGGCGTCGTCGTCGTCGACGTGGTCGTAGTCGCCCCAGCCCTTGTCGATGTACGGCGGCTCGTGGCCGCCGAGGCCGATGTTGTGGCCGACGTGGTGTTGGGCGAGGTCGGTGATTCCCTGCTCCTCGTAGAACTCCCAGACCTGCTCGTCGACGTAGGACAGCGGCACGCCCGGCCCGAGCGCGTCGATGGCGATGGTCTGGGCTTCGAGCATCAGTTCGAAGTAGTGTTCCTGCTCGTCGCTGACCTCGCCGACGAACATCGTCCGCTCCAGTTCGGAGCCGTAGCCGTCGACGTTCGCGGAGGCGCCGGTCACGAGCACGTCGCCGCGCTCCAGTCGCTGGTTCGGCGTGTGGCCGTGGGGCAGCGCGGTCTCGTCGGCGGAGATGTAGCCCGCGAAGGCGGGGCCGTTCGCCCGGACGTTCTCGACGAAGCGGTCCCCGAGCGTGTCGAGCATCGCCCGCGAGGCCTCCATCGACGCCTTCTGGGAGACGGTCGCCGGGTGCGCGCCCGGCTCGGTGAAGTCCGCGAGGTACTGGTGGGCGAGGTTCGCCCACTCCGCGGACTCCCGGATCAGGTCGATCTCGGCGTCGGTCTTCTCCCAGCGCATCCGCGAGACCCACGACTGGGTCTCCACGTCGACGAACTCCGAGAGCGCGGGGCCCTCGTAGCCCATCACGCCCGGCGCGCCGTCGGCGTCGGCGGCGACGGTTTCGGCGCCGAGGCCGTCGAGCATCTCGGCGACGAGCTGGATCGGGCGCCCCTGGGGGTAGTCGAAGTAGTGGTGGACGGCGTCGATCCGGTCGACGGTCTCGACGCGTTCGACCTCCAGTCGAGGCACGACGATCTCGATGCGGTCCTGCGTGACCGCGAGCGCGACCGGCCGCTCGGTCTGGACGTGCTCGAAGCCGGAGACGTAGTGGATGCTCGTCGCGGAGAACCAGACGGCGGCGTCGGCGTCGGTGTTCGCGAGCTTCCCGCGGACTTCGCGGAGTCGGGATCGGTACTCGGCGTCGGGTAGGACTGCCGGCATGGTTGTGGGTGTTACCCAGGGAGCAAAAGCCTCCGGGTGGACCCCGCTCCCTGCCTACTCCCGCCGAGCGAGCAGCGCGGCGCCCGCGAGCGCGACCAGCAGCGTCGCCAGCGCGAACGGCGAGTCGGCCTCGGTGCTCGTGCTGTCGGCGTTCTCGAACGTGATCGTCGGCGTCTGTCGCTCGTCGGCCGGCGGGATCGTTCCCGCGTCGACGCCGTCGGCCTCGATCAGGATCGGCCCCTCCTGCTCGATACCGGAGGCGTTCGCACTGATCTGGACGGTTCGCGTGCTGTTGGCGTCGACCCGGACGGTTCGCTGGGCGACCAGTTCGTTCGCGGCGGTGACGTTCACCGTGTGGTTGCCCGCGACGGGGCCGGTGTTCCGGAGCGTCACGTTCGTCCGCGCGTCGAACAGCGTGACGTTGGTCGCCACCCCGGAGGCGTTGGCCGCCGGCAGCGAAGCGTCGACGACCGAGACGTTCGCGCCCGAGAGCGCGACCGCGAACCGTTCCGCGTCGGTGTCGACCCGGAAGCCGTGTTTGTCGACGGCCTCACCGATGTAGGTCGCGTTCAGTTCGGTCCCGTCGGCGGTGAACACCCGAACTGTGTCGGGGTCACGGTCGCCGAGTCGGCTATCGGTTACCCGGACCGTGTAGGCTGTCTCCGTGACGGCGCCGGTGCCGGCCTCGTAGGCCACTACTGGGTCGACGCTCTCCGGAAGCGCGTCGAACGCCCCCGAGCGGCCGGCTTGGACCGTCAGCGTCGCCGTCCCGTTGGTCGTCGCCGTGAGCTCGACGTCCGAGAGCGAGACGCCGATGGCCCGCTCGGTCTCGCTCGGCGTCAGGTGGGCGGCCACCGACGCGCCCCTCCGGGCGTTCTCGACGACGACTTCGCGACCGTCCTCGATCGAGACCACCCGGACCGAGAGCGGGGCGCCGTCGCTGCTGTTGTCGACCCGGGTGACCTCCTCGGTCGGCTCGGGTTCGGGTTCCGGCTCAGGGGCGGGCTGCTGGCCACCCTGTTGGCCGCCACCAGTCTCGACCCGGTAGGTCACCGAGTCGTTCTGCCCCGCGGCGCCATCGTTGCCGGCGTTGTCGACCGCGGCGGTCAGTTCGGCGCCGAACTCGCCCTCGCGGCCGTCGGCGAGCGTCGTGGTGTAGGCGATCGTGTCGCCGGTCCGGGTGGCGTCGAAGTCCGCGCGCGTGAGGTTGCCGCCGGTTGCGACCGAGAGCGCCACCCGCAGGGTTTCGAGGCGCTCGTTCGAGCGCATCGCCAGTTCGATCGTCGAACCGTTCCGCGACACGTCGAACGCGGTGACCGTGGGCACCGTGTCGACGACGGTGACGTTCTCGGTCAGGCTCGCGTTCGACCCGTCCGAGTCGTTGACGACGGCGTCGAGGGTCACGTTCGCTCCTTCGAGCGAGCCGTTGTAGAACGCCGTCGTGTTCACCGTCAGCGTGAGGTTCTCGGTCCCCAGCGCGTCGGTCGTGTTTAGCCCGACCGTGACGCTCTCGTTGAACCCATCGGCGTTCGCGTCGGTGACGTTCGTCACCGTCGCCGTCGTGTTTGCGTCGTCGACGCTCGCGTTGGCGCCGAACACGTCGGTGCCGTTGCTGAAGGTGAGCGTCGCCGTGTCGTTGAGTCCATCCGAGTTCAGGTCGCTGACGTTCAGCACCGTCGTCTGGTCGACCGTTCGGTTCGGCCGGACGTCGGTGGGCGTGACGTTCACCGGACCGACCGTGACGTTCTCGGTGTCGACGACGAGCGAGTCGTTCTGGCCGACGGTGACGTTGTTGCCGTACGGGTCGGTCGCGTTCGTCAGCGTCGCGGTGAAGTTGCCGTCGACCCCGTCGCTGACGTTCGTCTCGTAGGTGTAGTTGCCGTCGACGGGGGTTTCGGTGAAGTTCCCGTGGGTGAGCGTCTCGTTCAGGTCGCCGCCCAGGCTGACGTTCAGCGTTTCGAGGCTCTCGTTGCTCGTGACGGTGAGGTTGATCAGCTGTTCGTCAGCAGTGAGGTTGAACGCCGTGACCGTCGGCACGGTGTCGTTGACCGCGACGGTCGTGTTCACCGGGCCGGCGGTCTCGTTCAGCGAGTCGTTGACGAGGGTGGTGACGTTGAACGTCTCCCCTTCGGTGCTGTTGGCGTAGGTCGCGGTGAGGTTCGTCGTCAGCGTGACGTTCGCGCTGCCGGTCGCGTTGCCGGTGCTGAGGTTGACCAGGATCGCCGTCCCGTTGTCGGTCACGATCGCGCTCGCGTTCGCCCCCTCCGCGGTGACGTTCCGCAGCTCGACCGCGCTCTCGTTGGCGAACTCGTAGGTCACCGTCTCGTTGATCCCGTCCTGACTCAGGCCGGTGACGTTCGTCGTGAGCGTCTGGTTCGTGCGCTCGCCGGGCCACAGCGTCTTCGGGCTGATCCGGATCTGCTGGATCTTCGGCCCGACCTCGTTCACGCGCACGCTGTCGGTCTCGCCGTCGGCGCCGTCGTTGCCGAATCGATCGACTGCGCTCGACAGCGTCGCGGTGAAGTAGCCGTCCTGCCCGTCGCTGACGTTCGCGGTGTAGGCCCAGTCGTCCTCGGCGATCTGGGCCCCGTTCAGGTCCGTGAGCGTCTCGTTCAGGTCGCCGCCGAGGTCGACCTCGCTGGCCGAGAGCTGTTCGCTGGCGTTGAACGACACGTCCACGTCCTGGCCGGTCGCGTTCAGGCCGAAGTTCGTGACCGTCGGCGGCACGCCCTCGACGCTGACGTTCGCCAGCGCGGCCGCCGCGTCCTCGTCGCCGTCGGAGTCGGTCGCGCTGGCGTCGACGGCGAGCGTCGCACCCTCGGTGCCCCCGGGGTACGCGACGGTCGCGTTCAGGGCTGCGGTCACGTCCGTGGTACCGCCGCCGTCGCCGGTGTCGAGACTGATCCGGATTCGCTCGTACTCGCCGTCGCCGTCGGGATCGAGTCGCTCGGTGCCGCTCACCGTCGACTCGCCGGCTGTCACCGTCCCGCCACCGAGCGCGGTGACGTTCAGCGACTCGTTCAGCGTGAGCGTCAGCGTGTCCGTCCCGCCGTCCTGGCCGAAGTGATCCGCGCTGACGGTGAGGTTCTGCTCGACGGTCGATTCGGGCGTGACCGAACCGGGCGTGACCGACGCCGCGGTGAGGGTCACCGACCGCGTGTTGACGGTGAGCGCTGCCGTGTGACTCGCGTTGTTGCCGTTGTCGGCGTTGTCGAGGGCGGCCCCTTCGGCGAGGCTCGCATCGAACGTCCCGTCGACCCCGTCGCTGACGTTGGCTTCGTAGGTGTAGTTCCCGTCGACGAGCGTCTCGGTGAAGCTCCCGCGTGTCAGCGTCGCCTGCGGGGAGTCGCCGGTCGTTTCGACGGTGATCGTCTCCAGCGCCTCCGTCGAGTTGAACGAGAGGTTCACGTCGCGGCTCTCGTTGCTCAGCGTGAAGTTCGTGATCACGGGATGCGTGTCCCGAACGCTGACGTTCGTCAGTTCGGTCTCCTCGTCGCTGTCGCCGTCGGAGTCGGTAGCGCTGGCGTCGACGGCCAGCGTCTCGCCCTCCAGTTCGTCGCCGTACGTCGCGGTGACGTTGATCGTCAGCGTGAGGTCCGTGACGCCGCCACCGGAACCGGTGGCGACCTCGACGGTGAGGGTCCCGGCGTCGGTCAGGCTCGCGCCCCCGACCGTGCTGCTGACGTTCGTCGCCGTCACGTCGACGGAGTCGTTGAACGTCACGTCGACCGTGTCGGTCTCGCCGTCGAGGCTACCGTTGTGGACGTCGACAACGACCTGCTGGGCGACAGTCGACTGCGGGTCGACCGGGTCGTTCGTCACGTTCGCAGCGACCACGTCGATCGGGTTGTTGTCGACGACGACGCCGGCGGAGTGGGTCTCCGGGTTCGCGTTGTCGTCGGAGTCGAAGGCCGCTCCCGCGTCGAGGGTGGCGTTGTACGTGCCGTCCTGACTGACGAGGCTCTCGTTCGTGTAGGTCCAGTTGCCGTCGGCGTACGTCTGGACGAAGTCGCCTTCGTCGAGCGTCCGGTTCGCGTCGAGGTCGCCCGTGAGGCCGACGGTGAACCGGACGAGTTGCTCGTTCGCGTCGAACGTCAGGTCGACGCCGTCTGCGGTCTCGTTCACGGTGAAGTTCGAGATCACCGGCTGCGTGTCGACGACGCGTGCCGACGTTTCGTTCGTCGTCGCGTTCTGGGCGCCGTCGGAGTCGATCGCGGTGACGTTCAGCGGCACCGTCTCGCCCTCCAGTTGGCCGCCGTAGTCGACCTCGGCGTCGAACTCGACGGTGACGTTCGCGGTCCCGAGGCCGTCGCCGCTGTCCACGTCGATGAGGATCGAACGGTTCGTCGTGCCGGCGACGTTGCCGCCGTTCGCGCCGTTCACGCTCCCCCACCGCGCGGAGCGGACCCGGGCGTTCTCGGGGAGGGTGACTCGGACGCGGTCGGCGTTCCCGTCGCGGCTGAGGCCGTCGACGGTCGCAGTGAGGTTCTGCGTGACTGTCTCGTTCGGCCGCAACTCGGCCGGGTCGACGGTCGCGTCGACGACTACCGGGTCGGTCTCGTTCACCCGGAGCGTCGCGTCGAGGTCGCCCTCGGCCGCGTTCCCGTACAGGTCCGTCGCCGAGAGGGTGGCGTCGAACTGACCGTCCTCGCCGTCGCTGACGTTGGCCTCGTAGACGTACGTCCCGTCGACGGCCTCGACGAGCGTGACGTTCCCGGCGAGGGTCCGGCGCTCGCCGTCGAGGTCGTTCTGGAAGCTCGCTTCGGCGGTACCCAGCTCCTCGCTCGCGTTGAACCGCAGGTCGACGTCTTGTGGCCCCTCGGCGGTGAACAGCGTGAAGTTCGAAATCGTCGGCGGCACGTCGCGGACCGAGACGTTGGTCACCGCCGTCGCGGTGTCACTGTCGCCGTCGGAGTCGAACGCCGAGGCGTTTACCGGGAGGGTCTGACCCTCCAGAGTCTCGTCGTAGGTGGCGTTCACGTCGAAAGTCACCTGCACGTCGGTCACCCCGCCACCGTTGCCGGGGTTGAGAGTGGCGTTGAACGCCTGCCCGCCATCGACGGTCGTCGCCGCGCCGGCGGTCGCGTTCTCGACGCCGTTCAGTTGGACGTTCTCGGCCTCGCTCGGGAGCACGACCCGGACGGTGTCGGTGCCGCCGTCGAGGCTCACGTCGGCCACGTCGACGGTGATCCGCTGATCGGCCGTCTCGCCGGGGCCGACGGTGCTGTTGGTGGCGTTCGCCTCGACGACGACGATGGCGTCCTCGTTGACGGTCATCGAGTCGTCGTGGGAGTTCCGGTTCCTGTTCGGACTGTCGGCGGTGTCGACGACGTAGTAGGAGCCGTCCGCGCCCGTGACGTTCGCGCCGAACTCGCCGTCGATCCCGTCGCTCACGTCGAACGTGTAGGTCCAGTTGCCGTTGCTCGACTGCTCGCCCGCGTTCCTCACGTCAAGCGTCCCGCCGGCGTCGCCGGTGAGGTTCACCGTGCCGCCGCCGAGTTGCTCGTCGGCGACCAGTTCGAGGTCCACGTCCTGTGCCCCGCCGGGCCCGCGGACCAGTGTGAAGTTCGTGATCACCGGCGGCGTCACGTCCTTGACGTCGACGGCCGCGATCTGCTGGCTGTCCTGCGCGTTGTCGCTGTCGATTGCTTCGGCGTCGATCGCTTCGATCCGCGCCCCCTCGCCCACGTAGGTGGCGTCGATGTCGAAGCCGACCGTGTAGGCGGCCGTGCCGCCGCCGCTCCCGCTGTCGACGGCGACGCTGACGGTGCCGTTGTCGACCGTGGCCGTGCTACTCACGCTCGCGCTCCCCTCGACGACCGACGCCGAGGCGTTCTCGACGACGACGCTGTCGTTGACGGTGAACGAGACCGTCTCGCTGCCGCCGTAGGCGCTGGCACCGGAAACGGAGACGTTGGCGGTCTGGGAGACGGTTTCACCGCCGCCGACCGCGGCGGGCGTGACGTTGCCCGAGTCGACGCTGATCCGCGTCGCGTCGACCGTCGCGCTGTCGCTCGCGCTCGGGTTCGACTCGGTGTTGCCCGCGTAGTCGGTCGCCCCGTCGACGGTCGCGGTGTACTCGTCGTCCTGTACGCTCAGGGCGCTCGCGGCGTAGGTCCAGTCGCCGCTGCTCTCGTTGAAGTCACTCAGCGTCAGCGAGCGGGCCACCGTCCCGTCGGAGCCGTCGATGGTGACGTTGAGCGCCGAGAGTTCCTCGTTCGAGTCGACGACGGCGTCGAGGTTGCCCTCCCCGTCGGCGGTGAGGCTGATACCCACGTCGGGCGGGGTGGTGTCCTCGATCCGGATACTCCCCGACTCGGGGGAATCGACCGACTGCGGGTTGAGGTCACCGACGATGTTGTAACTCCCCTCACGCGGGGGGTTCACGACGTTCGAGAACTTGACGACGACGTAGTCTCCCCCCGTGAGGTCTTCGTTCCCGCCCAGATCGATGACCAACTTCGTTCCGTTTTCCTCGGTCGTGACCCCGTTCACGTCGTAGTGCGCACTGGAGTCGATACTGCCGGCTGTTCCCCCAGTCCCGATCGCTTTGATCGTGTCGTTGCTGACTCCTGTGAGGTCGAACGACGCCCCAGTCGAGTCGTTCGCGTAGTCGATGATCACCCTACTGAGCGACCCACCGGCCTCGTTCGAGGACGAGTCGTCGACCGGGATTGAGACGTTGTGGGTCGTCTGTGCCCCCGCTTCGGGGTTCTCGGGGCTGATGACGACTGTCTCGCTCGCCGCACCGACACCACCCACGAACACTCCGCCGACCGCACTGAACAGCAACACGGCCACGAGGCCGACGGCGACGCCCCGTGCGTTCATTTCGTTTCCCCCCGTTCGGTTTCCGAGCCCCACCTCGGTCCCCGTTCGCGCTCTCCCACGCGCGAACGAGATACTCCGCAGTCTGTCAGCGACATGGCCCCGAAACTCAATCGACCGGGTTAAAGTCAGGGGGCTGACCGACGAAACGGCCGGCCACGACCCCCGGCTCAGTACCCCCAACTCCCCCTCAGTCAGCGCTCGGAACATGCCTGCGAGGACGGCCAAGTCTGTGACGGCAGCACGTGACCATCTGCTGGAACTGTCTCTCAAACACTAGGTTGTAGGTTATGGTCTCTTTAGCCGTTGTGAACGGTCTAACCGATTCTGAGGCCTTCGTGAAACGTCGGCCGCGCCGCCGATGGTCCCGTAAAACGGCCCGAACCGTGGGGTACGAACGTCCCGTTATACGTGGTCGCCGCTCTCAGGGTAGGGTAGACCAACCATGTCCACGTCCGAACCCTCCACGTCGGCGCCGGTCGGCGCCGATGCCCTCCCAAGCCCCGTCGCGACGCTCGCGGCGACGGTGTTGACTCCCGTCCGTGCGGCGGCGTTCTGGACCGCGGTGGCGCTCCCGCTGGTCGCCCTCCCGCTGGTGGCGACCGGCGCCGTCTGGGACCGACCGCTGGCGTTCTGCTTCCTGATCGCGCTGAACGCCGTTGCGTTCCTCGTCGGCCACGGCTACGACCCCGACGCCTGAGCAACCACCGGCCGACGACACGGTCCCCGTCGTCGCTGCCGGGCGTTCCCACCCCCAACTCTCGACTCCCTGACGGGTACCCCCCTGCTTTCTTCGGTCTCTGGTGTGTCGGTAGTGGTACCTAAGACGGCTGACCTCCCGAGTAGACGGGGCGGGGACCCCGTCCGCTCGGACCCGGGCACGGGTCGAGTCCGTCTTTCGGGGGACCTATGGAACGAGTCACACTCCGCATTCCGCGACAGCAGGTAGCGAGCGTCGAACAGTTGGTCGAGACCGGCGAGTATCCGAACCGGAGCGAAGCGATCCGCTCTGCGGTCCGATCGCTCGTCGACGAGCGTCGAACCGAGGTGGACGCCTGATGCAGGATCTCGTACAGGACGCCCTCGAGAACGCCGAGGAGGAGCAGTCGATGCAGGACGTCGACACCGGGGAAGACGAGGAGTTCGGCAGCCCCCGGATCGTCATCATCGGCGCCGGCGGGGCCGGCAACAACACGATCAACCGACTCTACAACATCGGCGTCGAGGGCGCCGACACCGTCGCCATCAACACCGACAAACAGCACCTGAAGATGATCGAGGCCGACACCAAGATCCTCGTCGGCAAGTCCCTCACCGAGGGGCTGGGTGCTGGTGGCGACCCCGAGATGGGCGAGCGTGCCACCGAGATGGCTCAGGGGACGATCCAGGACGCCATCGGCGACGCGGACCTCGTGTTCGTGACCGCCGGAATGGGCGGTGGGACGGGGACCGGCGCCGCGCCGGTCGTCGCCAACATCGCCAAGGAACGGGGCGCCATCGTCGTCGGGATGGTCTCGACGCCGTTCAACGTCGAGCGTGCCCGCACGGTCAAAGCCGAGGAGGGCCTCGACAAACTCGAGGACGAGGCGGACTCGATCATCGTGCTGGACAACAACCGCCTGCTCGACTACGTCCCGAACCTCCCGATCGGGAAAGCGTTCTCGGTGATGGATCAGATCATCGCCGAAACGGTCAAGGGAATCTCCGAGACCATCACTCAGCCGTCGCTGATCAACCTGGACTACGCGGACATGTCCACGATCATGAATCAGGGCGGCGTCGCGGTGATGCTCGTCGGCGAGACGCAGGCCTCCGACAAGGAGGAAGTCGTCGACGACGCGATGAACCACCCGCTGCTCGACGTGGACTACCGTGGCGCGACCGGCGGACTGGTCCACATCACGGGCGGCCCCGACCTCACGCTCAAAGAGGCCGAGGGCATCGCCGACGACATCACCGAGCGCCTCGGCGCCTCCGCGAACGTCATGTGGGGCGCGCGGATTCAGGAGCAGTACAAAGGGAAGGTGCGAGTCATGGCCATCATGACCGGCGTCGAAGGTGGCGACGTGATGGACGCCGCCACGAAGAAGCAGGCCAACAAGGCCCGTCAGGCGATGGGCGAGGACGCCCCCGGCGGCGCCGAGGTCGAAGTCGGTGACCTCGGCGACGGCGCGGCCGGCCAGCAGGCCGACGCCTCCGGCGGCATCGACGACAGCGATACGGACCTCGACGTCGTCCGATAGCCCGCCACGCCGTTTTCGCCGTTTCTCCGTTCGTCGTTCCCGGTAGCCACGGCGCCGTCCCGTACGCCGCGTCGTCGACGGCCACCCGGGGGACAGCCCACCCCGACGGGACCGGCGTGACGGCTCCTTACGGCCGCTCGGGCATCGTTCCCGACCGCTCGCGCTCGTAGGCGCGCCGTGTCGGTTCGTCGAGTTCCACGAGGTGGATCAGCGGGTTCCCCGGGTACACCACCGGGTTCTCCAGTTTCCCGACGAGCAGCCCCGTGAACGGGGCCTCGACCTCGACGACGTCGTCCTTGAACGGGTTCGAGATGCGACAGACGGGGTCGCCCTCGTGGACCAACTCGCCGCTGTCGTAGTGCATCTCCACGATGCCCCCGGCGTCGGCCCGAATCCACGTCTTCTGATCGCTGGTCACGATCGTTCGCCAGCCCGGTCGGTGCACGGCGTCCGCCGGGTGGACGCCGTACTCCGCGAGCACGCTCGCGACGCCGTCCAGCGCCTGATCGATCAGCAGCCGCTGGAACCGGTGAGCTTCCCCCATCTCGACGGTGACGGTCGGAACGCCGGCGCTCGTCGCCTCGTGGCGCAGCGTCCCCGACGCCCCTTCGCTGTCGATGATGACGTTCGAGCCGAACGCCCGCGCGAGCCGTGGGACGTCGTCGACCGCCATGTCTCCGCGCGCATGGAGCATGTTCGTGCGGCCGCGCGTGGAGGTGTGGAAGTCGAGCCCGAAATCGCACGGGCGGATGAAGTTCCGGAATATCTCGTCGGCCATCCGCTTTGCGCTCGTCGAGCCGGCGTTCCCCGGGAACGATCGGTTCAGGTCGCGGTCGTAGACGGGCAGGTAGCGCTGTTGGGTAACGAACCCGGGGACGTTCAGCACGGGCAGGCAGACCAGCGTGCCGTGGAGGTTCGTGTGTGACCACTCGTGGGCCACCTCGCGCACGACCTCGATACCGTTCAGTTCGTCGCCGTGAGAGGCCGCGGAGAGGAACACGGTCGGCCCGTCGTGCTCGCCGTTGATGATGGAGACCGGGATGCGGACGGGGTCGCCGAGATACGTCTCACTGATGCTGTACCGGATGTCCGCACGGGCCCCCGGGTCGACCCGCCCACCGTTGTACGTGAACGCTTCGTCGGTCATTACGGCGTGCTTGGTGGGCGGTACGTAAAGCTGGGTTGCCCGGGCGAGCGCAACCGTGTCACGCCGCCGGTCCCATCGGCACCGTTTAGTCGCTTTCGGCGCAATTCCGCCGTAATGGACGACTCAGTCTCGGTCGGCGTACTCAGCCTCCACAACAGCAAGGAGACGAAGGCCATCCTGAACGCGGTGGAAGCGCTCGGCCACACGGGTGTCTGGCTGCGCGAGGAGAACCTCTGTGTCGATCTCGAGGACGGGACGGCGACGATGGACCCCAACGTCGACGTGATCGCCAACCGACTCCTGCTCTCGAAGACCGAACACCCCGCGGAACTGCTCGGGCTCGCCCTCTCGCTCAGCGAACTGCGGCCGATGCTGAACCGACCGCGGAACGTCCTCACGGCGTTCCACAAGTTCGCGACCGCGACCACGCTCGCCGACTCGGACGTCCAGCTCCCCGACGCCACGCTCGCCCTCGACGCCGACCGGCTGAACGCCGAGAAGTCGAAGTACGGCGACGAAGTCGTCTACAAGACGGCGATCGGCACCCACGGCGGCGGCACGTGGAAGATCAGCGCCGACGAGCAGGTCAACCCCCGAATCGGCGAGCGGTACGCGTTCCTCCAGCAACTCATCGAGCGCGACAGCGAGCGCCACCAGGACCTCCGCATCTACGTCGTCGACGGCGAGATCGTCGGGACGATGCGGCGGTTCGCGCCGGAGAACGACTGGCGGACGAACGTCGCTCTCGGGGGCGCCGTCGAGGGCGTCGAGGACCTCCCCGACGCGGCCGCGGAGATGGCGGTGGACGCCGCCGACACCATCGGGCTGGACTACGCGGGCGTCGACCTCGTCGAGGGCGCGAACGGCTGGCACCTGCTGGAGGTCAACCCGACCGCCGGGTTCAAGGGGCTGTTCAAGGCGACCGGCGTGAGCCCAGCGCCGTACGTGGCGAAACTCGCCATCGAGACGGCCGGCGCCGAGGTCGACGACGAGCGGGTCGCCGAACTCGCGGGCACCCTCGACGACTCGATGCCCGAGACCGTGATCACCGAACCCGAGCGCCAGACCGACGAGACCACCACCATCGGCTACACGGAAGACGTGCTCGTCTCCGGGACCAGCGGAACCGAACGCGTCTCCGCGAAGTCCGACACGGGCGCCGCACGGACGAGCATCGACACCCGCCTCGCGGCCGAGATCGGTGCCGGCCCGATCAAGTCGATGACGAAAGTCCGCTCGGGCAGCGTCAAGTCCGGGCAGTCCCGCCCCGTCGTCGACATCGTCGTCGGCGTCGGCGGGGACCGCCACACGGTCGCCGCGTCGCTCGAGGACCGCAGTCACATGAACTATCAACTGTTGCTCGGCCGGGACATCCTCCAACACTACCAGGTCGACGTTCGGCGACGCTCGGACGTCGAACAGTCGGGCGAGGAGTAACACCGTTTCGGGGCTGACTTTCCAGCCCTTTCGGCCCTACTCCGCGAGTTCTCCGTCGAGGCCCCACTCCGCGGCCCGTTTTTCGGCCTCCGCGCGTGCCTCCTCTTGGATCGCCTCGATCCGTGCGTCGTCCTCCAGAAACGACTCCAGCGCGCTCGCATCGGTCTCCGCGGCGTCGTCCGGCGCCCGCGCTCTCGTCCGCTCGGCGAGTTCGGGGTCGTCGGCCAACTCCTCGGCGGGTGCCGCCGGCGGCACCGAGAACGCCGACGCCTCGTGGACCGCCGTCAGCCTCTCTGCCGGCAGTTCGTACAGTTCGACCGTGCACGGCCCCGGACCGGCGAGCGCCGCGAGGGCCTCGACGCCACGGCTGTCGGCGCGCCCGTCGTCGGCGCCGCCGTCGCCGCGTTCGCAGTAGGCGGCGACGGGAACGCCCTCTTCCAGCGTGAGCACGCCGGGCTCGCTGTCGGCCAGCAGCGAGTCGGGCTCGATCCGGGCGTAGCCCGTCAACTCCCGGGCGAGTGCGGCGTCGAGGGCGCCGCCGACCCCCACCCGCGAGCGAACGAGCGTCCCGCGGGGGATATCCAGCTCCGGCGTTGAGCCGCTCATGGCGACTCGGGGATCACCGCCGAGCGGAAGCGGTCCGCGACGGCGTCCTCGTCGCCGTCGTGGATCTCCAGCCGATCCGCTGCACGGCGGTAGGCGGCGGCGGCGGCGGAGTCGGGCGCGTACGCGAGGAGGGGTTCGCCCGCCCGGCGGGCCGCACGCGCGGCGTCGCTCTCGGGGACCGTCGCCAGCGTCGGCCCGCCGAAGTACTGCGCTGCCTGCTCGGCGACGCGGTCGATGGCCTCGTCGTCCTGCACGCGGTTGAACAGCACCCCCGCGGTCTCGGTGCCGTAGGAGCGGGCGTACTCCTGTACCTTCAGGCCGTCCGAGAGCGAGGGGATCGTCGGCTGGAGCACCACCACGGTCCGGTCGGCGAGAACGAGCGGGAGGATCGCCGACTGCGACCCGAGGGCGGCGGCGGAGTCGAGCAGCAGCACGTCCGTGTCGGCCGCCAGTTCGGCGACGACCTCCCGCAAGCGGGTCGGGTCGGCCTCGCGGAACGCCGCCAGCGAGGTACCACAGGGAACCAGCGAGAGACCGAACCGCTCGTAGACGGCGTCCTCGACGGCGGCGTCGGCATCGGCGAGCAAGAGGTCCTGCAGGGTGGTGTCGGCGTCGGCGAGCCCGGTGTGGAAACAGAGGTTCGCCATCCCGGTGTCGGCGTCGACGACGGTCACGTCGTACTCGTCGGCGAGGGCCATCCCCAGCGCGAGCGTGCTGGTGGTCTTCCCGACCCCGCCCTTGCCGCTCGCGACCGTCAGCGCTTCGACCATACCCTCGTTGTGGCTCGTTCCGGGTTAAAAATTTCACTCTCAGACCGTGTTCCTCCCCGCCACCGGTTGGTCCGGCGGGGTTCATGGTGTTGGGTAACCTACGTAACGTATGGTTTCACGCAAAACGCTCGCCGCCGGCACCCTCGCTCTCGCCGGTGTCGCGTTCGTCGGTCGACGCTACCTGCAGGACCGGACGACCCCCGAGGTCGACTACGAGACGGTCGCACGGGTCGACGGCGTCGAGATCCGACGCTACCCCCCGACCGTCGTGGTCGAGACCGTCGCGCCCTCCCAGAACCAAGCGTTCAGGCGCCTGTTCGAGTACATCTCGGGAGCGAACCGCGGCGCGACCGAGGTGTCGATGACCGCACCCGTCGAGAGCGAGGCGGGACGCGACGGCGGCGAATCGGTGTCGATGACGGCCCCGGTCGAGTCCGAGTCCGTCTCGATGACCGCACCCGTCGAGTCCGACCGGGAGGGTGACGGCGTCCGGATGGCGTTTTTCCTCCCGGCGGAGTACGACTACGACACCGCGCCGCGACCGACCGACGAGTCCGTCCGCCTCGTGGAACGACCGGGTCGGACCGTCGCCGTCCTCGCGTTCTCGTGGTGGGCGACCGACGGCCGCGTCGAACGCAAGACTGAGGCGCTTCGTTCGGCACTCGCCGGTGCCGACGAACCCATCGAACCGATCGGCGACCCGTTCCTCATGCGCTACGAGGGGCCGTTGGTGCCCCCGTTCCTGCGGACCAACGAGGTGGCAGTGGAAGTACGGCGGACCAGTTCGACCTGACTAGCTACTCCCACAACTCCGCCAGCACCCGCCGCCAGTTTCCGGACGCGATGGCTTCTCGATCGAACCGGGACTTCCCACCAGCCGAGTACACGACGATGTCGCGGATACGGCACTCTCGGGGACGCCCGGACGGGGTCGCTGACCTACTCGCTGTCGAGTCTGTATTTCGTGGTAGTTCCACGACTTTTCTCGACGATTCCCTGTTTCTGGAGTATCGAGAGGCAGTCACGCCACGCCCGCGGTGGCATCTCGCTCTGTGCGTCTTTCACGTCGAGATCTGCCAGTCCCGTATACGCCTCTTCGTCCAGCGCCGCAAGGAACGTGTAGAAATCCCGTATGAGCGGGACTGCATACTGGTTTCCCTCCCGAACGATGTCGTGTGAGAGCTGTTTGATCTCTTCGTTCGCTGGAAGCTCGACGGAGGACTCGGCCATAGTTCTCTCGTTAGCTACTCACACAATAAATGTTTCTACGCAATCAAGAACCCCCGAACCCGAACGTGCTCGGTCGCTCAGTCCCACCACTCCTCCAGCACCCGTCGCCAGTTCCCGTACGCGATCGCTTCCCGATCGTCTCGCGTGAAGCCACGAGCTTCCAGCCCATCGAGTACGTCCCGGAGCCCCGTCACGTCGCCGACGTCTTCCGGGACGAAGGCGCCGTCGAAGTCCGACCCGAGCGCGACGTGTTCGACGCCCATCCGGTCGGCGAAGTGTTCGACGTGATCGAGTAGCGTCGAGAGCGGGGCGTCCTTCCCGCGTTGGCCGTCAGGTCGCAGGTGTGCCGTCCCGAACGTACAGCCCACCAGCCCGCCGCTTGCGGCGACAGCGTCCAACTGCTCGTCGGTGAGGTTCCGCGAGGCGGGCGCAATCGCGTGCGCGCCGGCGTGGGAGACCACCAGCGGCGCGTCGACGGTCCCCGCCACGTCCCAGAACCCCGCGGCGTTCAGGTGTGCGAGGTCGACGACGATGCCGCGCTCCTCGCAGGCCGCCACGAGGCTGAACCCGGCCTCGGTCAGCCCCGGCCCGATGTCCGGCGTGGCGTCGTGCTCGAAGGGGACGCCGTGTGCGAAGGCGTTCGGGCGGGACCAGACGAGTCCGAGCGATCTGAGCCCCGTTTCGTATAGCGATTCGAGGTTTACGAGGTCCGGCTCGACGGCGCTGGCCCCCTCGATGTGGGGCACCCCGCCTACCGCGTCGCCGTCGAGACAGGCGTCGAGGTCGTCGATATCGCCGATCACGCGGAAGCGGTCGGTCGCGTCGGCCCACTCGTGGAGGGTGCGGAACTGCTCGTCGACGATCCGCGCGGCGCGCTCCTGTTCGACCGCCGGTGGGAGGTCGCTCCAGTTCTCGGGTTGGGACTCGTTCGGGACGAACGCCGCGAAGATCCCGGCCGCGAGGCCCGCCTCCTCTGCTCGGCGGAGGTCGAGATCCCCGTCCGGCTGCTCGGCGTCCGCGAGGAACGCCCCGCCCGGGCGGTCGCTCGTGGCCGCGAGCAGGGTGTCGTTGTGGCCGTCGATGATGGGTGTCACAATCTCTCACAGATTCCCCGCCGACTCGAAGCTTCCGGGCCGAAGCGCCACCCTTCAAGCCCGTCGGCGTCCCCGTTGGGGTATGAACGCGAGCGACGGCCTCTGTGTGGAGTCCTGCGAGCGCTGCCCGGCGCTCGTCGAGTCCCGGAGCCGCATCGTCAACGGCGTCGGCCCCGCGGACGCCGACCTGCTCTTTCTCGGCGAGGCGCCGGGGAAACACGAGGACGAGGGCGGCGAGCCGTTCGTCGGCCGCTCGGGCGACGTGCTCGACGAGGCGCTGCGCGACGCCGGACTCGCGCGCTCGGACGTGCGGATCACCAACTGCGTGCGCTGCCGGCCGCCGGACAACCGCGACCCCCACAAGGAGGAGCTCTCGAACTGCCGGGGCTACCTCGAGAGCGAGATCGCCGCCGTCGAGCCGGAACTGGTGGTCACGATGGGGAAAGTCCCGAGCGAGCACCTGCTCGACCGCTCGGTTGCCGTGACGAAGGAGGCCGGCGAGGTCCACGACGCCCGCATCGGCGAGCGCTCCCAGCGCGTGCTGCTCTCGGTTCACCCCGCCGCGACACTGTACGACGCCTCCCAACGCGACACGTTCTCGGACGCCATCGCCCGCGCGGCGGAGCTCGCAGGGGTTGCGGAGGGTGAGAGCGGGCAGTCACGGCTCGGCGACTACTGACGTTTCTCCAACAGCGCCCGCCACATCACCCCGTCGCCGTCGTCGTCGTGTGGCCCCTCGATGGCGTCGATGACCGCCCACGGTGTGCCGACGGTCGCCGCTTCGAGCCGGTCGACGCCGAACAGGCGGAACAGCAGCGTCCGGCCCACGTCACCTTCGTACTCGCAGTGGAACACGCGGTGAGCCAACCCCGGGTCGGGGTCATCCCGAACGGCGAACACCCCCGCCTCGACGGCTCGTCCGGGGTCGTAGCCGTCGACCATCGCCGTCGCGTCGTCGGTGGTGACGAACGCGAGGTCCGCGAGGAACTGCCGGAGCGCGTGGTCGGTGGTGGCCAGTTGGAGCTGTGACCCGATCGAGAGCGCGGCGTCGAAGCGGTCGCGGTCGAACTGCTCCCGGAGCGCGAACATGTCGCCGACCCGGGCGTCGTCGACGCCGCGGTCGCGCATCGTCTCGACGAGGTGCTCGCTGGGGTCGATGGCCACGGTCTCCACCCGGTCTTGGAAGTAGAGCGCGTCACGGCCGGCGCCGGCACCCATGTCCAGCAGCGCCCCGTCGACCCGCGGTTCGAACCACGACTCGGGGGTGCGCTCGCCGAAGTAGTACTCCTCGACCGCGTGCTCGCGGGTCTCGTCGCCGTCCCGGTCGAGTAAGGGCTCGGTCTGCTCGCCGCGGTGGAAGTCACGGATCGCCCGACCGTGGGGGTCGCTCATGGCTCGGGGTGGGGGCGGCTGGCTCCTCAACGTTGTGCGAGACTGTGACACTATGACGAGGTCGGCGCGGTTCGCCCCGGTGGAAAGCGGGGATAGTTGAGCGACCGATTCCCCCGAAACCTCCGGCTTCCGGCGGCGAGAAGGTCAGAAACCCCACACCACTGGCGCTGGGTTTATATAGGTCGAATCATGAGAGGTAGCTAATGAGTCGTGATAACGACCCACACGAAATCGACCGGAGACCGTTCGGGCGCCGACGGTTCATCGCGACCACTGGGGTCGGCGTTGCGGGGGTCGGCCTCGCAGGCTGTACCGGCGGTGGCGGCGGTGACGGCGACGGCGACACCACCGACGACC
Source organism: Halolamina litorea (assembly GCF_026616205.1). Lineage (NCBI taxonomy): Archaea > Methanobacteriati > Methanobacteriota > Halobacteria > Halobacteriales > Haloferacaceae > Halolamina > Halolamina litorea. Next base: position 161,207 of record NZ_JANHGR010000002.1, read on the forward strand.
AGCCCGAGGAGACGTACACCACCTCCGATCCCGGCGAGGTAACCGAGGGCGGGCGGCTGGTTTGGGCCCACTCCGAGCAGATGATCGACAACGACATCCATCTCACCTCGGGGGAGTCCTCCTACCGCGTGCTCTCGAACGTCCACGAGCCGCTGATCGGCCTGAACCGTGACCTCGAACTCACCACGGACCCCGACGCCGCACAGGCGGGCCTTGCCAGCGACTGGGAGGCCAGCGACGACCTGCTGACGTACACCTTCACGCTCCGCGAGGGGATCATGGCCCACAACGGGACCGAACTCACCGCCGCGGACGTGAAGTACAGCTTCGACCGCATCCGCGACCCCGAGAACGGGGCGAACAACCAGTTCATCTTCAAGAAGGTCGCGAGCACCGAGGCCGTCGACGACTACACGTTCCGGTTCACGCTGGGCGAGCGCTTCCGTCGGTTCATCGCCTACCTCGCGTTCTACTCCTCGGCGATCATCCCTGAGGGGACCGGTCCGGACCAGGAGGCGAACCCGATCGGCTACGGCCCGTTCCAGTGGGAATCGCGCTCGGTCGGCGAGAGCGTCATCATGAACGCGTTCGACGACTACTGGAACGACGGCCCGTACGTCGACACGCTGGAACAGCGGACGGCGACCGACCCCAACGCCCGCCTCACGAGCGTCCAGACCGGCGACGCCGACATCACCAACGACGTGCCGCTGCCACAGATCTCCGAGGTGGTGGGCAACGACGGTGACGAGATCAACACCAAGACCTGGAACCCGCTCTGTGTGGGGTTCATCCTGTTCAACAACGCCGAACCGCCGTTCGACGACCAGAACTTCCGACAGGCGATCGACTTCGCCATCGACAAACAGGAGATCGTCGACGGCGCGCTTTACGGCCACGGCGTGCCCACGGAGTCGGGTATCCTCCCGCCGAGCAAGTTCCGCAACGAGGACCTCGAACGCCGCGGCCCCGACGTGGAGGCGGCACAGGAGCGCTTCGAGGCCTCCCAGTACGACCCCGCGGAGTTCGAACTGGACTTCATGGTCAGCCCGAACTACCCGTGGCACGTCGACGCCGCCCAGATCATGCAGCAGATGCTGTCGCAGGCGGGGCTGACGGTCAACATCGAGCAGGTCCAGTGGAACGAGTGGTTCAACCGCGCGTTCGGCGGCGACTACACCATCACCTTCGTCAACTGGTTCGAGGGGTGGGACCCCTCCTACTGGCTGCGCAACGTGATGTACTCCGATGGGGCGTACAACATGCTGAACTACGCCAGCGACGACTTCGACGCGGCGCTCGACAACGCGGCCACCGCCGACACCGAGGAGCAGGCCGTCGAGTTCTACAAGGAGGCTCAGGCGATCCGCCACGAGGAGTCGCCCATCGTCCCGGTCTGGTTCCGTGAGGGCGCGCTCGCGGCCAAGCAGAACGTCCGCGGCCTGGCGTCGTTGCCCAACCCCGACAACTCCCTGTTCCGGTTCGAGGAAGTCTGGCTGAACGACTGATGCTGCGGAGACTGTCCCAGGTGGCCGCCCGGCGGCTGGCGCTGATGGCGCTGTCGTTGACGGCCGTCTCGATCATCACGTTCGCCGCGATCAACGTCCTGCCGGGCGACGTGGCGTTGATGATCCTCGGCCAGCAGGCAAGCGAGGAGCGACTGATGTTCGTCCGGGAACAGCTCGGGCTCAACCGACCGCTGTGGGTGCGCTACCTCGACTGGGCCGGCAGCATGCTGACCGGCGACTTGGGCGCGTCGTACTACTACACCGAGTCGGTACAGGCCCTGATCACTCAGCGGCTGCCCAAGACGGCGTTCTTGGCGTTCTCGGCCATCGCTATCGCGGTCAGCCTGTCCATCCCGCTGGGTATCCTCGCCGCGCTCCACGAGAACGAGCGCATCGACCTGTTCGCCAGCCTCACCGCGTTCGCCGGGCTGTCGCTGCCCAACTTCTTCTGGGGGATGGTGCTCATTCTGGTGTTCGCCCAATACCTCGACATCTTCCCGCCATCCGGCTACACCAGCCCGTTGGTCGATCCGATCGGCGCGGTGGCGAGCGTCGTGCTCCCCGCGTCGGCGCTCGCGTTCGGGCTGATGGCCCACATCATGCGGATGACTCGCTCCTCGCTGCTGGAGGAACTCCGGGCGGGCTACGTCCAACTCGGCCGGATGAAGGGGATGTCAGAGCGCGCCATCGTCTTCCGCCACGCGCTGCGGAACGCCTTCCTCCCGGTGCTGACCGTGATCGGCTTCCAACTCGCGTACCTGTTCGGCGGCGTCGTCATCATCGAGGAGGTGTTCTCCTACCCCGGTCTGGGTCGACTGCTGTTCAACGCCGTGCTCCAGCGGGACGTGCCGGTGTTACAGACGGTCGTGTTGATCTTCGCGGCCATCACGATGCTGAGCAACCTCACCGTCGACCTGCTGTACGCGGTGTTCGACCCGCGGATCGGGAGCGGGGGTGGTGACTGATGGCCGCTGAAACCGCCGACGGCCGCGACGGCTTCATCAGCGAGCCCCGCCGCCGCCAACTCGCGGACCTGTTCAAGCGCTACCGGGCCAACACCAAGGCGGTGCTTGGCTCGGCTATCGTCGCCGCGCTCGTGTTGACGGCGGCGTTCGGCCCGGTGTTCGTCTCCCGGGAGGCGGCGATCCAGATCACGGTGACCGAGCGCTTCCTCGCGCCGTCGCTGGCCCACCCGATGGGGACGGACAACCTCGGCCGGGACATGTTCATGCGGGTCATCCTCGGCGCACAGACGAGCCTCTACATCGGCGTCCTCAGCGTCGGCATCGCGCTCGCGCTGGGCGTGCCGCTGGGCGCCATCGCCGGCTACGACACGGGCTACCTCGACGACGCCATCATGCGGGTGATGGACATCCTGATGAGCTACCCACCGCTCGTGTTCGCGCTGATGATCACCGCCGTGATCGGCGGCAGCCTCACCAACGCGCTGATCGCGCTGGGCATCGTCTACACGCCCTCCTTCGCCCGCGTCACCCGGAGCGAGGTGGTCTCCGTGGTCGAGGAGGACTTCGTCGAGGCCGCGAAGGCCATCGGCGAGCGCGACAGCTACATCGTGTTCTCCGAGGTGCTCCCCAACGCCCTCGCGCCGGTGATCGTACAGGCCACGATCACGATGGCGTACGCCATCCTGACGGCGGCCGGCCTCTCGTTCCTGGGGCTGGGCGTCCAGCCGCCCACGCCCGCGTGGGGGCTGATGATCAGCGGGGCGCGACAGTACCTCGTGCAGGCGCCGTGGATGGCGGTGTTCCCGGGTATCGCCATCGCGATCACCGTACTCGGCTTCAACCTCTTCGGGGACGGTCTCCGCGACGTGCTCGATCCGACTCTCAAAAATGACCGATAGTTCAACCGACGCGACAGGACCGGCGACCGCGCGAGCGGGCAACACCCACGGAGCGACCGACTCGGTCGACGACGAGGCGACGGCGGTCGAGGGGCGGGGCGATCGGCTGCTCACCGTCCGCGACCTCACCACCGAGTTCCGGGCCGAGGAGGGCATCGTCCGCGCCGTCGACGGCGTCGACTTCCACATCGACGCGGGCGAGATCGTCGGCCTCGTCGGCGAGTCCGGCGCGGGCAAGAGCGCGACCGCACGGAGCGTGCTCCGTCTGATCGAGTCGCCCGGCGAGATCGTCGACGGCGAGGTGCGCTTCGACGGCGAGGACGTCCTCGAGATGTCCGAGAGCGAACTCAGGGCGTTCCGGGGCTCGCGAACCGGGATGGTGTTTCAGGACCCCTCGTCGACGTTGAACCCCACCATGCGCATCGGCCGGCAGGTCGCGGAGGCGGTCGCCGAGTACCGCGACGCCAGCGCGGGGGAGGTCCGTGAGGAGGCGGTCGGCCTGCTCGATCGGGTCGGCATCCCGAACGCCGCGGCGCGGTTCGACGACTACCCCCACGAGTTCTCGGGCGGACAGAAACAGCGCATCGTCATCGCCATCGCCATCGCGTGTCAGCCGGACCTGCTGGTGGCCGACGAGCCGACGACCGCCCTCGACGTGACGATCCAGGCCCAGATCCTCGAACTGCTCCAGGAACTCGGCCGGGACCTCGGGATGAGCGTGCTGTTCATCACCCACGACCTCGGGGTGGTTCGGGAGCTGTGTGACCGTGTGGCCATCATGTACGCCGGCAGCATCATCGAGACCGGGGCGGTCGAGCCGCTGTTCACCGACCCGCGTCACCCCTACACCAAGGGGCTGCTCCAGAGCATCCCCGCCATCGACGCCGCCGACGGGGACCGGCTTCGGTCCATCGAGGGGTCGATGCCGGACCTCACCGAGGGGTTCCAGGGCTGTAAGTACGCGCCGCGGTGTCCCGCCGCGACGGATGCGTGCTTGGAGGCCCACCCGCCGCTCGAACCGATCCACGACGGGCGGGAGGTCGCCTGCATCCACCACGACCGGACCGCCGAGCTCGATTACCGTACCGAGACCGAGGTGGCCTCGCTCTCTTGGACCGCGGACGCCCGATCGACTGACGACGGCGAGGAGGCGCTGATGGCGGTCTCCGACCTGAAGAAACACTTCGACACCGGCGGGCTGCTCGACTCGGTTTTCGGGGAAACGGAGCCGGTCCGTGCCGTCGACGGCATCGACCTCTCCGTCGCCGCCGGCGAGACGGTCGGGCTGGTCGGCGAGTCGGGCTGTGGGAAATCGACGGCCGCGCGGTCGATGCTCCGGCTGCTCGAACCCACCTCGGGCCGGATCGTCTACCGCGGCAGCGACCTCACGACGCTGTCGGACGCGGAGATGCGGTCGCTCCGGCGGAACCTCCAGATCGTGTTTCAGGACCCGACCTCGAGTTTGAACCCCCGACGGACGGTTCGGCGCATCATCGAACGGCCGATCGAACTCCACGACCTCGCCCCCGAGGGCGAACGGGCCGAACGGGTGCGCGAACTCATCCGCGCGGTCGGCCTCGAGGAGCGCCACCTCGACCGCTACCCCCACGAACTCTCGGGCGGCCAGCAACAGCGCATCGGGATCGCCCGGGCGCTCGCAGTCAACCCCGAGGTGATCGTGCTCGACGAACCGGTCAGCGGCCTCGACGTGTCCGTACAGGCCCAGATCCTGAACCTCCTGACCGACCTGCAGGACGAACTGGGGCTGGGCTACGTGCTGATCAGCCACGACCTCTCGGTCGTCAGGCACGTCTGTGACCGGATCGCGGTGATGTACCTGGGCGAGATCGCCGAACACGGCTCGACCGAGACGGTGTTCTCGGACCCCTACCACCCCTACACCGAGGCGCTGCTCTCCTCGGTGCCGGGCCGGACAGAAACGGGGCTGGCCGACCGCATCGTCCTCGAAGGGGACGTGCCGGACCCGTCGAACGTCCCCAGCGGCTGCCGGTTCCACCCGCGCTGTCCCCGGAAGATCGGCGAGGTGTGTGAGACCCGCACTCCCGAGGCCCACGAGAACGGCGACGGCGCCATCGCCTGTCACCTCATGGAGGAGGAGTACGCCGACGAAGTCGACTGGGACGGCGGCGCGCCCTGACCGACGGTTCACGGTCGCCGCGGCCCGGACCCACCCCATCGCCGACCGCCGCGGACCCGCCACGGCGTCACCGTGGCGATAGCCGCAGCACCGCTACAACGACGCCTCGTGTTCTCTACCGCCCGGCTGCGAACGTTTAAGCAGGTGCATGGTAAGGGGTAGCACATGCGAACCGACGATACCGAACCCCCCGACGCGGACGACATCCACACGCTCGCGGAGTCCCACCCCTTCGCCCTCGACGAGGCGACGGCCGAGGCGTTCGCCGACGAGTTCGCGGCCCAGAACGAACAGCTGACCGACCTGGAGGCGTTCGCGGAGGGCGACCCGCCCGAGCGCGACTACCGCTGGGCCGACGACGACGAGGACCCGCTGGGCGGCTTCATCTCCTTTACGGAGCTCTCGACCGACGATTCCGGCCTCCTCGACGGGATCGAGCTGGCCGTCAAGGACAACATCGCGGTCGCGGGCGTGCCGATGACTTGCGGGTCGAAAGTGCTCGAGTCCTACCGGCCCTCGCGGGACGCGACGGCCGTCACACGGCTGCTCGAGGCCGGCGGGACCATCGTCGGGAAGGCGAACATGGACGAGTTCGCGTTCGGCGGCGACGAGTCGACGATGCCCTACCGCCTCGCTCGCAACCCCCGGAACCCCGACCACCAGCCCGGCGGCTCGTCGGCGGGCAGCGGCGTCGCCGTGGCCAACGGCGACGTCGACGCGGCGCTTGGCTCCGACACGGGCGGGTCGGTCCGGTTCCCGGCCGCCTGGTGTGGCGTCGTCGGGATCAAGCCAACCCGCGGGCTGGTCTCGCTCGACGGCTTCGGACAGTTCTCCAAGACCCTGGACACTATCGGCCCGCTCGCGCGGGACACCGAGACCGCCGCGCGGGTGCTGCAGTCGATGGCCGGCCCGGACCCGGCGGACGAACAGACCCGTCACGCCCGGGTCGGCGACTACGTCGAGAGCGTTGACGCGGGCCGCTCGGCGGACCTCTCGGGGCTCACGATCGGCGTCGTCGACGACCTGATGGGGAAAGCCGAGGCCATCGACGACCACTCGCGGGCGGCCATCGAGGAACTCGAAGCCCACGGCGCGACCGTGACCTCGGTCTCGATCCCGAGCTACGACGCCGCGCTCCCGGCGTGGCTGGCGGTCGCGTTCACGGAGATCGGGGCCTACATGCGCGCACGCGGCCAGAACTACTGGTTCGACGGGGGAGCCCACCCGTCGTTCGTCGCCGCGCTGGACGCGGGGCTGCGCGAGCGCGGCGAGGAACTCGGCCCGACGGTCCGCTCGACCCTGCTGTACGCAGACTACCTCACCACGGTCCTCGGCGACGAGTACTACGCGCTGGCCACCCGGGCCCGCCACGCCCTCACCGAGGAGGTGTCGGCGCTGTTCGACGACGTGGACGTGCTGGCCTCGACCGGCGTTCCCGCACTCCCGCCCGAGTGGGGGAAGGGCCACGAACTGGACGTGCTGACGGCGATGTCGAACACGAGCCCGTTCAACCTCACCGGCCACCCCGCGGCCAGCCTCCCGTGTGGGACCGTCGAGGAGCTGCCGGTCAGCCTCCAACTGGTCGCTCCGAAGTTCGAGGAGGAACGGCTGTTCCACGTCGCGTCGGCGTGGGAAGCGATCTACGGCGGCTTCGAGTAGGCGATCCCCGGGGAACGGCGGCGCCGTCGGCCCCCGCTCGCCGCGGTGGTGGTGGGCGCATAAACGTCGTGTGAATCCGTGGCACCATACTGCTCTTACTCGGCTGTCTCGGTCACCCGCTCGACCGCTTCCGGCCGGAACAGACAGAGCGCCCCGAGCATCCCGACCATGACGGCGCCGGCCAGCGAGCGGCCGCCGGCACCGACGAACGGCGTCAGCCCCAGCGCGGCCATCCCGGCGGCGACGACCAGCGCCAGCGCGCCGAAGGCTCGCGTCGACACGGAGACGTAGCTCCCGACGACCTGCGCGGCGCCGAACAGTGCCAGCATCGCGAGCGGAACGAGCACCTCGGCATCGAGTGGTTCGGGACCGACCACGGCGAGGAGCGCCCCACCCCCGACGGCGACGACGAGGGTCAGCAGGCCCGACGGGCGCTCGTCCAGTCGACGGTCGAGCAGCCGGTAGCCGACCAGCGCGCCGATCAGTCCCAGCAGCGCGAGCAGTCCCGGCTCCATCGCCCCGACGTTCACCCATCGGCGGCTTGAGGGTTCCGCGTCGCCGCGACGGAAAGTCACTTGAGCGCCGGAACCGCACCCACGCACATGGACACACTCGCCGAGGTAGTCGTCGTCGACTACGGGCTCGGCAACCTCCGCAGCGTCACCAAGGGGCTCGAACGCGCGGGGGCGTCGGTCACCATCACCGACGACCCCGACCGCTTCGCCGACGCCGACGGCGTCGTGCTCCCCGGCGTCGGCGCGTTCCGCGAGGGGATGGAGAACGCCGACCCCTACCGCGAGGCGCTCGCCGACGTGGCCGCATCCGACACGCCGCTGTTCGGCATCTGTCTCGGCATGCAGATGCTCCTCTCCGGTAGCGAGGAGGCCGAACACGCCGGTCAGGGGGCCGTCGAGGGGCTGGACCTGATCCCCGGCACGAACGTCCGCTTCCGCGGCGACCAGAAGGTGCCCCACATGGGCTGGAACGAACTCCGAGTCACCCGGAAACACCCGCTCGTGACCGGCGTCGAAGGGGGCCGCGGCGGCTCCGTCGACGGCGAGCACGCCTACTTCGTCCACTCCTACTACGCCGACCCCGACGACGCCGGCGCCGTCGTCGCTGAAACCGAGTACGGCGCCACCTTCCCCGCCGTCATCGCAAACGAGGACGGCACCGTCTTCGGCACGCAGTTCCACCCCGAGAAGAGCGGCGAGACCGGCCTGACGATCCTGAAGAACTTCGTTGACCTCTGCTGAGCGCCGGGCCGGGTCCGGCGCCGGTGTCAGTTCAGGTCCGCCCGAGTGAACAGCGCCGTCCCGACTACCAGCGGCACCACCGTCCACACCACCAGTAGCGCGGCGAACACCCACGGCTGGACGTAGACTGGAGCGGGCGGGCTGACGGTTGCCGCGATCCCCGGGTAGTCGGCGTTCGTCGCGTGGATCGTCTCCATGACGAGCGCGCTGTAGGCGCCCGAGGGGCTGAGCCCCTGCAGGAACACGAACCACGCCGGCATCGACTCACCCGGCGGCGCGCCGACGACCACGAGGTGGAGTCCCTGCGGAACGAGGTCCCAGAGCAGCGTCAGCCCGAGGTACGCCGTGATCCCGACGGTCATCGCCCGCGACCGGCTGGCCGTCGCCGCCGAGATGCCGACGGCGATGCCGACGAACGCGACCCCCAGTACGGCTGTCAGGGCGGTCACGCCGAGGAACGGCGCCAGAGGGAGGCCGCCGTAGAGCACCCACCCCACGACGCCGGCCACCAGGAAGCCAGCGACAACCCCCACCGCGACGACGGCCGCACGGCCGAGGAACTTCCCGGCGACGACCGTCCGGCGGTTCGGCTCCAGTCCGAGCAGGAGCCGCAGGCTCCCGGACTCGCGCTCGCCGGCGAGTGCGAGGTAGGCGGCGACCAGCGCGACGATCGGGACCAGGATCGCCGCGAACTCGCTGGCGGCCCCGAGCCCTTGCAGGGGGTCGCCGCCGAGCATCGGCACCAGCAGCGGTACGCCCATCGTGGCGGCGACGAGGGCGGAGACGAAGGCGATCAGCACCCAGAGGAGCCGGGAGCGCCGGGCGTCGTCGAACTCCTTCCGGGCGACGACGAGTGCGTTCATCGGGGCACCTCCGTGGCCCCGTCGGCTTCGGGGTGGACGTACGCCCGGAACAGGTCCTCGAGGGACGCCTGACGCGCCTCGAAGTCGAGCAGTTCGCTCTCGCTCTCCCGAATCGCGTCGAGGACTCGGAGCTTCGCCGCGGGCACGGTACAGGTAGCGGTGATCTCGTTCCCGTCGACGGCGACGGCGGAGACGCCGTCGATCGAACGCAGGTCCACGTCGGCGGGCGGCGCGTCGACGGTGACGGTGACCGTCGCGCCGGTCCCGAGGGCGTCGCGGAGGCCGTCGATGGTGTCGGTGGCGACCAGCCGACCGCGGCTGAGGATGCCGACCCGGTCACAGACCGCCTCGACCTGACTCAGCACGTGGCTGGAGAAGAACACGGTGCCGCCCGCCGCGGCGTGGTCCCGGGTGATCTCACGGATGTCCCGGATCCCGTCGGGATCGAGGCCCGACGAGGGCTCGTCGAGAATCAACAGCTCCGGGTCGCCCACCAGGGCCATCCCGAGGGCGAGGCGCTGGCTCATCCCCTTCGAGTAGCCCCCGGCCCGCCGCTCGGCGGCCGTCGAGTCGAGGCCCACGCGCCGGAGCAGGTCGTCCGGGTCGTCGTCGGCGCCCTTCAACTCGATGGCGTACTGGAGGTGTTCGCGTCCGGTGAGTCGGTCGTAGAGGCTGTAGCCGTCGGGGAGCACGCCGACCCGATCGTGGACCGCGTCGGCCTCGCTCTGGGCGTCGTAGCCCAACACCGTCGCCGTCCCAGCCGTCGGGCGCACGTAGTCGAGCAACACGTCGATGGTCGTCGACTTCCCGGCGCCGTTGGGGCCGAGGAAGCCGAACACCTCGCCCGCCTCGACGGTCAGGTCGAGGTCGTCGACAGCGTACACGTCGTGCCCGTAGCGCTTGGTCAGTCCCTCGACCTCGATAGCGGCCATTACCCACCACCTCGCGTCGCTCTCCGGTCCATACCTCACGGCTGGCCCGCGACGGGAAATAGCTTATCAATATTCTTATATTTTGACAGTGACGTTACTCAAAATCCGTTGAGTAGGCGTCCGGGAGCGAGACCGTGCCGTCGTCGTCGATCCTCGCGGTCAGTGTCCCGCCGTCGTGGTGGAGCGTGATCTTCAGGGCGAGCGGATCGCGCTCGACGACGTGCCGCTCGGCGTCGCCGATGAACGCCGGGAGTCGCCAGAGCGGGAGGTCCGTCACGTCGATACCTCGCTCCCAGTAGAACGCGATCACCGCCGGGTGGCCGAACAGCGCGAGTTCGACCGGGCCGTACACGCGGAGTTCACAGCGGTCACACGTCGCTACACACGCGTACTCCCCGTCCGGGCCGGCGTCGATGGTGGCCGTCGTCGTGCCGCTACAGGTCGGGCAGGTCCCGGCGACCGCCGTGTCGTACTCCCGAAGCACCCGGCGGTTGCACGAGCGCAGCGTCTCCATCGACGACCGCCCCTCGGCTTCGGCGGGCAGCAGGTCGTAGGTCACGACGGTCGTTCCACAGTCCGCACAGGCGACCGAGAGGTGGCGCTCCCGGTACGCGGCCGAGAGCGTCGTCTCCCCACACTCGGGGCAGTGGCCGTCGACGGTCGTCGGCTCGAAGGAGGGCTCCTCGGCGTAGATGCCGGACCTGATCGCCCGGACGACGCGCTCGCCGGCGCTCGTCGGGGCGTACTCGCCGTCGGACTCCGTGACGAACACGTCGGCCAGTTCCTCGAGGTGGTAGGAAAACTGGGAGCTACTGTCGATCGCCGTCCGATCGTGGAGTTCGGTAAAGGAGAGCCCGGGCTCGTCGTTCTCGACGGCCTCGACGAGCACCCGGAGGATCTCGATCCGGTGTTCGCTGCCGAGTGCGGTGAACGCGGTCCCTGTCACGGTCGCTTGTGGGTTCGTCGGCCCGCGGTTAAACGGCGCGGTGGGGCCGCGGCCCGACTCAGTCCTCGCCCGAACGTAGCGCCTCGGCGTCGATCTCGCCGGCGTCGAGTTCGGCTTCGATCTCGCGGGCCGCTTGGACCATGTTCGCCGTCTTCCCGTAGGCGACCTCGCGGGGCAGCAGCTTCAGGCCGCAGTCGGGGCTGACGGTGAGTCGTTCCGGGGGCACGACCTTCAGCCCCTGCTTGATGTTCTCCTTGATCTCCTCGACGGACTCGACCTCGGCGACGTGGGCGTCGGTGACGCCGAGTGCGAGGTCGGGCTCGAACTCGGGGTCGGTGAACACGTCGATCTGTTCGTAGTCGCCGTTGGCGAGCTCCACGTCGAACTCGTCGATGGGGAAGTCGTTGACCTCCGGATAGATCCGGGAGTAGTCGCCGTAACAGACGTGGAGCCCCACTCGCACGTCCTCGGGGATGTCCGCGACGATCCGTTCCAGACACTCCCCGACGACGGCGTGGTCGTCGGGCGTCGTCGCCAGCGCGGGCTCGTCGATCTGGATGTAGCGGGCGCCCGCCTCGACCAGTTTCGTGACCTCCTCGTTGACCAACTCCGCGAGGTCGTAGGCGAGTTCGGCCTCGTCGCCGTAGGCCTCGTCGAAGCTCCACGACGCCAGCGTGTAGGGCCCGGTGATCGGCACCTTCACGGGCCGGTTGGCGACGCCGGCGGTGAACTCGTACTCGTCGACCAGCCACGGCTCGTCGTACTCGAGTTCCTCGACGACGCTCGGCTTGTCGAAGTAGTTGTGGCCCCACACCTTCACCGGGCCGTTGAACTCGTAGCCCTCGATGCGTTCGGCGAAGAACTCCACCATCTCCTCGCGGCGCATCTCGCCGTCGACGACGGCGTCCAGCCCCGCACGCTCGTGTTCGTGGGTGATGAGTCGGCTGGCGTCGTCGGCGGCCTCCGCCCAGTCGTCGTCGTCGAAGTCGTGGTCGTGGTCCGCGTGGAGGTCGCTCGCGCGGTTCAGCCACGTCGGCTTCGGGTAGGAGCCGACGACAGTCGTGAGCAGGAAGTGTTCGTTCTCGTGGTCGTCGGGCTGGAACTGCGAGCGCGTGTCGGTCATCGCGCCACCTCCGGGTCCGCGGCGGTCGCAAGCGTCCGCAGTTTGGCCACGCACTTGTTCACCGGCAGGTGGAACAGCTCCGTGTTCGGCGTGAGGTAGGCCGCGTCGATCCCGCTGCTGGCCGCCTCGCGGAACGCCTCGACCCGGTCCCCGACGGCCGCGGGCTCCTCGACCCGCGTGTTCTGGCCGTCGACGACGCCCAGGGAGACCCGGTCGGTCGTCCCGTGCTCGCGGACGAGGTCCGTCGCCGCTTCCTCGGCGGTGACGAGGTCGTAGCCGAGCGCGTCGGCGTCCGTGTCGAGCAAGTGGCCGTGGAGCGCCTCGTCGAACGTGCCCCAGTAGCCCTGCACCACGACCTCGGCGTCAACGGCGCCGACGACGGCGTCGATGGCGTCGCGCACCCGCTCGTGCTCGCCGCTCTCGGGGGCGTCGGTCACGAGACTCGGCTCCAACAGGTACAGCGTCTCGACGGCGTCGGGGAACGCCGCGGCCTCGCCGGCGAGGAACTCGGCGACGGCGTCGAGGAACGTCGCCCGGTCGCCGTAGTACTCGTCGGTCGCGAGCGCCGACAGCGAGTAGGGACCGGGCAGCACCGCCTGCAGGTCGTCGGTCAGCCCCGCCGCCTTCCGGAGGTCCGCGGCCACGTCGCCGCTCTCGGTCAGTTCGTCGGTCACCACCGGCTCGCGGTAGAAGTTGTTGTTGTCGTAGTAGCGGACGATGCCCTCCGTCCGGACGCTCTCGTGGACACAGAGCGGATGGGCGAGGAAGTCGTCCCAGCGTGCCTGTCCTTCGACGACGCGGTCGAGGCCGGCGTCGTGCTGGTCGTCGATCAGCCGTTCGCGGGCGGCGTCGTACGTCTCGGTCAGTTCCGGGGGCTCCTCGCCGCCGATCAGGTCCTCCTTCTGGTGGCCCTTCAGGTCCGCGAGCCGATCCCGCTGGGCGTCGGGCAGCGGAAAGAGGCCGAGCGTCGACGCGATTCGTTGCATGTGGTCGAAAGGCAGGGAACGACTCGTAATAATATTTGCCTTCGCCCGTATTCTCCTCGGTTATCCTATATCGGAGGGCTAAACCCTCTCGTTGGGGCTTGTAAGTGGCTAAAACAGCGTATACTGGGGAAATCCTCCGAACCGTGGTTTGAAGTCCTCACGGTGGAGTGTGTCGGTATGGACGAGAGCGACGACGGCACGATCGGCGTCGAGTTGACCCCCGAGATGCCGGTTCGGTCGGTGGCGGACCTCGCGGTGCGTGCGGAGGAGGTCGGCTTCGACACCGTGTTCGTCTCCGCACACTACAACAACCGCGACCCGTTTCTCGCGCTCTCGCGGGTGGCGTCGGCGACGGAGTCGGTGCGGTTGGGGCCGGGCGTCGTCAACCCCTACGAGACCCACCCCGTATCGCTTGCTTCGAACGTCGCGACGCTCGACGAACTCGCCGACGGGCGGGCGGTGTTCGGTATCGGCGCGGGCGACCCCTCGACGCTCGCCAACCTCGGCATCGAACGGGAGCGCCCGCTCCGGCGCGTGTTGGAGACGGTCCGCGTCTCGAAACGGCTCTGGCGCGGCGAGCGCGTCGACCACGACGGCACGTTCACGGCGGTCGACGCCGGCCTCAACTACGAGGTCGGCCCCATCCCGGCCTACGTCGGTGGACAGGGCCCGCACATGATCCGGATGGCGGCGAAACACGCCGACGGCGTTTTGGTAAACGCCTCCCACCCGGACGACTTCGCGTGGGCCGCCGAGCAGGTCGAGACAGGCCTCGCCGACCGCCCCGACGACCACGGCCCCTTCGACTTCGCGGCGTTCGCCAGCGTGAGCGTCGCCGCCGACGCCGACGCGGCCCGCGAGGCCGCCCGGCCGCCCGTCGCGTTCGTCACTGCGGGGGCGGCCCCGCCGGTACTGGACCGACACGGGATCGACCACGACCGCGCCGAGGCCGTCGGCGACGCCATCACCGCCGGGGAGTTCTCGACGGCGTTCGACGCCGTGACCCCCGCCATGATCGACGCGTTCTGTGTCGCCGGCACGCCCGACACCGTCGCCGAGCGCATCGAGGCGGTGCTCGACTACGCCGACAGCTTCGTCGCCGGCTCGCCGCTAGGGCCCGACCGCGAGGCGGCCATCGAGATGCTCGGCTCGGTGTTCGACCGGGTGCGGGCATGAGCCGTCCGCCCGGCGCGAACGCCGAACTGGCGCTCCTGCTCGAACTCTCGGGGACGCCCAAACCGGGGAACGTCGACCGCCAGCGGGAGTACGCCGACCTCACGTTCGAGCAGTTCCTCGCCGGCGCGGTCGGGGCCCGCGCGGGTCTCGACGACGCGGCCGACGGCGCGGCCGTCGGCGACGCCTTCGAGACGGCGGTCGCAGGGATGGCCCGACAGGACGGTGGGAACACCCAGTTCGGCGCGTTGTTGCTGCTGACGCCGCTGGTCCGGGCGGCCGCGACCGACCGCCTCACGCCCGACGGCGCGGCCGCGGTGGTGGACGAAACGACCGTCGACGACGCCGCGGGGTTCTACCGCGCGTTCGACCACGTGGACGTGTTCGTCGACGAGCCACCGGACTCGATGGACGACCTCGACGTTCGCCGGGGGAGCGACGCGGTCCCCGCCCTCCGCGAGCGGGGGCTCACGCTCGCCGACGTGATGGCCGCGAGCGCGCCGGCCGACGGCGTCGCCGCCGAGTGGACGGCGGGCTTCGAGCGGACGTTCGCCGCCGCGGCGTCGCTCCTCGACGCCGACGGGCCCCTCAGCGAGCGGGTACCGACGGTCTTTCTCGACCTGCTCGCGGCCGAACCGGACAGCCTGATCGCCAAACGGCACGGGGAGAGCGTGGCCGCCGAGGTCACCGAGCGCGCCGCCGAACTCCAGGGGGCCGACCCCGAGGCCGTCACCGAGTGGGCCGACGAACTCGTCGCCGACGGTATCAACCCCGGCACCACGGCCGACGTGACTGCCGCGGCGCTGTTCGTCGCACTCGAACGAGGGCTGGCGGTATGAGCGCCGACTGGCCGGTCGAACTGCGCGGCGTCACCGAGAGCGTCGTCGCCACGCTCGGCCCGAACGGCCGCTGGAACGCCGCCGCGCTCGGCCTCCACGCCGGCTCACCGGTGACCGCGAAGACGTGGGGGAACACCCGGACCCGCAGGAACTTCCACCGACAGGGCGGCGGCGTCGTCCAGTTCACGCGCGATCCGGAGCTGTTCACCGAGGCCGCACTCACCGTTCACGAGGGTGACGAGCCGGTGTTCGACGGCGTCGACGCCTGGGTCGAGGTCGACGTCGAGCGCGTCGCCGCCGGCGAAGAGGACGGAACGGAGTGGGAGGAGTGGCGGCTGACCCCCGTCGACGCCGGCGTCGAGCGACGGGTCGTCCCGACGACGAACCGCGGGTTCGCCGCGGTCGTCGAGGCGACCGTCGCGGCCTCGCGGCTCGGCGTCGAGGCCTTCGATCAGGCGGAACTCAGATCGCGCCTCGACTACTTCACCGAGGTCGTGCGGACCTGTGGCGGCGAGGCGGAACGGGACGCCATTGACCGCGTGCTCGAACTCACGGAGGAGGCACGATGACCACACCACCGCACCCGGGGCGCCGATGACCGCCGTCACCGTCTCCGTCGGGGCGCGGCTCCACTTCGGGTTCACGAACCTCTCGCTGGCACACGAGCGCCTCTACGGGAGTCTCGGGGTCGCCCTGGAACGCCCCCGGGTCACGGTGACTGCACGACCGGCCGAGACGGTCGCGTGTTCGTACGACCCGGCACGACCAGCCGTGGCGCGGATCGTCGACCTGTTGGACGTTCCCGGAGCCAGCGTCAGCGTCGAGGAGACGCTGCCACGCCACGTCGGCCTCGGGAGCGGCACCCAGACCGCGCTGGCGACGCTCTCGGCGGTCGCCCGCGCGTACGACCGTGACCCGGCCGTCCGTGAGCGCGCGCCGGCGCTGGATCGCGGGGGCCGCAGCGGCGTCGGCGTCGCGACGTTCGAACGCGGGGGGTTCGTCCTCGACGGCGGCCACCCGACGGCGGCGTTCACCCCCACCCGCCCCGACCGCGGCGAGTGGTCGGTGCCGCCGATCACCAGCCAGCGGTCGATCCCCGACCACTGGCGGTTCCTGCTCGTGATCCCCGACGTTTCGCCCGGGACGAGCGGTGACGCTGAGGACACGAGCATGCGTGCGACGGTCGAACGCGCCGATCCCGGTATCGCCGACCGCATCGCGGGGGTCGTCGTCCGACGTGTCCTCCCGGCGCTGGCTGACGGCGACGCGACGGGGTTCGGTGCCGCCGTCGACGAGGTCGGCCGACTGAACGGCGAGTGGTACGCCGACGAGCAGGGGGGTGTCTATCGGGCGTCGATCGGTGCCGTCGTCCGCGCGTTGCGGGACGCCGACGCCGTCGCTGGCGCGGGTCAGTCCTCGTGGGGGCCGACCGTCTACGGCGTCACTACCGCTGCAGAGGCGGGCGCCGCGCGGCGGGCGGGCCAGCGAGCCCTCGACGCGGCCGGCGTCGACGGCCGCGTCTCAGTCGTCCGCCCCCGGAACGCCGGGGCCACGGTGGAGTGATCCAGGACGGCCTCGCGGCTGGATCACGTATCGCCAGCCCCGATTCGGGGCGTCCGTTACGACGACGCCGTCGCTCGTGGGCGTGTGAAAACGGGTTGTCGCCTTCCGGCGACGGGAAAACCGTTAGTTGCGGACGACGTTCGTCGCGCGGGGGCCCTTGTCGGCCTGTTCAATGTCGAATTCTACCTCCTCACCCTCCTCCAGGTCGGGGCCACCGACGTCTTCCATGTGGAAGAACACGTCGTCGTCCGCGTCCTCAGTCGAGATGAAACCGTAGCCGCCTGTGTCGTTGAAGAAATCAACCGTACCGTTTGCCATTGCATACAAACGTACAGCCTATCACGGGATAACGCTTGCGAGGGTCGTGGTACCACGGGGGTTCGTAGACGAATGTCCGCCCGTACCTCCGCACTCGGGCGATTCGCCTACGCGTCCTCGGCGTGAACCGTCAGGACGGGCACCGGACAGTTCTCGACGACTTCCTCGGCGACGCTCCCCAGTAGCCGGCGGGAGACACCCTCGCGTGCGTGGGTTCCCATCACGACGAGGTCGGCCGCCACGGCCTCGGCCTCGGCGATGATCTCGTCGCCGGGAGTTCCCTCGTGGAGGTCCGTCAGGAGTTCGACGCCGTGGGCCGCGGCGCGCTCCTCGGCGTCGGCGAACGCGCGGGCCGCGGCGTCCTCACCGACCTGCCGGAGCGCGTCCCGGACCTCGTCCTTCGAGACGACGAGCGGGTTCGTGGACGTGTCTACGACGTAGCAGACGTGGACGGTGGCGTCGTGGACCGACGCCAGTTCGAGTGCGTGTTCGAGCGCGGCGGTCGCGTGCTCGCCGCCGTCGGTCGGGACGAGGATTCGGTCGTACATTCAGCCCAACACCCCGAAGCCGTACTGCGTGTACGGCCAGAAGTAGTGCAGGCCGACGCCGACGAGGATCGCGGGGATCGTCGTGTAGATGCTGGCGACGATGGCCGCCTTGAGGTCGATGGCCATCAGCGGGAACAGCGCGTCGCCGTCCTGGCTGATCGCGTTCGCCGCTAACGCGGAGAACGGGAACGCCTGCTCGACCGCGTAGAGTTGGGCGAAGACGATGTGGGCCGCACAGCCGGGGATCAGCCCGAACAGGGCGCCGAGCACCGGCGTCATCACGCCCGCCGACTGGGCGAGCGCCTGAATGTCGAGGGCGAAGATCGCCATCCCGTACTCGTAGACCAGGTAGCCGGCGATGACCCAGACGGTGACCATCGAGGTCTCCATCGCGGTGTGCTGGAACGTCTTGTAGAGGCTCGCGAAGCCGTCCCGAACCCGGCCGGCGTCGCCGTCGCCGATGTAGTGTCGCCCCACGAAGTAGAGGTAGAACGACAGCGTGGTGCCAAGCAGGCCGGCGACGGTGAACAGCCCGTCGTAGGTGAGCGCGACCTCCCAGATCGGCTCGGCTTCGTCCAAGCCGATCGACGCACCCTGCGAGAGGTACATGATCCCGGCGATCAGCGCACCCGTCAGCATCACCCACCAGAGGACGTGGATCCCGTGGCTGACGCGCTCCATCAGTGCCGATTCCGGCAGGTAGCTCGGCAGCCTGCTGCCGCCGTGGTCGTGGCTGTGGTCGTGGCCGTCCGGGCTCTCGTACTCGGGGACGCTCGGACCGCCTTTCGCGACGCTGGTCGTACTGAAGCCGCCGTCGGTCATCGGCCGGCTGAGCCGGGCGACGGCGCTGTCGACGCGGCCGACGCCGAGGCCCCAGAGGTCGATCGAGTAGCCGAACGCCACCGAGGCGACGAACGCGAGGCCGTAGGCGTAGACCGCGGCCTCCGGCGCCAGCGCGAGAATGATGAACGCGGAGTCGCCCGCGGTCGCCCCGAGCGCGGCGACGACGGTGCCGAAGCTGACGGTGCCACGGATGTACAGCGGCATCGCGATGATGGCGCCGCCACAGCCCGGCGTCAGCCCGAGCAGCCCGCCGACCAGCGGCTGGGCGCGTTCGTGTTCCTCGAGCAACTGCGTGAGCTTCCCGTCGAAGCGGTACTGGACCAGACTGAACAGCAGGATGGTCGCGCCGACGAACCCCGAGACCTGTACGAACCCCTCGCGCCAGGAACCGATCAGGATGTTAAGCGCCTCCTGGACGACCGGGCCGAACGTCCCCGCCGGGAGCTGGAGCGGTATCACAGCGAACCACCGTCGTTCCGGTTCAGCGCACAACAGCGCGCTGACCGCATGTGTCCGTTACGCATGGTGTTGTCTATCGTAGCCTGTGGACCCGAACCATATAGTTGTTCTCTTCGCACTCTATTTTTAGACGCATCAAATTCTTTCCCCCTCGTGGGGAACTGTTTAGGCGGCGCTCGTCCCAGCGAGGGTATGGACGCAGGGTTCGACGCGACGCTTCGGGCCGACGGGGTGGCGTTCAGTCAGCGCGACGCCGAGTTGCTCCGGACCGTCGACGACGCGGGGTCGCTCAACGCCGCCGCCGAGGAGTTGGGCCGGTCCTACTCCCGGGCCCACGACCGACTCACCGAACTTGAGGGTGCGTTCGGCTCGCTCGTCGAGCGTCGCCGGGGTGGCAGCGGCGGCGGCGGCAGCACGCTGACCGACCGCGCTCACGAGCTGTTGGCGGCGTTCGACCGCCTGCGGACGGGCTACAGCGCCATCGCCGAGACCGGTGAAACGGTGCTCGAGGGCGTCGTCGTCGGCCGCGACGGTGAACTCGGAACCGTCGAAACTGCCGCCGGCACCGTCCGGGCGCTCGTCCCGGGCGACGCAGAAACCGTCGAGGTGGTGCTCCGCACCGACGCCGTGACGCTCCACGACCCCGCGGACGCGCCGGCGGGCAGCGAGACCAGCGCACGGAACCGGTTCTCGGGCGAGGTCGTCGATATCGACCGCGGCGAATCGGTCTGTCTGGTCTCGGTCGCGGTCGGCGCCGAGGAGCCGCTCTCGGCGCTGGTGACCGAGGAGAGCCGGGAACGGCTCGGCCTCGAACCCGGCCGCGAGGTGGTGGCGTCGTTCAAGGCGACGGCGACACGCGCGACACCACGGTAACGAGCAACCGTGGTGGTGTAAGCGACACCACGGTAACGACCAACCGTGGTGGTGTAAGCGACACCACGGTGAGGGGCAACCGTGGTGGTGCAAGCGCTTCTCGACGGGCGACACGGCGCTACACGCGACCCGACGGTCTCCGTTTGTCTCCCCTTACTCCGAGTAGTCCCGTCTGAACAATACGGCCGGCCGCCGTGGTCCGTTCATGTCCAGCCGAGCGATCCTTACCGTCGGAATCGCCGCGGTCGTCCTCCTCAGCAGCAGCGTCGTCGTCGCCACCATCGCCGGCCCGGCGGCGGGTGAACCGAACCCACAGACACAGATGAACGCCCAGGAACAGCCCACCGACCCGCTGTCGAGCGGCACCATCGAGGTCACGGCGAGCGCCGAGCGCACGGCGTCGCCCGACGCCGCCACGATCAGACTGGCCGTGATTGCCCGGGCTGAGTCCGCCGACGCCGCCCGGGAGGGCGTCGCGGAGAACGCCTCCCGGATGCGGGCGGCGCTCCGTGAGGCCGGCGTCGATGACGACGCCGTCCGGACCACCTACTACGACCTCGGGGAGGAGTACGAGCGGACCGAGAACGGCTCCCGGGTCGCCGGCTACCGGGCCGCACAGGGCTTCGCCGTCGAGGTCGTCGCCGACGACCTCGGCAACCGGACCGGGGCGATCCTCGACGCCGCGGTGGGCAACGGCGCTACCCGCGTCGACGGCGTCCAGTTCACGCTGAGCGAGGAGACCAGACGCGACCTCAGACAGGAGGCGCTCGGGGCCGCGATGGCCAACGCCGACCGGGACGCGAGCACGCTCGCCGACGCGGCCAACCGTACGATCGCGGGGGTCTACTCCGTCTCGACGATGGATGCCGACGTACGGCCGGTTCGGGCGGACGTTCAGTTCGAGGCCGCCACGGAGGGGACCAGCTTCGAGCCCGGCCCCGTCACCGTCTCGGCGACCGTTTCGGTGACCTACCGACTCGACTGATCCCCGACGCGTTTTTCCCCGCCCCTCGCAACGGGTGGAGTATGCAGGTCGTCACGCTCGGGCCAGCCGGGACCTACTCGCACCGTGCCGCGAGTTCGATTGCCGCCGACGGCCCGGTGGTGTTCCGGGAGTCGGTGACGGAGATCGTCGCGGCCGTCGCCGACGGGGAGTTCGAGCGGGGCGTCGTCCCCGTCGAGAACAGCATCGAGGGCTCGGTCGACGAGAGCCTCGACGCGCTGGCGGACCGCGAGGTCAGCGTCGTGCAGGAGATCGTCTCGCCGATCCGGCACGCGCTGCTGGCACAGGGCCCGGAGTTCGAGGTCGTCGCCTCCCACCCGCAGGCGCTGGCACAGTGCCGTGAGTACCTGACCGAACACTATCCCGACGTGGCCCAGGAGGCCGTGGCGTCGACGGCCCGCGGGGTCGAACGCGCCCGCGAGGATCCCTCGGTGGCGGCGATCGGGCACCCGGCCAACGCCAACGACGACGGCGACACGCTCCAGCGCATCGCCGAGAACATTCAGGACCGGGACTCGAACGCCACGCGCTTCCTCGTCGTCGCCCCCGAGAGCGAGCGCTCGACGGCGGGCGGGAAGACCAGTCTCGTCGTCTATCCCGGCGCGAACTACCCCGGCCTCCTGCTCGAACTGCTGGAGGCCTTTGCCACCCGGGACATCAACCTCTCGCGGGTGGAGTCCCGCCCGAGCGGTCGCCGACTCGGGGACTACTGCTTCCACTTCGACATCGAGGCCGGCCTCTACGAGGCCCGGACCGAGGAGGCCCTGAGCGAGATCGAAGCCGTCTGTGCCGACGGCTGGGTCCGACGGCTCGGCTCCTACGACACCCGCCACGTCGTCGAGTGATCGGCCCGCCGTCGACGCCCGCTCGTCGGCGATCCCGGTCCCCTCGGCGGATCTCTCGACGTGGCAACAATCCTTAACAGCTCGGCGACCCTCCGTTCGAACATGACTGATCGACGAGACCCGTTCAAGGAGATCGAGGAGCTGTTCGAACAGCTGAACGACGGCTTCGCGGACATGAGCCGGGAGTTCGGTGAGGAGTTCGGCGACGACCTCGCCGCGAACGTCGGCGGCCGAGCGATCCACGTCGACGTGGCCGACGCCGGCGACGAGATCGTCGTCGTCGCCGACGTGCCCGGCTTCGACGTCGAGGACATCGATGTCTCTGTCACCGACCGCCAACTCAGTATCGCGGCCGAGCACAGCGAGACGACCGAGGACGAGGAGACGGAGTACTACCGCCGCGAGCGCAGCCAGCGGGCGGTCAGTCGGACCGTCCCACTCCCCACCGACGTGGAGGAGCGCGAGGCAAACGCGAGCTACGAGAACGGCGTCCTCACGGTCACGCTCCCGAAGGCCGACGAGGACGGCGGCATCGATATCGAAGTCAGCTAACGGCGACGGGATAGCACGGCTCAGTACGTCTTTATGCCCTCAGCGAGCGTCTCTGTCTTCTGGTGAAGAACTAATGCGTACTGACACCTTCGACGACATCGACCGCCTCTTCGACCGAATGCAGCGCGTCGCCGGCTTCGAGCAGTCCGGGGGCTGGCACGGGGACGGGTCGATGCGGGTGGATCTCTCGGAGCACGACGACGACCTCGTGGTCGTCGCCGACCTCCCCGGGTTCGACCGTGAGGAGATCGACCTCTCCGTCGACGACGACCGCCTGGTCATCGGCGCCAGCCACGACGAGATGGCCGACGACGAGGGCGAGAGCTACCTCCGGCGGGAGCGCCGGTCCAGCGCCATCCGGCGCACCATCGCCCTCCCCACGACCGTCGACGCCGAGGCGGCGCACGCCAGCTACACCAACGGTGTGCTGACGGTCACGCTGCCCAAGAAGATGGCCGACGACGGCCACCGGATCGACATCGACTGACGCGGTCCGCCTCTGACAGCCCCTTGGCCCCGCCCTTCCTCACCCCTCCTCGCTGATCAGTTGTCGGTGAACCGCGCGACGGCGTAGTCGCTGGCGATCGAGAAGGCGAAGAAGAGCACCGGCACCGAGAGCGTCACGAACGGGTCGACGCCGTCCGTCGCGGCGCCGTAGACGAGCAACACCACCAACACCGCGAACGCGCGAAGCAGACGGGTCTGGAGCGGTTTCCCGACGATATCCATACCGGTCCCTCGTTCCTCGCGCCGAAGAACCCCGCGGTCGGTATCGTTTTGTCGCCCATCGCCGAAGGCCGGGCCGTGTCAGTTCCACTCACTCGGCGTGTGGTCGCGGCCGCGTTCGGAGCGGTCGCGGTCTGGCGCGCGCTGAGCGGCGTCGCCGCCATCGTCCGGTGGCTCTGGGTGGGTGAGTTCCTCGGCAACGGCTCGATGTCGCTGCTGTTGATCACGGTGCTCGTCGGCCCCATCGTCGGCGCCGTCGCGGGCGACGCCGCCCTCCGACGGGGGTTCTGGTCGCGCTCCCGGGCGGCGAACCGCCGACGGACCGCGGCGCTGGTCGGCCTCCTCCTCGGGCCGTTCGCCGCGACCACGGCGGTTCGGTGGCTCCTCGACGGAACCACGTCGCTGCCGCTCCACGGTCTCGTGACGCTCTCGGTGACGGCGTTCGTGCTGCTCGCGGCGTTCGGTTCAGGCCGCGACCAGCGAGAAGACGGCGACGGCAGCCCCGACAGCCAGCGCCGGGACGGCGGCGCCGATGGGGAGGTAGCCCGCGAGCGCACCCAGCGTGACGGGCACCATCGCCAGCAGACAGACGAGCCCAAGCCCGAACGCCAGTAGGGGGGCACCGTCACGGACGGTTTCTGACACCTCGGGGGAGCCGCTTGCGCTGGCCATACTTGTGAGAGTAGCGGACGGTTCGGTGCAAAAGGGCTTCGGTCGGGTGGTCCCCGTGCCAATGCGGGCCACGGAGTCCGAACGGCCGCTGATCGCCGTCGTTGCCGGCCGCGCCAGTCAGAACTGATGGGTATTTTTACGGCGGGACCGGCACTCACGGGTATGGACTACGACCCGCAGGAGATCGAGGAGCGCTGGCGGCAGCGCTGGCGGGAGAGCGGCCGCTACGAGGCCGATCCCGTGCCGGAGGAAGAGGGTGAGGACGCCACCTTCGTCACCGTCCCCTACCCCTACCCCAGCGGTGGGATGCACATCGGCCACGCCCGCACGTACACGGTGCCGGACGCCTACGCGCGCTACCGACGCCAGCAGGGCGACAACGTCCTGTTCCCGATGGCGTGGCACGTCACTGGCACGCCGATCATCGGCGCCGTCGAGCGCCTGAAGAAGGGCGAGGAGGAACAGCTCTCGGTGCTGCAGGACACCTACAACGTCCCCGACGAGGACCTGAGCGACCTCGAGACGCCGATGGGGTTTGCGGAGTACTTCATCGAGGAACACTACAAGAAGGGGATGCAGTCGCTGGGGCTCTCCGTCGACTGGCGCCGGGAGTTCACCACGAACGACGAGCGCTACTCGCAGTTCATCAGCTGGCAGTACCAGACGCTCAAGGAGCGGGGGCTGGTCGAGAAGGGGCTCCACCCGGTTAACTACTGCACCGAGGAGGAACAGCCAGTCACCACCCACGACCTGCTGGAGGGTGAGGACGCCGAGTTCCAGGAGTACACGCTGGTCCGCTTCCGCGGTGACAGCCCCGACGACGGCGAGGCCGTGTTCCCGATGGCCACCCTCCGCCCCGAGACGGTTCGGGGCGTGACAAACGCCTACGTCAATCCCGAGGCGACGTACGTCCGCGCGAGCGTCGACGGCGAGACGTGGGTCATCTCGGCCGACGCCGCCGAGAAGTTCGACCTGCAGGACCGCGAGGTCGAGATCGAGGCCGAGTTCGCCGGCAGCGATATCGTCGGCACGAGCGTCGAGAACCCCATCACGGGCGAGGACGTGCTGGTCCTGCCCGCCGGCTTCGTCGACGCCGACAACGCCACGGGCGTCGTGATGTCCGTCCCGGCGCACTCGCCGGACGACTACGTCGCGCTGGGGGAACTCAAAGAGCGCGCCGACGACCTGACGGAGTACGGGATCGACCCCGACGCCGTCCGGGCCATCGAGCCGATCCCGATCCTCTCCGTCGAGGGCTACGGCGAGGTGCCGGCCCGCGACGCCGTCGACTCCCGCGGGATCACGTCGAGCGACGACCCCGAACTGGAGGAGGCGACGAACGACCTCTACAACGCCGAGTTCCACTCCGGCGTGATGAACGACGAGTACGGCGAGTTCGCCGGCGAAGTCGTCGAGGACGTGCGCGAGCGCTTCCGCGAGGCCCACGCCGGCGACGCCTTCGACACGATGCAGGAGTTCTCCGAGGAGGTCGTCTGTCGCTGTGGCGGCGACGTGGAGGTGGCCTATCAGGACACCTGGTTCCTGCGCTACAACGACGAGGACTGGATGGCCAAGACCCGGAAGGCCATCGCCAACCTCGACGCCATCCCCGAGAACACCCGCGGCGAGTACGAACACACCGTCGGCTGGCTGAACGAGTGGCCCTGCATCCGGAACTACGGACTGGGCACGCGCCTGCCGTGGGACACGGACTTCGTCATCGAGCCGCTGTCGGACTCGACGCTGTACATGTCCTACTACACGGTCGCCCCGCACATTCAGGACGTGCCCGTCGAGGACCTGGACAAGGAGTTCTTCGACGCGATGTTCTACGGCGCCGAGGCCGTCGACGACGCCGACGAGCGCGCGCTGGAACTGGGTGAGGAGTGGGACTACTGGTACCCCGTCGACTACCGGTTCTCGGGCAACGACCTGATCACGAACCACTTGACGTTCTACCTCTACCACCACGCCGAGTTCTTCCCCGAGCCGAAGTGGCCACAGGGCATCGTCGTCATGGGGATGGGCCTGCTGGAGGGCCAGAAGATGTCCTCCTCGAAGGGCCACGTCGTGCTGCCCGGTGAAGCCATCTCCGAGTTCGGCGCCGACACGGTGCGGTTCTTCCTGCTGAACGCCTCCGAGCCGTGGCAGGACTACGACTGGCGCGAGGACGCCGTCGAGAGCACGCACAACCAACTGCGGCGGTTCTACAACCGCAGCCAGGAGCTGATCGAGGGGCCCGCCGGCGACGAGGAGGCCACGAACGACGTGGACCGCTGGCTGCTCTCGAAGCTCCAGTCAACCATCGAGACGGCGACCGAGGCGATGGAGGGCTCGGAGACCCGGACCGCCACGCAGGCGGCGTTCTACGGCTTCGACGAGCACCTGAAGTGGTACCGTCGCCGCGCCGACCTCGACCGGCCGGGCGCCCGCTGGACGCTCCGGCACGTCCTCGAAACCCGACTGCGCCTGCTGGCGCCGTTCACGCCGTTCCTGGCGAACGAACTCCACGAGGAGCTGACGGGTACGGCCGCCGAGGACGCGCCGTGGCCCGAGGTCGACGAGGGCCTGCAGGCCCCCGACCTGGAACTGCAGGAGGCTCGTGTCCAGACGCTCGTCGACGACATCAACGAGGTCGCCGACGTGACCGACACCGACCCCGAGGTCGTCCGCATCTACGCCGCCGCCGACTGGAAGCGGCAGGTGTTCGACGCCGTCCGCGAGGTCGGCGCCGACGTGGGTGCGGTGATGAGCGAGGTCATGAGCGACCCCGACCTGCGCGAGCGCGGGAACGAGGTCAACCAGATCGCACAGGACGCCGTCGAGTTCGCCCGCGACTACGACGAGGAGGAACTCGCGGACCTGCTCGCGATGGACGAGCGTGCCGCCTACGAGAACGCCGCGCCGTTCCTCGGCCGCGAGTTCGGCGCCGAGGTCGAAGTGTACGCGGAGGACGACGAGGACGTGGTCGACCCCGCGGACCGCGCGGGCAACGCCATCCCGTTCCGGCCGGCGATCCACCTCGAGTAAACCGCCGCGGCGCCGCTTTTTCCGTTCTTTCGACGCTTCCCACTACCCGCCAGCCTCAGCGCACGCCCCAGAAGAACGCCAGCCCGAGCGTCGTCACCACCGCCAGCAGCAACTGCAGCGGCGCACCCACCCGGACGTAGTCGCCGAACGTGTAGCCGCCGGGGCCGTACACCATGAGGTTCGTCTGGTAGCCGATCGGCGTCGTGAACGCGCTGGAGCCCGCGAACATCACACCGAGCAGGAACGTCAGTTCGTTGGCGCCGACGCGGGCGGCGGCGTCGACGGCGACGGGGATCATCAACACCACGCTCGCCGGCGGCGTGATGAGGTTGGCGAGCACCCCCGTCAGGAGGTACACCAGTCCGAGCACGACCAGCAGCGGGAGGGCGCTCGCGCTCGCGACCAACAGCCCCGCGAGCAGTTGGTCGCCGCCGGTGCGCTGCATCGCCAGCCCCAGCGGGATCACCCCCGCGAGCAGGAAGATGACGTTCCAACTCACGGCGCCGTAGGCCTCGCTCGGCCGCAGACAGTCGGTCGCCACCATCACCACCACCCCGGCCAGCGCCGCGATGACGACGGGGAGCAGGTCGAGCGCCGCGACGCCGATGACGGCGATCAGGATGCCGAGCGCGAGCGGCGTCTTCGGGTCGAGTGGCTCCGGTTCCTCCTCGGGGGGCCGCAGTTCGTCGGGGAACTGCGTGAGCACCACGTCGCCGCGCTCGCCGAGGTGTGCGACCGCCGCGGAGGTGGTCTGGAGCAGTAGCGTGTCGCCGGCCCCCAGGGTCACCTCGCTCAGCCCCTCCCGGAGCACGCCGTCGCTACGCCGCACCGCCAGCACCGTCGTCTCGAAGCGCTCGGGGAGTTCCGTCTCGGCGACGGTCCGGCCGACCAGCCGGGACTCCGCGGGGAGCACCACCTCCGCCAGCGCGCCGGGGTGGGCAGTCTCGCTCAGGTCGGCTTCGGTGACCTCCTCACGGCTCAGTTGTCGGAGGTCGAACCCCTCGCCGACGCGGTTGACGGTCTGTCGGCTGGCCTGGACCGTCAGCACGTCGTCGGCCTCGATGCGCTGGTCGCTCCGCGGGGCGAGGTACGCCTCGCCGTTGCGGGTCAGTTGGAGGAAGTGGAACCCGTCGCCCTCGGTGGCCACGTCGACCATCGCCGTCGCCTCCCGGACGGTCATCCCCACGAGCGGGGAGTCCTCCCGAACCCGAAGGCGGGCGAGGTGGTCCTCCAAGTCGAACGCC
The DNA here is from genome assembly GCF_026616205.1 of Halolamina litorea. Classification (NCBI taxonomy): domain Archaea; kingdom Methanobacteriati; phylum Methanobacteriota; class Halobacteria; order Halobacteriales; family Haloferacaceae; genus Halolamina; species Halolamina litorea. Next base: position 189,190 of record NZ_JANHGR010000002.1, read on the forward strand.
TCGGTCAGGTCAGAGGCGGGGTCGACCCGCGCCGGGGTGAGCCACCGGCCGACCGTGAGGAGGTAGGCCGTGCCGACCATCAACACGACGACGCCGAGTTTCGTGAACTCGAACATCGACAGGGGCGCCCCGAGGAGTTCGGCGGCGAGGTCGCTGGCGAGGACGTTCGTCGCCGTCCCAACGAGCGTGAGGGTGCCGCCGAGCATGGCGGCGTAGGAGAGCGGCAGGAGGAGCTTCGAGGGCGAGATGCCGTTCCGGTCGGCCAGCCCGGTGATCATCGGGATCAGCACGGCGACGACCGGCGTGTTGTTGATGACCCCTGCGGCGAGGCCGGTCGAGCCAACCGTCGCCCCGAGGATACGCCGTTCGTCGCCGCCGGTCAGCCGTTCGAGGTAGCCGCCGGCACGGCTGACGATTCCCGTCCGCTGGACGCCCTCGCTGAGCATGTACATGGCGACGATGGTGAGCGTCGCCGGACTCGAGAACCCGGAGAGCGCCTCGGTGGCGCCGATGCCGGTCCAGGGTTCGAACACCACCAACGACACCAGTACGCCGATGGCGGTGATGTCGTTGGGCAGCCACTCGGTGATAAAGAGGACCAGGGCGGCGACGATGAGCCCGAACACGAGCAGCGTTCCGGGGGTGATCGGCGCCATTTGCGCTCGCTTCGCTCGCCCCCACTAAATACCCGTCCACCGGGACCGGCGGGGTCCCGCGGCGAACCGGCCGATCAGGCCAGTCCGAGCAGGTCGAAGCTGGTGCCGTTCCCCTCGGCCTCGGCGTGCTCGTAGACGACGTGGGCGGCGGCGACGTCCTGGATCGCCAGCCCGGTCGAGTCGAAGACGGTCACGCCGTCCTCGGTGGTGCGGCCGGCCTTGTCGCCGACGATGATCTCGCCGATCTCGCCGTAGATGTCGTCGTCGTCGAGGATCCCCTGGCTCCACGGGACGTTGATCTCGCCGGAGTGGGTACACTGGGCGTAGTCGTCGATGACCAGCTTCGCGTTCTGGAGGATCTCGTCGGCGATCTCGTGTTTCCCCTCGGCGTCGGCGCCCATCCCGTTGATGTGGGTGTGCTCGCCCACGTCGTCGGGGCCGACGATCGGGTCACGAACGGGCGTGACCGTCGAGAGCACGTCACAGTGGCCGGCCTCGCTGATCGAGCCCTCGCGCACGTCGAAGCGGTCCTCGAAGGCATCGATGAAGGCGGCGACGCGGGCGTCGTCGAGGTCCGAGACGACGACCTCCTCGATATCCCGGACCTCGGAGATGGCCTCCAGTTGGGTGTAGGCCTGCACGCCCGCGCCGACGATCCCGAGCGAGGAGGCGTCGGGGTGGGCGAGTCGGTGAGTGGCGACGGCGGCGGCCGCGCCGGTGCGCTGCATCGTGAGTTCGGTACCGTCCATGATCGACAGGGGGAACGCGTTCTCCGGCTCGGAGTAGATCATCGTCCCCATCACGGTCGGCAGGTCGAACTGCTCCTCGTTGTCGGTGTGGACGTTGACCCACTTGATCCCGGCGGCGTCCCAGTCGCCGGCGTCGAGGTAGGCCGGCATCGATCGGAAGTCGCCGTTGTACTGGGGCAGGTCGATGTAGGACTTCGCGGGCATCTTCGCGTCGCCCCGCTCGTAGGCGGCAAAGGCCTCCTCGATGGCCGGGATCAGCTCCGACATCGAGGTGTTGTGGTGAACGTCCTCGCTATTGAGAAGCAGCGTTTCCATGGCCACGCGTACCGTTGGGGGCCCCTTAACTGTGTCACAATCACCGTCGAGCGGCGTCGTGTCAGCCCTCGAAACCGCCGGCCATCAGTGCGTCGTCGACGCTCGCGTCGTCGTGGATCACGGCTGACACCGCCGCCGCGATCTGTTCTGGGTCCTCGTGCTGGAAGATGCTCCGGCCCATCGAGACGCCGCTCGCGCCGGCGTCCATCGCGCCGCGGACCATCTCGACGGTCTGGCGGTTCGTCCCCTTGCTGCCGCCGGCGATCAGCACCGGCAGGTCGGTCGACTCGACGACGTGCTCGAAGCTCTCGGCGTCGCCGGAGTAGCCCGTCTTTACGAGGTCGGCACCGAGCTCCTCGCCGAGTCGGACCGCGTGGCCGAGCGCCTCGGGGTCGGTGCTGTCGACGCCCTCCCCGCGGGCGTAGGTCATCGCCAGCACGGGCACGCCGTACTCGCGTGCGTCCTTCGTGACCTCGGCGAGTTGCTCGATCTGTTTCGGTTCGTGCTGATTGCCGACGTTGAGGTGGAGAGAGACGGCGTCGGCGCCGGCCTGCACGGCCTCCTTGACGGTCCCGGTGACGCGCTTGTCGTCGGCGTCGGGGCCGATGCTGGTCGAGGCGTTCAGGTGCACGACGTAGCCCGCGCCGTTCTTGTTCGGGTGGACGCGTGGGGCGATCCCTTTCTGGGTCAGGACGGCGTCGGCGCCGCCGCGGGTGACGGCGTCGATGGTCGATTCGATGTCGGCCAGCCCCTGGACGGCCCCGAGGGTGATCCCGTGGTCCATCGGGACCATCAGGATCTTCCCGTCGGTGGAGAGGCGGTCGAGTCGTGCGGCTCTGCCGGCGTCGGTGGGTGTGTGTCGGGTCATGAGTCGGTGTGTCGCGTGCCGGCAGCGTTCGGCCGGCTGGTGGGTGTGGTAATCTGTGGCAACCGGGGGCTTGAGCGTTGCGCTCCTTCTCGCCCTATTGGCCTTCCGCTTCCGGTGATTCACGGGCGCCACGCAGCGCCCCCTGCTTCAGTTCGTGAGCCTTCTCCCGCAGGTCGCCGGCCACGTCGGCGGTGGCGCGGTCGTTCTCGACGCCGTCGGCGATGATGTCGACCAGCGCGGAGCCGACGATGATGCCGTCGGCGCCCGCCGAGACGACCCGCGCGGCGTGGTCGCCGCTGGAGATGCCGAACCCGACTGCCTTCGGCACGTCCCAGTCGGCGATCCGGGCGAGGCTCTCCGCGGTCTGGTCGGACACGTCAGCCTGAGCGCCCGTGACGCCCATGCGGGCCTGCACGTACACGTAGCCCGAGACCTGCTCGCGGATCGTGTCGAGGCGGGCCTCGGTCGTCGTCGGCGCGACGATGAACACGAGGTCGAGGTCGAACTCGTCGCAGGCCGCGCGCAGGTCGTCGGCCTCCTCGGCGGGCAGGTCCGGGATGACGAAGCCGTCGATGCCGACCTCGGCGGCGCGCTTCACGAACGGGCGCGGGCCGGGGGCCTCGTAGTCGCCCTCGCCCGCCTTGGTGCCGGAATCGGCGCCGTAGCGGAACAGGAGGTTGTAGTAGGTCATGCAGACCAGCGGCACGTCCACGTCGAGGTCCTCGACGAACTCGAAGTACGCCTCGGGGGTGATACCGCCCGACAGCGAGCGGACGACCGCCTTCTGGATCGTCGGCCCCTCGGCGATCGGCTCCGAGAAGGGCAGGCCGAGTTCGATGCAATCGGCGCCGCCCTCGACGAGGGCTTCGACGTACTGCTTCGAGGACGCGATGTCGGGGTCGCCGACGGCGAGATAGGGAATGAACGCCGGGTCGTCCGTCGCGAACGCCTCGGGGAGTCGGCTCATAGCCCCCCCGCGAACTCGCTCATGTCCGGCGCGTTCGGGATGTCGCGCTTGTCGGTCTCCTCGATGACGGTTTCGAGGTCCTTGTCGCCGCGACCGGAGAGGTTGACGACGATCCGGTCGCCGAGCGCCTCGCGGGCACCCTCGTCGGGGTCCGCGTCGGGGCCGAGTTGTTCCTCGAGGTACGCCAGCGCGTGGGAACTCTCCAATGCGGGGATGATCCCCTCCTCCTGGGAGAGCCGGTGGAACGCTTCGAGCGCGGCGTCGTCGCCGACGTTGACGGCGCCGACGCGGTCCTCGTCGACGAGATAGGCCAGTTCGGGCCCGACACCGGCGTAGTCGAGGCCGGCCGAGACGGAGTGGGACTCGACGATCTGGCCCCACTCGTCCTGTAGCACCTTCGTGCGGGCGCCGTGGAGGACGCCCTGCCCGCCCGTCGAGAGCGAGGCGGAGTTGGGTGCGACGCCCTCCTCCTCGTCGACGGCGAGCGAGGAGCCCCCGGCCTCGACGGCCAGCAGGCTCACGTTCTCGTCGTCGACGAACCGCGCGAACGCGCCCATCGTGTTCGAGCCGCCGCCGGCACAGGCGACGACCGAGTCCGGGAGCGTGCCGAACTGCTCCTCGGACTGCTTGCGCGCCTCCTCGCTGATGACCGACTGGAACTCCCGAACCATCTCCGGGAACGGCGCGGGGCCGACGACGCTGCCGACGACGTAGTGGGTGTCGTCGACGTTGGTCGCCCAGTCCCGCATCGTCTCGCTGATGGCCTCCTTGAGGGTGCCTCGCCCCGCCGTGACGGGGTTGAGCTCGGCGCCGTTGATGCGCATGCGGAAGACGTTGGGCCGCTGGCGGCCGATGTCGGTCTCTCCCATGTAGATCTCACAGGGCATGTCGAGGTGGGCCGCCGCCATCGCCGTCGCGGTGCCGTGCTGGCCCGCGCCGGTCTCGGCGACGATGCGCTCCTTGCCCATGTACTTCGCCAGCAGCACCTGCCCCAGCGCGTTGTTGAGCTTGTGGGCGCCGCCGTGGACGAGGTCCTCGCGTTTGAGGTAGACCTCCCGCCCGTAGCGTTCCGAGAGGTGTTCGGCGTGCTGGAGCGGCGTCGGCCGGCCGCCGAACTGTCGCAGACGCTCGCGGAACTCGTCCACGAAGCCGTCCTCGTTCTCCAGCACGTAGCGCTCGTAGGCGTCCCGCAGCTCCTCGATTGCGGGCATCAGCGCCTCGGGCACGTACTGGCCCCCGTACTCCCCGAACTTCCCGTCCGCGGCTGAATCAGAACTCATGCGTTGACAAAATCGCTCGTGTTCTCCCGTGGGTCGCCGTCCATGATAGCGGTGCCGATGAGCAGGCCGTCGGCGCCCGCCTCGCGCATCCGCCGGACCTCCGCGGCCGACGAGATACCCGATTCCGCGAGCAGCGTCGCCGACTCGGGCACGGCAGGCGCGACCGCCTCGAACGTCCCGAGGTCGGTCTCCAGCGCGGCCAGATCGCGGTTGTTGATCCCGATGATCTCCGCGCCGGCGTCGACGGCCGCCGCGACCTCGTCCTCGCTGTGGACTTCGACCAGTACCCCCATCCCGCGCTCCCGGGCGGCGTCGATCATCGGCGCCAGGTCGTCGCCGAGGAAGCGGGCGATCAGCAGCACCACGTCGGCCTCGACGGCGTCCAACTGGGACTCCGTCAGGAGGAAGTCCTTGCGCAGGACGGGCACGTCGACGGCCTCGCGGACGCGCTCGTAGTTCTCGACGCTCCCCCCGAAGTGCTCGGGTTCGGTGAGCACCGAGAGCGCGGCGGCGCCGCCGGCGACCATCTCCCGAGCCAGTTCGACCGGGTCGCCCTCGTTGGTCCCCTCCGTCGTGGGGCTGGTGGGCTTGACCTCGGCGACGACCGGGTTCCGGCCGTCGGCCTTGGCGGCGTCGAAGGCCGCCGGGAGCGACCGAGCGTCGTCCACGGCCACCCGCGACGACCCGCCGGGGCGCTCCCGGGCGGCGTCGAGGATGGACTGCACCGCGGGCGCCACCTCGTTGCTGCTGTTCATAGTTGTACACTAATGTACGGAACTGTTCAAAAGGCTTGCGACCCCGGGCCACACGATCGCCCGTCGCCGCCGGGTTCAAGGCCGCGAGCCACCTTCCTCCGGGCGATGGAAGACGCCGGTATCTACTCCCGCGAGTCGACGGTCCTCGGCCGCCCCCTCCAGATCGCGGTCGCCAGCGGACAGGTGATCGACGTGTCGTTCCCCGACCGGGTGCCCGACGATGCGGAGTCGGACCACGAGATCCTCGCCCGCCTGTTCGCCTACCTCGACGGCGAGCGCGACGACTTCGCGGAGGTCGAGGTGGCGATAACGGTCCCGACCGACCAGCGTGCGGTGCTCAAGGCGGTCTGCCAGATCCCCTACGGCGAGACCGGCACTGCGCGGCAGGTGGCCATGATGGCGAACCTCGACCCCGACGACGAGGACGACGCCCAGACCGTCAGGAGCGCGATCCGGGCCAACCCGGTCCCGATCCTCGTCCCCGACCACCGCGTCGAGGACGTGCCCGGGGCGACGCCGGACGACGTGGCGGCAACGCTCCGAGACCTCGAGCGGTAGGCGAGAACGGCGACGGAACCGGTGAGAACGGCGGCGACCGCGAGAACGAGGCCGATCAGTCGAGTCGGATCAGGAAGTACACGACGGCGATGGCGAACAGCGCCTGCCCAGCGGTCGCGACCGGGCCGATGTCGAAGTTCACGCCGCTCCCGTAGGCCGCCGCGGCCGCGAGGAACAGCGCGGTGTTGCCGACGGCGTTGATCCGCGGGCCGGTGTGGACCGCCATCGAGCGGTAGCCGGCGACGATCGCCACCGCGAGGAAGGCGAGCGCCAGCAGTTCCTCCATCGTTCCGGCCCCGGACCGGACGCGATACCCCCCGTAGACGACGAGCGCGACGCCGGCGAACCCCGTCAGCGCCGTGCCAGCCTGCACGAGTCGATCCCCCATATCGACTGAATCGACGGAGGGCGGCTACTTAATGTCGACGGCGGGGGCTCCCGACGGTCGAGTGGAACGAACCACACGCTTTTGGCCGATGGCGCGGAACCCCGACCGAATGGAGTTCACGGCCATCCCGGGCGTCGGGGAGAAGACGGCCGCCTCGCTGGCCGAACTCGACGACGCCGAGGCGGCGTTGCGAAGCGGCGACGTGGCGGCCATCGCCCGCGCGCCGTCGATCACCGAGGGCCGCGCGGCGGCTATCGCCCGCGCCGCCGTCCGTCGGGAGCACGACGACGACGGGGGGTTCCTCGCCACCGACCGCGCCGACGAGATATACGACCAAGCGCTCTCGCTGCTGCAGGCCCGTGCCGTCACCGACTACGGCGCCAAGCGCCTCCAGACGTTCTTCCCGAGCAGCGCCGCCTCCCGGATCGAGGAGGTCCGGGGCTTCGCGGCCGCTGCGACCGAACGCGACCCCGACCCCGACCTGCTCGACGCGCTCGCCGGCGTCGAACCGCTCGAACCGGCGGAGGGGATCCGTGTCCGAGAGCGCTGTCTCGCCACCAACGACGCCGAGCGCTACGCCGAGGCCAAGGCCGCCCTGCCCGAACTCCCCGTCGAGGTCATCGACGAACGCCGGGAACTCGGCGAACTCGGGCGCTCGTACTCGACGGTGTACGTCCTCGACGCGGAGTTCGCGGGCATCGACGTGGACGGCGACGTGCGCGTGGTCCCCGACGCGCTCGAACGGCCCGCGGAGTTCGTCCCCGAGCGCACGCTCACCTTCTTCGCCGACAACCGCGAGCGCCTCCTCGCCGCCGCAGCGGTCCACGAGACGGCTGGCACGAAACCGAGCGGCGACCTCGATTCGCTCCGCGCGGCGCTCGACCGCGTCGACGAGGACGGCGGCATCGTCGGCGACGAGGAACTCGAACGGCTCTCGGTGGCCGTCGACGACCTCGACGCCGCCGTCAGCACGGCCGAATCGGTCGGCAACGACCACCTCCGGGACGCTATCGGCGAACAGGACGTGACCATCGAGGGCACGGACTTCCTCTCGTTGGTCGAACAGGGCGCCCGCGTCGACTCCCTCCTGTCGCGGGAACTCGCTGACGACTACGACGAGGCGGTCCGGCTGGCCCGCGAGCACGTCGTCGACAGCCTCGACCTCGACTCGGGGGAGGCGGAGTTCGTCGAGCGGGTCTTCGGCGGCGAGCCCTCGTTCCCGCTCGAACACAACGAGGAGGCCGTCTCTCGGCTCAGCACCGAACTCGCCGCCGACCGGGACCGCCGGGCGAACCGACTGGAGACCGAACTGGCCGCGGAACTCCGGGACCTCCGCGAGCCAGCCGAATCGATGGTCGAGGAGGCGCTCGAACTCGACGTGGAGTTGGCGGTCGCGCGCTTCGCCGACGACTTCGACTGCACGATGCCGACCTTCGCGGGCGAGGGGTTCGAGATCGAGGGCGGGCGCTCGCCGCTGCTGGACGTGGACTTCGACGAGGTCGACCCCGTCGACTACGGCGTCGAGGGCGTCACCCTCCTCTCGGGGGTCAACTCCGGCGGGAAGACCTCGACGCTCGACCTGGTGGGGTTGATCGTCGTCCTCGCCCACATGGGCCTGCCAGTCCCGGCCGAGCGCGCCCGCGTGAGCCGTGTCTCGGAACTGCACTACTACGCCAAGTCACAGGGCACTCTCGACGCCGGCGCCTTCGAGAGCACGCTCCGGGAGTTCGGTGACCTCGTGGCGGGCGCGTCGGGGCGCCTCGTGCTGGTCGACGAACTGGAGTCCATCACCGAACCCGGCGCCTCCGCGAAGATCATCGCCGGGATTCTCGAAGAACTGGACGAACAGGGCGCGAGCGCGGTGTTCGTCTCCCACCTCGCCGACGGCATCCGTGAGGCCGCGAGCTTCGAGGTGGCCGTCGACGGCATCGAGGCGGTGGGGCTGGTCGACGGCGAACTCCGGGTCGACCGCTCGCCCAAGAAGAACCACCTCGCGCGGTCGACGCCCGAACTCATCGTCGAGAAGCTCGCCGGGGAGTCCGACGGCGGCTTCTACCGTGATCTGTTGGAGAAGTTCTGACCGTCGGAACGCTAAAACGGCTCTTTGTCTTTAGCTAACTACTTTGTCAAACGGGAGCCAAGCCGTGATTGCGATCCCCCGTTTCGGCCCTCCACTAACCCGCTGTCGTCCCCGACTTCGGCCCTCCCTCGTGCCCGTTCCGGGCACACCTCACTTCTCGACGGTGAACTGCGCGAACGTCTCGCCGCCGACGGTGCGTAGCTCCCCGGACAGCCCGCCTTCCTGCGGTTCCAGTACTGCGAACGACTGCCTCGCCCCCCGCGGGTCCGCGTGGCTCCCGGGGTTCAACAGCGTCACTTCGCCGGCCGCCTCGACGCGGGGCCGGTGGGTGTGGCCCGAAACCACGAGGTCCGCCCCGCGCTCCCGGCCGAACATGCCCAGTCCCGTGTCCCCGCCGCGCCGACGGTGGGTGGCCGCGATCCGGACGCCCTCGTACTCCAGTACGGTCGCCTCCGGCAAGCGTTCGGTTACGGCCGGACTGTCGGCGTTCCCGTGGACCGCGCGGAAGTCGTCGGTCCCGTCGTAGAACGAGTCGAGCACCGCCTCGGTCGTGAAGTCGCCGGCGTGGAGCACGAGATCGGCGTTTTCGACAGCGTCGGCAGCAGCACCGACGAGCGAACTCCCGTCGAGGGCGTGGGTGTCGGAGAGGACGACGAGCATGGTCGCCCGTCGGCGCGCGGCCGGGAAAAGCGACGCGGGCCGGCGTCGCCGCGAGCGACGGCGTGGCAAACCGATAAGTCACTCCCTCGTGACGGTCTGTCCATGGCTGGCAGCACTGGGGTCGTGTTGGCGGCGTTGGTCGCCAACGGCGCCATCGCGATCCTCAAGTTCATCGGCTTTCTGCTCACGGGGAGTCCCTCCATGCTCTCCGAGACGTATCACTCCATCTCCGACACCGGCAACCAGGTGTTCCTCCTCATCGGCATCCGCTACTCCGACAAGAGCGCGAGCCGCGAGCACCCCTTCGGCTACGGGAAGGCCCAGTTCTTCTACGCCTTCCTCGTCTCGGTGTTGCTGTTCGGGATCGCCGGCTGGGAGAGTCTTCGCCACGGGATCCACGCGATCCGGACCGCCGGCCAAACGGAGATCAGCACGTTCACCGTCCCCGTCGTCGGCGCCGAACTCGAGACGTTCTGGCTCAACGTCGCGGTGCTCTCGGCGGCGATCGTCTTCGAGACGTGGGCGCTCGCGAAGGCGAACGCGGAGCTTCAGAGCCAGATCGACCAGTTCGGCTGGTCGGGCATCCGCGAGGCGTTCGGCAAGACCAGCGACGTGACCACCCTCACCGCGTTCACCGAGGACGCCATCGCGCTCGGCGGCGCGGGGATCGCGCTGATCGGCGTCGTGCTCACGCGCTACACCGGCGACGGCATCTACGACGCCATCTCGGCGGGGGTCATCGGGCTCCTACTCATGGGCTTCGCGCTCGCGCTGGCGTGGGAGAACAAGCGCCTCCTGCTCGGCGAGAGCCTCCCGGAGGACGTCGAACGGGAGCTCCAGAACATCGTCACCAGCCACCCCAGCGTCGTCCACGCCGACCAGTTCCGAACCGTCTTCTTCGGCCCGCAGAAGGCGATGCTGACCGCACAGGTCAGCTTCGACCCCTCGCTCGCGACCGGCGACATCGACGACTCCATCTCCGAGATCGAGCGAAAGCTCGAGGAGGCCGACAGCCGGGTCAGTCTGGTCTACATCGAGCCGGAGCTCTGAGCGCCGACCGCGAGTTCTAAGGCGGGCGCCCGGTAACGACCGCCCGTGCCGCGGTTCGACTACCCCTGTCCCGACTGTCACGCCGCCAGCAGCCTCCACGACGCCGGCTGCCGGTTCGAGGGAACCGAGTGGCAGACCGTCGAGCGTGCCTACGTCGACGTGCTCGCGCCGCTTACTGCCGGCGCCCGCAACGAGGACGACCTCCGTGACCTTGCCCCCGTGTGGGACGCGCTGCATCAGGCCGCCCTCTCACACCTCCGCCGGGCCGGCCGGGTCCAGCCCGACACCAACGGCCGACTCGAACTCCTGACAGCCGACGAGTACCGCGAACAGGTCTCCGAGCCGACGACGGACCCGATGCGGACGATCTACCGCCGGGGCTCCTACCCCGGCTGCCACGACAACGCCGTCTTCGCCATGGTCGCGTGGTACGAGATGGTCGGGCTGACGTGGCCCGAGACCCGCGAGAAGGTGATCGAGTGGCTCGAGGAGTCCGGAACGTGGGCCCGCGGCGGCTTCGAGGAGACGAGCCCCGCCGAACTGGTCGACAGTAAGCGCCACGTCTACGAGGCCGGATACGGCTGGAAGGAGAAGGCCCAAGCCGCCAAACATGTCATCGAGCGTCACGCCTGAGTCCGGTTCTGGGGCCGTGGGGCGACGACGACCCGACTCCCCACCCGACCGCACCACTCTCTCTCCGATCGACTGAACCGCCCCTCCGAGTGCGCCCACAAGCTTAGGGTGACTGGGGTGTCCATTCCTGTATGGCCGTTCCGGAGGGTGCGACCGCCGAGATCCGCGGGCGGCGGCGGGCGATCGCCGTCGTCATCGGCATCGTCTTCGTCGATCTGCTCGGCTTCGGCGTCGTCATCCCGATCCTCCCCTACTACGTCCGCAGTTTCGCCGTCAGCGACGCCGTCATCGGCTTGTTGGCGGCCTCGTACTCCCTGATGCAGTTCCTCGCGGCGCCGACGCTCGGCCGCCTCTCCGACGAGCGCGGTCGGCGCCCCGTCATCCTGCTCTCGCTCGTCGGGAGCACGGTCGCGTGGACCGTCTTCGGCGTCGCCGGCGAGGTGGGCGCCATCGCCGGCACCGCGGCGGGGCTGGCGGCGCTGTTCTCCTCGCGGATGCTCGCCGGCGCGATGGGCGGCAACATCGCCGCCGCGAACGCGTACATCGCCGACGTGACGCCGGCGGAGCGCCGGGCGGGCGCGCTGGGTCTGCTGGGGGCGTCTTTCAGCCTCGGCTTCATTTTCGGCCCGGCGCTCGGGGGGTTGGCTGCCAGCGACGCCGTCGTCCGCGCCGCCGACGCCGTGCTTCCCGATCTCGTCCCGACGACGCAGTACTCGCTGCCGAGTTTCCTCGCGGCGGGGCTCTCGCTGGTGGCACTGGTGCTCGCGCTGCGGTTCCTCAAGGAACCCGACCGGCTCCGGGGGGCCGGCGAGCGCCGGACCCTGATCGACACCTTCCGGGACGCGCTCGCGGACTCGTCGCTCCGGGGGCTCGTCATCGCGTTCTTCCTCTTCTCGCTCGCGTTCTCGGGCGTGCAGGTGATGTTCATCCCCTTCGCGGCCGACGTCTACGGCTACGACGCCACGCAGGTCGCGCTGTTCCTGAGCTACCTCGGGGTCCTCGGCGCGGTGAATCAGGGCGTGCTCGTCGGGCGGCTGAGCCGTGTCGTCAGGCCCGCCCGCCTCGCCGTCGTCGGCGCCGCCCTGCTCGCGTCCGCACTCGCGATGCTGCCGTTCTCCCCGGAGTTGGGCCGGTTGCTGCTGCCGTGGGTCGATCTGGTGGCGCCGGAGTTGGCGTGGCTGCTGGTCGCCGGCGCGGTGCTCTCGCTGGGGAACGGGCTGCTTGGCGTCTCGCTGTCGACGCTGGTCTCGACCGGCGCCAGCGACGAGCGACAGGGGAGCGCGTTCGGCGTCACCCAGGGGGCGGGCAGTCTCGGCCGGACCGTCGGCCCGCCGCTCATGGGCGTGCTCTACGTCGCCACCTACTGGTCGCCGTTCGTCGTCGGCGCGCTGGTCGTGCTCCCGGTGCTCGGCCTGCTGGCACAGCGGGCTCGGTAGCGCGGCCGCAGGACCGGCGTGACATCGCCCCCGCGGTTTATGTCGGTTCCGTCGGTATCGGGAGTAATGAACTGGGGGCTCGGCTACGTCGTCCTCGCTGCCCTCAGCGGCCTCACGACCCTCGCACTCGCCGTCTACGCCGTGCGACGCGACGAACCGGGAGCGACGTACTTCGCGGCGATGATGGCCGGGGCGTCCATCTGGGCGCTCCCCTACGCGGCCTCGCTGTTGGTCCCCGACCCCGCCGTCCACGTCCTCTTCGAACTCCCCGTCGAGGTGGGAAAGGCGGTGCTCGTCCCCTCGTGGCTGCTGTTCGCGCTCGCCTACACCGGCCGCGGGGGATACATCAGTCGCCGGCTGATCGCCGGGATATTCGCCCTCCCGGCGGCGACGATGGCGCTGATCGTCACCAACGACAGCCACGGCCTCGTCTGGTCGAACTACCGGGTCGTCGAACAGTTGGGGATCTCGATCAGTTGGTACGACCCCGGCGTTTGGCACTGGATACACGTCGGCTACGGCTGGCTGCTCGTCGGCATCGGCGTCGCGCTCATCTTCGAGTTGGTGCTCTCCCGGGACTCGCTCTACCGGGATCAGGCGGTCGCGCTCGTGGTCGGCACGCTCGTCGCCACGGTCACGCAGGCCAAGGCCGCGCTGTTCGTCGGCCCCTATCCGGGACTGGACCTCACTCCCGTCGGCCTCGGCATCACCGGGCTCTCCTTCGGTTACGCGCTGTTTCGCTACCAGCTGTTCGGCGTCTCCCCAGCGGTGGGTCGGCTCGGTGCCCGTGCGGCCCTCGACGACGTCGGCGTCGGCGTCGCCATCATCACCCGCAACGGCGACGTGGCCGAACTCAACGCCGCCGCCGAGGCCGCTCTCGGCACCGATACCGACGGCGCGGTCGGCGACCCCCTCGATAGCTTCCTCCCCGTCGACCGCTTCGACCCCGCGGACCCGCCCGAGACCGTCGAGATCACCGACGACGAGCGCCGCAGCTACGAGGTGACGGTCAGCCCCGTCGACGACCAGCACAGCGAGCCGCTGGGCTACACGGTCGTGCTCTCGGACGTGACCGTCCGGGAGCGCCAGCGCCAGCGCGTGGAGGTGCTCAACCGCGTACTCCGGCACAACCTCCGGAACGACCTCACGGTCGTCCTCGGCTACGCGGGGACGCTCGCCGACCGACTCGACGGGGAGGAGCGGGAGATGGCCGAGATGATCGAGGAGAACGCCCGCGGGCTGGCCGATCTGGGGGAGAACGCCCGGCAGGTCGAGGCGTTCCTCGACGCCGAGGAGACGACGTTCGACGCCGCGGCGGCGGTCCGATCGGTGGTCGCTGACCTCGGCACCGAGTGGCCGGACGCGACCGTCGAGACGGCGATTCCCGACTCGCTAGCGCTCCAAGGGGTCGAGCGGGCCTTTGAGGCCATCGTCGAGAACCTCCTCGAGAACGCGCTGGAGCACGGCGACGACCCGGTTCGGGTCTCCTTGATCGCCGAAGACGGCGTCGCCCGCCTCGTCGTCGCCGACGCCGGGCCCGGGATCCCCGACCACGAGGTCGCCGTGCTCCGTTCCGGCGGGGAGACGGCGCTCGAACACGGCAGCGGGCTCGGCCTCTGGGCGGTCCACTGGGGGGCGACGCTCCTCGGCGCCACGACGGAGATCGAGACACCCGAGGGCGGCGGGACGCGGATCGAGGTCCGGTTCCCGATGGACGCCGATTAAGCGACCTCCGAGAGTGTGTCGAGGCCGTCGACGGTGACGACGCCCGACTCGGCCCCCGAGTCGACGTGGATCGGGAGGAACCCCGCCTCCCGCGCCGGCCGGGCGTCGTGCTCCAGCGAGTCGCCCACGTAGACGTACGCCTCGCCGGCGAGGCGCTCCCGGGCGGCGTCGAAGATCGCCGCGTCGGGCTTGTGAGCCTCGATCTCGTAGCTCGAGAGGAACGCGTCGAAGCGCTCGAACAGCCCCGCCGTTTCGAGTTTCCGGCGCTGGACCGACGTGACGCCGTTGGTCAGCACGCCCAGTGCCGTCTCGTCTCCGTCGAACGCGTCGAGCGCTGCGTGCGCACCCGCTGCGGGCGTCGACGCTGCCACCTCGGCATCGACGTAGGCGGCGGCGAGCTCGTCGGGATCGGCGTCGAGAGCCGTCGCCTCGACGGCGGCCGCCATCCCGGCTCGGTAGGGATCCGGCTCGAAACAGTCGAACGCCTCGAAGAACGCCTCGCCGTAGGCTGCCTGTGCCTCGGCGGTCGGATCGGCGTCACCAGACCACGTCGCGTTCTGGGTGCTCGCGGAGCGTTGCTCCGTGACGCCGACGGCGTCGCAGGCTCGCTCGAACAGGTCGTCGTACTCACAGTCGAGGGTGAGGAGGGTCCCGTCGCAGTCGAAGTAGACGGCGCGCATGCTCGTGGGTCGGCTGGCCGGCTGAAAAAAGCGGGGCGGGTGTGGGGCGGTCTCTCGCGGTTAGTCGCTCTGGATACGCGGCGCGAGCATGAACGTCACGTTGCCCAGCCCCTCGGCGAACTCGTAGTGAAGCTTCACCGGGAACTCCTCGCCGAGTTCGACGCGGACCTCGGCGTCGGAGGCGATGGCCTTGTTCATGTCCTTCAGGTAGTCGAGGCTGAACAGCGAGTCGGCGGGACCGGCGGTGAGGTCGATCAGGTCCGCAGCATCGAGATGCAGGTCCACGTCGTCGGTGTCGCCCTCGGCCTCGATGTGGAACGTCTCCTCGGCCTCGTCGACGCGCAGGCGGATGTGGTCGCTCACCATGTCCGCGGCGGTGATCCCGCGGTTGAGCTGTGCCCCTTCGAGCACGATCTCGGCGGGGAGGTCGAGGTCCGGGATGTCCGGCTCCTGTCGGATCGAGTCGGGGTCGATGAGCGCCAGCGTGTAGGAGAGCCCTTCGACCTCGATGTGGAGTTTGCGGGTCTCCTCGTCGAGTTCGAGGTGGATCAGGTCGTCGGCGTTGGCCATCCCCGCGACCTCCTCGAGTCGCGTGAGGTTGACGCCGATGACGCCGCCGTCGGCCTCGTAGGACTCGAACGCGGCCGCTTCGAGGGTGAGGTCGACCATGCCGACGTTCGCCGGATCGACGGCTCGGATCGACAGCTCCTCCTCGTTCAGCCGGATCTTGCACTCCTCGACCAGCACGCTCACGGCGTCGAGGGAGTCCCGGAGCGTCGACGCGCTCACGATGGCCTTGAACATGTCCGTTGGTTCCCCCCGCCACTCAAAAAGCCTCCCGATTCCGGGTGCCCCGAAGCGCCGTCGGTGCGGGGCAGGACCCGTCTCCGGACCGACTCCGCAAGCGGTATGGGCCGCTGCCGAGAGTTCCGAACGATGGACCCACGCATCCGCGAACACGCCGAGACCATCGTCGAACACTCCACCGGCATCGAGGCCGGCGACGACGTGATCGTCTACCTCCCCGGGGACGCCGAGGACCTCGCCGTTGCCCTCCACGAACTGCTTGGCGAGAAGGGTGCCAACCCCCTCCTGCTCACCTACTCCGAGCGCGCCGACCGCGCGTTCCTCCGCAACAGCGACGAGTTCGACACGCCCGAACACGAACTCGCGCTCTACGAGAACGCCGACGCGACGATCATCGCCCGCAGCGGCCCCAACCCCAGCGAGAAAGCCGACGTGCCCCCCGAGCAGACTGCGGCGTACAACCGCGCCCACGACCCCGTCAAGAAGGCCCGCCTCGATACGACGTGGTGTCTCACCCAGTACCCGAGTTCGGGCTACGCCCAACTCGCGGGCATGAGCACCGAGGCCTACGAGAACTTCGTCTACGACGCCGTCTCGCTGGACTGGGAGGCACAGCGCGAGTTCCAGCAGAACCTCGTCGAGATCCTCGACGACGCAAGCGAGGTCCGCATCCGCGCCGGCGAGGAGACCGACCTCACGATGTCCATCGAGGGCAACACCGCGGCCAACGACTACGGCGAGGCGAACCTCCCCGGCGGCGAGGTGTTCACCGCCCCCGAGAAGTACAGCGTCGAGGGTGAGGTCCACTTCGACATGCCACTCTACCGGCAGGGCCGCGAGGTCGAGGGCGTCCGCCTCACCTTCGAGGACGGCAAGGTCACCGAGTTCTCCGCCGAGCGCAACGAGGACGTGCTGCAGGGCGTCTTTGACACCGACGAGGGTGCACGCTACCTCGGCGAGCTCGGCATCGGGATGAACGACGCCATCGACCAGTTCACCTACAACATGCTGTTCGACGAGAAGATGGGCGAGACGGTCCACATGGCGGTCGGCAGCGCCTACCCGATGTGTGTCGGCGAGGGCAACGAACTCAACGACAGCGCCGAACACGTCGACATGATCCTCGACATGAGCGAGGACTCCGTCATCGAGGTCGACGGCGAGGTCGTTCAGGAGAACGGCGAGTTCATCTTCGAGTAGCCGGGCCGACACCCCCGAACGCCCTGCGGGGCTACCGCTCCGGCCTGCCCGCGCAACGTACAAAGGTAAAGTGTGTTTGCCCCGCACACCCCGGTATGAGCGACCAGGAGATCGACGACATCGATAAAGCGATCCTGTACGCACTCCAGGAGGACGCTCGAAACATGTCCTCCGGGGACATCGCCGAGCGGACCGGTACCTCGGACAGCACCGTCCGCAAGCGCATCCAGCGTCTCGAAGCCGACGGCCCGATCAAGGGGTACAGCGCCAACGTCGACTATCAGAAATCGGGCTACCCCCTCCGGATGTTGCTGTACTGTACCGCGGCCATCCCCGAACGGGCCGACCTCATCCCCGCCATCCTGGACATCGAGGGGGTCGTCTCGGTTCAGGAGTTGGTCACGGGCGAACAGAACCTCCTCGTCACCGCCGTCGGCGAGACGGACGACGACATCACGCCCGTCGCTCAGGAACTCCTCGATATGGGGCTCACCGTCGCCGACGAGGTCCTCGTTCGAAGCCACGAGACGACGCCCTTCGGCAAGTTCGACGCCGAGGCCCACGCCGACGAGGAGTCCTAAGGAAACACCGTACTCGGCCGCGAAACGGCCGACTCCCCGGTCGATGTCGCTTCTCTCTCCTCTGGACCCGTGCGTCGTCGACGACGCAACCACGGCTCAGACTCGTCCCGCCCAGACACGGCTGTCGGAGTCACAGGCACGCTCGTCCGATGACACGCCGCGGGATGGCCCGACTGACCCTCGAACGGAACCAGATTGTTCACCAATCGCCAAATCTCGAACGGATTGGGAACATAGACAGATTTATCGTTGCTTCTGTTCTCCAAGTCGAGTAAGTACGACCGAATCAGGATTACGGGGCGCGTCCCGGATGCCGGGAGCGGTCGTCCGACGCACTGAACGATGCCAGGAACCAGTTCGAACCCGACGGTCGGAGCACGCCCGGACACGACGGTCGAATCGCCGTTCGTGCCCGTTGCACTAACGTGGGGAGTGTGGTCGCTGTTCGCCGCGAGCATCGCTGTCCTCGTCGCCAACCTCCGGGCCGGTTGGACGTGGGAACTCCCCGGCCTGGTCGCCGTCGACGGGCTGACCGCCCTCATGTGGGTGGTGGTCACCTTCTTCAGCGGGATCGTTCACAGCTACTCGCGCCGGTACATGGCCGGCAGCAGCCACGAAACGCGGTTCTTCCTCGTCATGTCCGGGTTCACCGCGGCCGTGATGGCGCTCGTCGCGGCCGATCACGTCGTCCTGTTCGTGTCGCTCTGGGCGGCGATGGGGCTGTTGATGGCGGAACTCATCGGTATCAACAAGGGGTGGAACCAGGCGCGGGCGGCTGCGACGGTCGCACGCAAGTACTTCCTCGCCAGTAGCGCGCTACTGGGCGTCGCGCTGCTCGCGTTGTGGCGGGCGACCGGCGCGTCGACGGTTTCCGGCATCGGCGCGGCCGCCGACACGCTCGGCGGGCCAGTGTGGCTGGTCGCCGTGAGCGCGCTCGTGCTTGCCGCGATGATCCAGTCCGCGCTCATCCCGTTCCACGGCTGGCTGCTCTCCTCGATGACCGGCCCGACGCCGGCGTCCGCGCTGATGCACGCGGGGTTCGTGAACGCGGGCGGCATCCTGCTGACTCGCTTCGCCCCGGTCGTGACGGTCGACTCCGGACTCATGCTCGCCGTCGTCGCCGTCGGCGCGGCGAGTGCCGCCGGCGGGAAGCTCCTGAAGTCGGTCCAGACGGACATCAAGGGCAAACTCGGCTGTTCGACGGTCGGCCAGATGGGGTTCATGATCATGCAGGCCGGCCTCGGCTTCTTCGGGGCTGCGGTCACCCACCTCGTCCTGCACGGCTTCTACAAGGCCTATCAGTTCCTCAGTTCGGGCGAACAGGTCCACCGCACGAGCCCCAGCGGGGCCACAGCGGACACCGTCGGGCGCCTGACGAGCGCCGTCGGCGTCACCGTCGCGGTGCTGACCGGGATCGGTGGCGGTGTCGTGTTCACGGTCCTGACGGGGAAGGGGGCGAACGTCGACAGCGGCCTCCTGTTGACCTTCTTCGTCGTCTTCACCACGCTCCACGCGGCCCGCAGCGCGGTCCAGCACACCTCGCTCCCGCCGCTCGTCCGCTACGGCGCCGTGCCGGTGGTGTTCTTCCCGGCCATCGTCATCTACGCCGTCGTCTACGAGGGCGTCTCGGGGCTCCTGACGGTTAGCACGGCGACGACCGAACTGACCCTGCTCCACGGCCTCATCGCCGTCGGCTTCGTCTCCGTCTACGTCGCCATCGAGACGGGCGTCCACGAACAGAGCCGGCGACTCTACGTGGCACTGCTGAACGCCACCCAACCGGCGTCGGACACCCTACTGACTTCCACGGAGGAGTACAATGAGTACTGAACCAGCTATCCGCGACAGCATCGAGGAGGCAGCGACCACCGTCGGCTCCCTGTGGCCCATCCACTCGTTCGTGACGGCCAACCCCCTCGCGGGGTTCGAGGACCGACCGTTCGGGGAGGCCGTCGAGCGGGCCGCGAGCCTGTTGGGCGGGCGTGGCTACCCCAGCGCCGAGACGTTCGCGGCGGCGCTCGAACGCGGGCAGATCGACCGCGGGACCCTCGAAGCGGAACTCGCCGAGGCGGGCTACGAGGACGACCCCGAGACCCTCCTCGACCGTATCGACGACGCGGCCGACGCCGGGCGGGGCGACGGGGACGCCGCCACGGACCACGTCGACCGCGTGCTGACGAAGTGGCTGTCGGCCTTCCTCGACGAGGGGAGCGCCCACTGGTCGATGCCGAACCGCGAGGCGGGGTTCTACACCGCCTTCCGGGGCATGGCCCAGTACGACAGCGACATCCCCGACGAGGGTGTCGTCGCCGACCTACCCGACTCGCCGACAGCGGCTATCGCGACGGTCATGCAGTCGTTCCCCGAGGGCCAGTGGGCCCCCATCTTCGAGACCCAATTGGCGGCCCTCCCCGGCTGGACCGGGTTCATCAAGCAGCGCGCCGAGGACGATGGCGCGTGGCAGTCCACCCACCCGATCACGCTGGAGGGGTACCTCGCGGCGCGTCTCGCACTGGTGGACGCCGTCGACGCCCCAATCGAGCCGAACGAGGACACTGCCGACGACGTCCACCCGGCGGACGAACTCGCACAGGCGTTCCTGCGTGCGTGGGAAGCGACCTACCGCGACGACCTCGTCGGGACCGTGGCCGAAGAGAGCCGGTCGATGGCCGACGGCGACCCGTCGGGCCGCCCGGACGCCCAGTTGGTCTTCTGTATCGACACCCGCTCGGAGATCATCCGTCGCCACGTCGAGGCGACAGGCGACTACGAGACCCACGGCTACGCCGGCTTCTTCGGCGTCCCGATGGAGTACCAGGGGTACGACGCCGACACCGCAGTCGCTGCCTGCCCACCGATCGTCGACCCACAACACCACATCTCCGAGTTCCCGACCGACGACGACACACGGGCACGCCACGACCGCTGGTCCGGTATCCGTGCGGCCGCCGACAACGTCATCGAGATACTGGAGGCCAACGCCGCCACCGCCTACGGCTACGTCGAGACCGCCGGGGCCGGCTACGCGCTCTCGCTCGCGGCCCGGACGCTCGTCCCCGGACGCGTTCACGACCTGCTCGACGCGGCCGACGAGAACGTGCCCGACGAACACGAGTTCTGTGACCCGCTCGTCCACCACCAGTACAGCTACTCCGGCGACCTCCCGGTGGGACTGACCGACGAGGAGAAAGTCGAGTACGCGGCGACCGCCTTCGAGTTGATGGGCTGGGAGACGTTCGGCCGCCTCGTCGTCTTCACCGGCCACGGAAGCGAGACGGCGAACAACCCCTACGAATCCAGCCTCGACTGCGGTGCCTGTGCGGGCAACCCGGGCGGCCCGAGTGCCCGCGTCCTCGCGAAGATCTGCAACGACGAGGCCGTCAAAGCTGAACTCCGCGACCGCGGGTTCGACATCCCCGAGGACACGGTGTTCGTCGCCGGCCAACACAACACGACCACCGACGAAGTCGAGCTGTTCGCCGACGGCGTGCCAGAGAGCCACGCCGAGGACCTCACACAGCTTCGCGCGGACCTCACGACGGCCCGTGAGAACGCGGCCGCCGAGCGCGCCGAGTCGATGGGGGCCGACGGCTCGACTGGCGTCCGCGAGACCGAACGCCGTGCGGCCGACTGGGCCGAGACGCGCCCCGAGTGGGGGCTGGCGGGCAACGCCGGATTCGTCGTGGGTCCCCGCGAGTTGACGCGCGGCTACGACCTCGACGGGCGCGCGTTCCTCCACTCCTACGACTGGTCGACTGACCCCGACGGGGACGCACTCGAGGCGATCCTCACCGGCCCGATGGTCGTCACCCAGTGGATCAACGCCCAGTACTACTTCTCGACGGTCGACAACGCCGTCTACGGCGGCGGGTCGAAGGTGACACAGAACCCCGTCGGCAACGTCGGCGTCTATCAGGGCAACGGCGGCGACCTGATGGCCGGGCTCCCGCTCCAGTCAGTGATGGCCGCCGACGGCGAGCCGTACCACCAGCCGCTCCGCCTCTCGACGGTCGTCCACGCGCCGGTCGAGCGGGTCACCGAGGTCCTGGCCGGCCACGAGCAACTGGTCGAGGTTCTGGACAACGACTGGCTCTCGCTGACCGTCGTGGACCCCACGCAGGACCACCGCGCCTTCCACTACGCGGAGTCCCTGGAGTGGACGCCAGCGTCCGACCCGCCCGAGGACTCCCCGGCGATGCCGAACGCTCGCCCCGTCGCGGACGACTGACCCCTCCCGAACGGCGCCGACGGCGTCGACGCGTCGGCGACGGCTACTCCTCGTTGATCGCCAACTCGAACTGCTGGTTCTCGACGACCGCGTTCAGCACGACCGAGGTGTTCGACTCCCGCACGTCGTCGTCGGTCAGGATCCGCTTGATCCGCTCGTTCATCTCGTCGGTGTCCTCGAACTTCCCGACGGCGACGATGTCGTGGTCGCCGGTCACCTCGTACACCGACACCATCCCGCGGAGCCCCGAGAGCCGGTCGGTGATCTCAGGCAGCGCCGCACCCTCGACTTTGAGTTGGAGCACCGCGGTCACGTCGTAGCCCAGTTCGTGGTAGTTCACGTCGGGACTGTACCCCTCGATCACGCCCTGCTCCTCCAGGTCCTGTAGGTGGTTCGAGACGGTCGTCACCGACACGTCGAGCTCCTCGCCGAGGCTCCGCAGGCTCGCGCGGCCGTTCCCGAGTAGCGAGTTGATGAGGCGTGCATCGAGGTTTTCGTACGTCATGGTACCCACTCCGTCGGTGAGGTGCAAGAACTTTACGAACATCCAATTCTGCCATTTGCTCTTCGGCAAGATTGGGTTAGGAGGGGAATATTCTTGTAGTATCAGCCTCTCGACCCCGGTAGAGCATGACGGACGAACCAGTCACGGACGGCGGACTCAGCGAGGAGGAGAGCGAGGTACTCGACCGTATCGAGCGCGAGGACATCGACTTCCTCCGACTGCAGTTCACGGACATCCTCGGGACGGTCAAGAACGTCTCCGTACCCGCGGACCAGGCCGAGAAAGCGTTCACCGAGGGTATCTACTTCGACGGCTCCTCCATCGAGGGGTTCGTCCGCATTCAGGAGTCGGACATGCGCCTGAAGCCCGACGCGAGCACGTTCGCGGTGCTGCCGTGGCGCGACACCTCCGCGCGACTCATCTGTGACGTGTTCAATACGAGCACGGGCGAGGCGTTCAAGGGCGACCCGCGTGCGGTGCTGCAGGACGCCCTCGACCGCGCCGACGAGATGGGCTACGAGGTCAACGCCGCGCCCGAGCCCGAGTTCTTCCTGTTCGAGGAGGACGAGGAGGGCCGCGCGACGACGAAGACCAACGACGCCGGCGGCTACTTCGACGTGGCGCCGAAGGACCTCGCCAGCGACGTGCGCCGGGACATCATCTACGGGCTTGAGGAGATGGGCTTCGACATCGAGGCCTCCCACCACGAGGTCGCCGAGGGCCAACACGAGATCAACTTCGAGTACGACGACGCGCTCTCGACGGCCGACAACGTCGCCACGTTCCGCACGGTCGTCCGGGCCATCGCCGCCCAGCACGACCTCCACGCGACGTTCATGCCCAAGCCCATCGCGAAGGTCAACGGCTCGGGGATGCACGTCCACCTCTCGCTGTTCACCGACGACGGCGAGAACGTCTTCCACGACGAGGGCGACGAGTTCAACCTCTCGGAGACGGCCAAGCAGTTCACCGCCGGGATCCTCAACCACGCGCCGGCGCTGGCGGCCGTCACCAACCCCACCGTCAACAGCTACAAGCGACTGGTGCCCGGCTACGAGGCGCCCGTCTACGTGGCGTGGTCCGACCGCAACCGCTCGGCGCTGATCCGCAAGCCGGCCGCGCGCGTCCCCGCCGCCTCCCGTATCGAGGCGCGCTTCCCCGACCCGTCGTGTAACCCCTACCTCGCCTTCGCGGTGCTGATCCACGCGGGCCTCGACGGGATCGAGAGCGGCGCGGACTGCCCCGACCCGATCCGCGAGAACATCTACGAGTTCGACGAGGAGAAACGCGAGGAGTACGGCATCGACACGCTGCCGACCAATCTCGGCGAGGCCATCGACGCCCTGGAAGCGGACGAGATGGTGTACGACGCCCTCGGTCCCCACGTCGGCCCCAAGTTCGTCGAAGCCAAGCGCGCGGAGTTCGCCGACTACCTGGTCGACGTCTCCGACTGGGAACTCGACCGCTACCTCGAGACGTTCTGAGTCGCCGCAATCGCGCTCTTTTTCGGGTCAGGTGAAGTAGTCCGTAGTATGACCCTTCTCGTCCCGTTCGACGGGTCGACGTTAGCAGAGGCGGCACTCTCCCGCGCTGTGCAGTTCGCCGAGGCGTTCGACGAGACGGTGTTGGCCGTCGCAGTCGTGCCCCAGGGCAACACGAACTACGCCCGCGAACACGGCTGGATCGACCCCGGCGACCCCTTCGACGCCGACGCCATCGCGGCGACACTCGGCGATCAGGTCGCGGCGCTGGCGCCCGAGGCGTCGTTCCGCGCCGAGCCCGTCTCCCGCGGCGCGCGGGCCGGTTCGATCGCTCGCGTGATCCGACGGCTCGCCCGGACCGAGGACGCGCCGATGGTGTTCGTCGGCAGCGAGAACGCCGGCAGGCTGGTGACGAACCTCACGAGCGTCGGCGGCAACGTCGCCGCCGACCGGCAATACGACGTGGTGATCGTCAGGAACACCGCGCCGGTATCCGGGACGGCGTAGCGGCGCCGGGACCGCCGTGGCCGTCGCGGGCCCCGTTCGACCCCCGTCCGAGCCTCGCCACTCACGAGCGGAGCGACGGCGAAAACGAGTTACGCGACACCGGCCGCGGTTCAGCGGAAGCGCTCGGCGAAGCCGCCGGCCGTCTTCGCGGCGCCGATGACGCCGCCGAACATGACGAACAGCACGTAGAGCCCGAGCGTCGAGGTGAACGTGATCAGCATCGCGGCGACGGCGGCCCAGCCGTCGAGCCAGTAGAACGCGCCGAGGCTCAGCGCGACGCCGTAGAGCAAGACGAGATACGGCCCCCAGCCGCGTGCCTTCCCGCGGCGCATCCGCGAGCGGACGTACGCCTTCAGGTCGGCTTCGAGTTGGGGCCGGTCGACGGTCCGCTGCTCCACGTCCTCCTCGAAGCCGGCGAGCTCGGACCGGAGCTCCTCGACCTCGTCCGCGAGTTCGGCCACGTCGGGCGCGCCGCGGGGTTCGCGCTCTCCCATATGTCGGGAGGCTGGCTCCCAGTCCCCTTGGAACTGCCGGTCGGACGTCGCCGCGGCGTGGGGGTCTCCGGCAGTCGCGGGGGGCTGGCCCGCGCCGGCACCGACGGCCGCGCCGCCGGTCTCGGCGCCCGGCATCCGGTGGTCCGCGAGCACGACGTTGATGACCGCGCCCAGGATCACCACGGCCCCCGCAAGGTAGAGCCAGGTCACCAGCAGGATCACCCCGCCGACGACGCCGTAGGCAGAGGTGCTGGCGACGCCGGCGTACAGTTGGAAGCCGGCCTGCATCACGGTCCAACTCACGGCGGCGACGACGGCGCCGGGAAGCACCTCCCGGACGGTGACGGCAGTGTCGGGGAAGCGGTAGAAGATGGGGAGGAACGCCGCGGTCAGCACAGCCGGCAACGCGAGCACGCCGAGCGCCTCGACGACGACGCCGAGGTCCAGCGCCGCGAAGGC
The DNA here is from genome assembly GCF_026616205.1 of Halolamina litorea. Taxonomy (NCBI): domain Archaea; kingdom Methanobacteriati; phylum Methanobacteriota; class Halobacteria; order Halobacteriales; family Haloferacaceae; genus Halolamina; species Halolamina litorea. The sequence goes on from NZ_JANHGR010000002.1 coordinate 214,252, forward strand.
GCCGGCGAGCACGAACATGAGCGTCATCGAGGCGCCGATACCGACGACGACGACGGCGGAGTCGATCAGCTGATCGAGCAGCGTGTCCTCCCGCTCGGTGCCGTACACGTCGCCGAAGGCGGTGTCGAGCGCGCGGAACACCTTCAGGGTCCCCCAGAGCAGGAAGGCGACTCCGACGATCGTCGCGCCGCCGCGCCCCTCGTCGGCGGTCAGTGCCGTCGTCAGCACGTCCTGCCCGCTCGGGGTGAGAAAGTCCCCGGTCGACTCCAGTACGACCGCCGCCAGCTCCTCGCCGCCGAGCGTGGTGGCGACGACCAGCGCGAGCACCGCCGCCGGGATCAGCGAGACGAACGCGTAGTACGCCACCGCCGCCGCGAGGAACGTGAGGTCCTGTTCCTTCGAGACGACGGCGACGCGCTTGACCGTCCAGATGGCGGTACGGAGGCGTGACTTCACTGTCCGGCGATACACGCGGGCGCTACAAGAACCTCGGGGCCGTGACGGGACCGGCGCTCGCTCCCCGCTCGACCGCTCCGTGATCACCGCCGGCCGACGACGGAGGGCGTCGACAGCACGGGCCACGGCCGGTCACCCCGCCTCGGGACCGAACCCCGCCGCGACGCAGCAGCGCCAAGTAGCCGCGGGCCGAACCCGTCGTTCCACTTATGAATGTTCCCTCCTAACACGGACCATGGCCATCGCCCGTCACGGGAGCGGTCCCGGCGCCCTCCTCAGCGCCTACGCCTCGCAGGTCCACCCGGTGTTCATGCTGCCGCCGGTTGCGACGGCGCTGTTCGGCGCGGCGCTCGCGGGACCCTTCGACCCGCCGACCGCGCTCGTCGCCGCCGGCGCGGCCTTCTTCGCCGTCTACACCGCCCACGTGAAGGACGGCTACGTCGACTTCCACCACCGTGGCGAGGACGACGACCATCCGCTGACCGTCCGGGGCTGTCACATCGGCCTCGCCGGCGCCACAGCGGGGTTCCTCGTCTGTCTCGTCGTGCTCGCACTCCTCGCCAGCCCCGTCGCCGTCGCGTTCGCGGCGCCGATGTGGGTCATCGGCTACCTCCACGCGCCGCAGTTCGACACCAACCCCGTGACGACGACGCTGGGCTACCCCGTCGGTATCGGGCTCTGTCTGCTCACGGGATACGCGGCTCAGACCGGTGGGCTCGCCGCGCGACCGCTCGCGCTCGCGGCGGTGCTCGTGACGGTCCTCGCGGGCGTGAAGATCATCGACGACGCGCAGGACTACGACTACGACCGCTCCATCGAGAAACACACCGTCGCCGTCGTACTCGGCCCCGAGCGATCACGGTCGCTGGCGGTCGCACTGCTCGGCGTCGGCCTGTTCGCGGTGGTCCCGCTCACCATCGTCGGGACGCTCCCGCCGGCCGCGCCCGCCGCGAGTCTGGTTTTCGGCGCCGTCGCCGCCATCGCGGTGCGCCGGGACCCCCGGACGGCGACGATGCTCCTCGTCCGCGGCGCGTACCTGTTCCTCGCGGTACTCCTGATCGCGGTCTTCTTCGAACCGCTCGCGGGCGTGCCGCTGCCGGACATCACCGTCCTCGGGCCGTACACCTACCTCGCCACGGAGGTCGTCTTCGGCGCCGCCGCGGTCGCGCTGCTGGTCCGGGCGGGCGACGGTGCGCTCCGCCGGGCCGCTCGCACGATCCCAGCGCTCTACCCCATCGCGTACGTCTGGGACTGGTACACGCTGGAAGTGGGTGTGTTCGCCATCCCGATGCGGACCGGGATCGAACTGCTCGGAATCCCGCTGGAGGAGCACATCTTCATGATCGTGGTGCCGGCGCTGGTGCTGGGGATCCACGAGACGGTCAACCCGTGGGAGGACTGAACGCTACTCGGTCGTGACCGTCGTCACTCCCGTTCGCTCGCCGCGGGTGGTTCCGCCGCTTCCCGGATCTCGCTCACGTCCGCGTCGGTCTTGAAACAGGTCCCGCCGTAGTGCGCCCTGCTCGCCGAGAAGCCGGCGTCCCGCAGGTCGTCGAGGAACGTCTCCAGCTTGTTCGCCGGTGCGCCCCACTGCTTGCAGAGGCGGTGTTGGTCGTAGTGGCTCGGCGTGTCGAGTTCGCCGCTCAGCGTCTCCAGCAGTTCGCTGGCACGCTGCCACTCGCCCATGTTCGGCCGGACTTCGGCGGCGGCGGCGTCGACGAACTCGCTGTCGGCGACGGGGCCGAGCCAGATCGGTCCGGCCGCCGAACAGCGCGCCGAGCCGCAGTTCGGGCAGTCATCGGGGGGATGGGCGATCCGGCCGTACTCGTGCTCGCGGTAGAGACAGTCCTCGCAGTGGTAGACGAAGCCGAGCCACTGCAGCGCCTTGTCCGCGGCCGTCGCCCGGTGGGTCACTTCGAGGTACGTCCGGGCGTAGTGCCGCGTCGCGTGCGAACAGATCGGCTCCACCGCCACGTCCCGGCGGGCGGCGACACGTGCCATCGCGCCGATGAGGACCCGGAGGCCCATCTCGCGGTGGAAGTCGGTGTTCCGGGGGACCGTGTCGTACTTTCGTACCCCCGAGTCGAAGTGGGCGCCACAGAGCGGCGCCGTATCGGTCGCGGTCACACAGAGCAGCTTCCGGGTGCCGGCGACGGCGGCGTCGGCAAACGGCATCGGCGTCCCGAACGGGTCAAGATCGACCACGTCGAAGCGCTCCTGATGCATGAGGACGTTCGCGTCGGCCTCGACGGCCTCGCCGGGCAGGTCGTTCAGGGCGAGGTTCTCGCGGGCCAGTTCGACGGCGTCGGGGTCCACGTCGGCGGCGGTCACGTCGTAGCCGACCTTCGCCGCCCGGGCTGCACGCACGCCGGTGGCGCTCGTGGCGTCGAGGTACGAGAACGTGCGCTCGTCGGCGTCGGCGCCGAGCGCGTCGCCGTTCCGCGCCAGCCCGCTCCCGCCGAGGTTCGCCGCGCCGCCGTCGGTCCGCTCGGCGAACGCCCGCAGCACCGCGACGGTCACGTCGCGGTTCAGCTCCATCTCGGGGTTGAAGAAGACCGCGTCGCCGGCGCCCTCGCTGCTCGCGTCCCGCGGATCGGGCGCCTCGACGGTCACGTCGCCCTCGCTCACGCGCATGGGGAAATCTGGTCGGCCGGTCCGGAAAGCGGTTGCGTTCGGGGCGACGCCGCTTTGGGCCCGGGGTGCCAAGCGGTCCCATGGACGTGTTCGTCTACGGCACGCTGACCGAGCCGGAGCGGGTCGCCTCGCTCGTCGATTCGTACGCCTTCCTCGGCTCGGCGGTGCTCTCGGGCCTGCACCCCGTCCAGGGGGCGTACCCGACGCTCGCCCCCGGCGGCCAGACCGGCGGGCGACTGCTCCGCACCGACGACACCGACGCGCTCGACGCCTACGAGGGCGTCGACGACGGGCTCTACGTGCGCGTATCGGTCCCGGTCGTCTCGCCGGACGACGACGCGGGACTCCCGGAGGAGGCGGCCGTCTACGTCGGTCGACCGGACAGACTCGGCGTCGCCGACGAGGTGGACTGGCCGGCAGTCGGCGGCGGGGGCGACACGGTTGACACCGACTTCCCGGCCCGCGTGAGCGAGTACGTCCGAGCCAACGGTGTTCGTGTTCGACCACAGTAAGGTTCTCGAATACGGGCGCTTCGTCGCTCCTCTCCCCACTCTTCACTTACACCGTGGTCTGCGTATCCTTATACCGGTCCGTGGCCAAGGGGAGAGTGCACGCAGGTGACGCGCGTGCTCCCCCTTTCCCCCTTTCCCCGCTCGCACCGAAACTCCTTAGCCGCGGCCGGCGGATTCCCGGGGGTATGCTCTCACTCGCCGACGTGGAGGCGGCCCGCGACCGGGTCGACGAGGTGGCCCGCCTGACGCCCCTCGAGTTCTCCCACAGTTTCTCTCGGATGACCGGCGCCGACGTGCGGCCGAAACTGGAGAACTTCCAGCGCACCGGCTCGTTCAAGATCCGGGGGGCGATCAACCGGATCGCCACGCTCACCGAGGCCGAGAAGGAAGCCGGTGTCATCACCGCCAGCGCGGGCAACCACGCACAGGGCGTCGCACTCGCGGCGACGCGGGCGGGCGTCGACGCCAAGATCGTCATGCCCGAACACGCGCCGATCGCCAAGGTCGAAGCCACTCGGGCCTACGGCGGCGAGGTCGTGCTGTACGGGGCGGACTACAACGACGCACAGGACCGCGCCCACGAACTCGAGGCGTCGGAGGGTCGAACCTACGTCCACGCCTTCGACGACGAGTACGTGATGGCCGGCCAGGGGACGATCGGCCTCGAAATCGTCGAACAGTGTCCCGAGGTCGACACCGTCGTCGTCCCGATCGGCGGCGGCGGCCTGATCTCCGGTATCTCGACGGCGCTGAAGGAGTCACTCGACGACGTTCGCGTGATCGGTGTGCAGGCCGAGGGCGCCTCCAGCGTCGCCGACTCGCTGAAGAAGGGCGTCAGGCAGGAGATCGAGTCCGTTGACACCATCGCCGACGGGATCGCCACCCGCTCGGTCGGCGAGCGACCGTGGGAGATCATCCAGCAGCGCGTCGACGAGGTGGTGACCGTGAGCGACAACGAGATCGCGCTCGCGCTGACCTACCTGCTCGAACGGTCGAAGACCATGGTCGAGGGGGCTGGCGCGGTCGCGATGGCGGCCGTGCTCTCCGAGGCGTTCGAGTACGCGGACGACGAGGTCATCGTGCCCGCGCTCTGTGGCGGGAACATCGACCTCAACGACCTCACCACGGTGGTGATGCGCGGGCTGGTCCAGATGGGCCGCTACATCAAGATCCGCACCGAACTCAAGGACAACCCCGGCTCCCTCCAGCGGCTCGTCGGGATCGTCGCCGAGCAGAACGCGAACATCTACGGCATCAGCCACGACCGGACCTCCCGGGACATCGCGATGAACGCCGCCGAGGTCGTGATGGACTTAGAGACCCAGGGTCACGACCACGTCGACGAACTCATCGCCGCGCTCGAAGCCCACGGTTACGAAGTCGAGACGCTCGTCTAGGCGCGTTCGATCTCGTACTCCACGGTGAGGAAGGTCGCTCCGGCGAGCCACATCTCGTGAGTCGCCCGAAGGTCGGCGTCGTCGTCCCCCTCGGCCGGCCACACCTCGAACGTTTGCCCGGCCGGGGCCTCGAACGCTCCCAGCGGCGTCCGGAGGTACAGCCCCGGATCGCCCGCGGACTCAGTCGTCAGGCGGATCCCGGTTCGGTCGTCATCGTCGCTGGCGTCGATGGCCAGATGCTCCGGCCGCAACACGGTATCGACGCCGCCGACGGGGACTGGCACCGAGATGTTCACGAACCCCTCGCCGTCGCGGTGGTGGGTCGCGTAGAGCGCGACGAACACGGCCTCGGCCGTTTCGGGGTCAGTGCGGACCCACGCCCGAACGTCCTCACGGGCCGGTTCGTCGGGGTCGGCGTCGATCGTGACCGATCCCGGCTCTGCGACATCCAGAAACCGACTCTCCAGCCGATGCCAGTCCTCCTCGCCCGGGCCGGGCAGGTTCAACTGCTCGACCCGGCTCGTTAGGTGGCTCGCGGCGGCGGCGCCGGTCCGAAACGGTCGGTGCCACGTCGCCCGGTAGCGCATCTCGTAGTCGGCGGTCCGTTCGTAGAAGCGCCGCACCTCGGGGTGGAGTCGCGTCGGATCGAACGATTCGCCGGCGAAGTGGGCGGTGTCGTCGACCTCGCCGGCTGGCTCGTCGCCGGTGTGGATGCCGCGCCGTTCGACGAAGTTCGGGCCGACGTACCAGTCGGCGGTGATCGGTGAGAGCGGGACCTCGCTCCCGCGCCTCCGGGCGCGGGCGAGACCGACCGCGAGGAGGGCCAACAGGAGTGCCGCCGCCCCGGCGAGGGTTCGGCGGGCGCGGGTCGTTCGCGTCACGTCGTCAGGTGCGGCGCCATCGCACTTCAAGCGTCGCCCCGCAGCGGGTCGGGAGGAATTAAGGTCCGGCCGCGCCGAGCCCCGGGCGTGAAAGAGACCATCCACACCGACGACGCTCCCGAAGCAGTGGGCGCCTACAGCCAGGCGACGACCAACGGCGACGTGCTGTTCACGGCGGGTCAGATCCCGCTAACACCCGACGGCGAACTCCTCGACGACGAGGACATCGCCACGCAGGCCGAACAGTCGCTCTCGAACGTGCAGGCCATCGTCGAGGAGGCCGGCGCGTCGATGGGCGACGTGCTCAAGACGACGGTGTTCCTCGCGGACATCGACGATTTCGACGAGATGAACGAGACGTACGCGGGCTTCTTCGACGACGAGCCGCCGGCCCGGAGCGCCGTGCAGGCCGGCGCGCTCCCGAAGGGCGTCGGCGTCGAGATCGAGGCCGTCGTCAGCCTCGAGTGAGGTGCGGCCCCGCGTCAAGTCGGCGCTGCTGTGGGGTGCGGTCGGGCTACTGGCGTTCCTCGCGGCGGTGCAGGGCTACCAACTGCTGGCCGGGCCGCTCCCGGTCTCGATCCCCGCGGTCGCCGCCGTCGCGGTCGGCGTCGGCGCATTGACGGCCGCTACGGCGTACCTGACCGAGTACCGGCTCCAACAGAAAGGAAGGACTTAACCCCGACAGGGCGGTACGTTCGGGCGAGCCAGGATGGCCGAACGGTAAGGCGCACGCCTGGAAAGCGTGTTCCCTTCCGGGATTCTGGGTTCAAATCCCAGTCCTGGCGTTTCTGTCGATCCGCTACCTTCGAAGCCACCGCTCCGGCGACCGCGAACGTGACCGCGGAGCGAGCATGACCACTTGTGACCGCACCGCAGCGACGGTGTCGGCGCGAAACGCGAGCGGCTCCGTCCGCGAGCAGGCGCGAGGGATGGGCGACCATACGGGAGCGAATCGGCTGGGGAGGGCGTGGGCTGTACGGGGCGGTGTGGCACAATGGGCCAACGGTAGTCCTGCTGTCGCCGTCCCAAACACTCGAAAAACCGCTCAAAAACGACCGATCGAACTTACTTCTCGATGATGCTCTCCTCAACCTTCTCGCCGAAGTGCCGGCCGCCCGCCTCGTAGTAGATCAGCACTTCGTCGCCCGGCTCCAGATCGGTCACGGCCTTCCGGCCCTCCTTCGTCGGCACCTTCACCGTCTCGGCGTTCTGGAGCAGCGTCTCAACCACGTCGGGGCCGTCCTCGGTCTCGACTTCGGCCTGCACGCGGAACATCGGGCGCTTCTCGATTTTCACACGGCCGACGATGGCTTCGCGGGTGTGGCCCGCCGTGTCGGCGATTTGCACGCGGTCGCCCGACTGCAGTTCCGCGAGGTACTTCGTCTCGCCCTCGGGGGTGCGGACGTAGGCGTGAACAGCGCCGGCGTTCACGCGGAACGGTCGCGAGGCGACGTACGGCGAGTCGGCGGTTTCGCCGTGGACGAAGAAGAGACCGCGGGAGAGCGAGCCGACGAGCATCCCCTCGTCGTCCTCCAGAAGCGACCCGGTGTCGATGCAGACCCGGTCGGCGCCGCCGGTCTCCTCGACGCGCTGGATCTCGGCGTAGCGCATGTCGAGTCGTTCGCGTTCGCTGCGGTCCCGAACCTCGACGGTCTGGCGGATCACGTCCGGATCGTCGGTGTCGAGCAGCACGTCGTCGACGCCGATCTCGAGCGTCTCGAAGGCCGTCGCGGCGGCGTCGGCGTCGTCGACGCCGGCCACGAGGTTCGTCTCGTCGCCGACGCGGGCGATGAGGTTCTCGAGCGGGATGATGTCCCAGTCCTCGGTGGCGACGATGGTGTACTCGGCGTCGCGGGCGGCGGTTTCCGCGAACTCCTCGTAGTCCTCGTCGAACACGCGAACGTACGACCCCTGTGCGCGGTTGTCCGAGCGGCGCAGGGTGGTGAGGTCGGCGGAGCCAGAGAAGTCAGAAGGGAGGTCGACGGTACCGTCGCCCTCGCCCCCCTTGCCGACGACGTAGATGTCCGGATCGGTGTCGCGGCTCGCGTCGACGATCTCCTCGCCGGGTTCGCCGGCGTCCTTGAACGCGGCGACGTTCACGCTCCCCAGTTCGCGGACCCGGCCCACGTCGGCCTCGTCGACCAGCACCCAGTCGACGCCGGCCTCGAGCCCAGCGGTGATCCGTCGTTTCCGTGCCTCCCAGTCGCCGACGGTGTCGTCGGCTTTCAGCCAGACCGAACGCGTCATGTCCGGACTCTCAGAGGCAGGCGGCTTGAACGTGGCGGATGGTGTAAAGCGCGCAGGAACTACTCCGGCAGTCGCCCCGCCCGGCCGAGGGCGAGCAGGGCGACGACTACGACCCCGACAGCGAGCGCCAGGCCACGGAACGTCGTCTCGTAGGGGACGCCCGCCTCGGCGAGCGTCCCGACGAACCACGAGCCGGGGGCCTGTGCGAGCATCATGACGCCGCTGTACACCGCGTAGGCGCTGGCGCGGTTGTGCGACGGCAGCGTGTCGAGCAGATAGGTGTCCATCGCGGGGAAGAGGCTGTGGACGGTGTAGCCGAGCACCGCCGACAGCACGAGCAGCGGGGCGGTACCCGGCACGAACGTCAGCACCAACACGAGCACGACGAACGTCGCGGCGACGCCGAGCATGTACTCACGCTGTGGCAGTCGGTCGGCGAGCCAGCCGCTGATGGCGAACGCGGGCACGCCGGCGGCGAACACCAGCGTGAGGGAGTTCCGCGCGAGCGCTGACGGGACGCCGCGGGACTCCATGAACAGTTCGTAGAAGTTGAACACGCCCTGCCACGCGAAGCCGAGTGTGCCCATCACGGCGACGCCGAGCAGTACCGTCCGGTACTCCGCCCGCGCGGCACCGACGAGGTCACGGTCGTCGGCCCCGGCGTCGGGGAAGTCGACGCCCCGCGAGAGCACGAACGTGACCGCGGTGATCAACAGCCCGCTCACCGCCAGTCCGAGGAACACGACCCGCCACGCCTCGTCGGGCAGTCCCAGCGCGGTCAGTAGCGGCGTCCAGTCGACGGTCCGACCGAGTACGACCGTCACGACCGGCGCGGCGACGGCCGCGGCGACCTGGTTGGCGGTGCCGTGGATGCCGAGCATCCGCCCGACGCGGGCGGGGAACAGTTCGCTGATGAGTGTGTTGCCGGTGACGAAGTAGAGCCCGGAGGCCAGCCCCGCGAGCCCCGCGCCGAGGATCAGTAGCCCGACGCTGGTCGCCGCCGCGGCGACGGCGGCGCCGACGGCGAGGACGAGCCCCGCGGCCAGTACGACCGTCAGCCGCGAGACTTTGGTGAGCAGGTAGCCGGTCGGGATTCGGGGGAGGGCGCTGCCGATCCACGCTGCGGAGGCGACGAGACCCGCCGTCCCCTCGCCGACGCCGAAGGTGGCGATGAAGACGCTCACCAGCGGCGCGATAACGACCCGCACGAAGTTGACGAGGAACGCCTGCCCGCAGAGCGCACCGAACAGCCGGGAACGTGACACACGAGTCGGTTGGCTGTGGGGTGGTTCAAGGGTTCCGACTCCGTGCGGGGCCTTTTAGGGTTCGCTCCCCAAGCGGGGGCATGGAAAGCACTCGCAAGGGCCTGCGCGGCGGCGACCTCTACAAGGACACCTACGAACGCCTCAACTGTGCCGAGTGTGAGAAGGCGCTCGCGACGGAGAACTCCCCGGACGAGGTGTTCAACGTGCGGAAATGTCCCGACTGTGGGAGGGAGTGGAAGGAACTGCCCTGACTTGCCGGCTCGCTCGCCGTAACGGCGTACGCGCCATACCGGCAACCCGTTCTGTTTCGTCGACGCGACCGACTACGCCTCGATGATCTCGTCTTCTTCGAACTCCGGCACCGTCAGCGACCCGTCCAGCGACACGACCGCGTCGCCGCCGACCTGCACCGTCCGGCCGTCGACGCGCACGCCGACGTAGCCCGGACGGTCGAGGAAGTGCCCCTGCTCGAAGGTCATGCGCTCGGGGAACTCGTCGTCGAACGCCGCGAAGTGATCGAGGTACGCGCCACAGGCACCCGAGGCCGTCCCGGTCACGGGGTCCTCGTCGACGCCGAGGCCGGGGACGAACGCCCGCCCGTGGAGGGTGGAGTCCTGACTGCGGCCGACGGCGTCGAAGGTGAACACGTAGACGCCCTCGGTGTCGTGCTTGTCGGCCAGCGCCTCGACGGCGTCCATGTCGGGGTCCATCGACGAGAGGTGCTGGAGGAAGTTCACCGGGAGCATGAGGAACGGTAGCCCGGTCGAGGCGTACGCCGGCGGGAGGTCGGCGCCCACGTCCCGGAACGCGTCGGGGTCGATCCCGAGGGCCTCGCCGGCCTCCTCGTAGTCGAACTCGACCTCGAAGATTTGGGGGGCGTTCTGGGTCATCCACACTGCGCCCGTCTCGGTCACATCGATGTCCAGCACGCCCACCGGCGTCTCGAGGGTGTAGCTGCCGGCGTCGATGACGCCGTCGTCGAACAGGGCGCCGTGGGCGGCGATGGTCGCGTGACCACAGAGGTCGACTTCCTGTGTTGGGGTGAAGTACCGGACCTTCCGGTCGGCCTCCTCGGAGGGGAAGAGGAAGGCCGTCTCCGAGACCGATAGCTCGCGGGCGACCGCCTGCATCTGCTGTTCGCTCAGTCCGTCGGCGTCGGGCACTACCCCGGCGGCGTTGCCCGTCAACGGCTCCGTGGTGAAGGCATCGACGAGCAGCGTCCGGTAGCTCTCCATGCCCGAATCTCGGGCCGGCCCGGTTTAGTCGTGGCGGGGTGGCTCAGAGTCCGGCGAACACCACGGCGAGGGTCAGGGCGACGCCGAGGACGACGAACGCGACCCCCTCTATCGTCGGGGAGCCCGGTTCGATGGGTTCGCGTTCGGGGGGGCGCTCCCCGTCGTCGCCGAGGTCGTCGAGGCTGATCGCCCACTCCTCGTCGTCGTCGTTCGCGGCCGCGCCGCGGGAGTCGCTCATCGGTCGAACGGAGGGCGGCGCAGCGGAAAGCAGTTGTGGGTGTGACCCACCCCGTTTCGGTTACGTCGTCGCCGTCACCTCGCGTTCGCGTCGCGGCCGGGACGGGACCCGATTCCGTCACGGTACCGACGACTCCCCGCCGCGAACGGTCACCGTCGGTGTGCGCTGTGGGTCCCGGTATCACCTCGCCGAAACCTCTTTGTCCCGGAGCCACCCACTGTGATGCGTGACACGGGGAGTCGACGAGGAGAAGCGCGCGACGCTCAAGCGGTTCGCTGCCGCCGGCGCCGCCGCTCCCTTCGCCGCGCTGGGTGGCGAGCGCGGTGGCGACGCCGGCAGCGACACCCGCAACGCCATCGCCGGCTACGTCGCCGCCACCCCGGGCGCCCACTTCTCGAAACTCCGCGACGACCTGCAGTTGGGGACCGGTGAGACCCAACACCACGTCGAACGACTGCTCTCGGAGGGCACCATCGTCTCCCGACGGGACGGTGACTACCGCCGGTTCTTCCCGGCCGAGCGCTTCTCGGAGTTCGAACAGCGCGCACTCGGCTACCTCCGGCGTTCGACGCCGCGCGGGATGGTCATCGCGCTCCTCCGTGACCCCGACGCCACCGGCGCCGACCTCGCCGACGAACTCGGCGTCTCCCGAGCCACCGTCAGCAGCCACGCCGCCGCGCTCGACTCGGCCGGCTTGCTCTCCCGGGAGGACGGCTACACGCTCGCCGAACCGGAGACGCTGTTGACCCTGCTGGTCCGGTACGCCGACTCCTTCGACGCGGGCGCCGACGCGCTGGCCGCCGACGCCGCCGCGCTGATCAGCTACGACCCCTAACGAACCCGAGGCGTCCGAACGACTAAGGAGACTCACACCTATTCCCACGTATGCCAGACAACCTCGTACTCTGGCTGCTGCTCGTCGTTCCGATCGCGGCACAAGTGCCGCTGCTGTGGTTCATGATGGACCGAATCGAGATCGACGAAGCACCCGACGTGACCGGCGCGGACATCTGGGGCGGCGAGGACGACGACGGCGCGGCCTACCGACGGGAGCTCGGCGACAGCGGGCCGGCGACCGCCCGCTCTGAGTCGGCGACTGACGGGACGCTGCGCTGTCGGAACTGTGGAACGGAGAACGAACCGGCGTACCGCTACTGTCAGGGCTGCGCCCGGCGACTCTGACCTACTCGGCGGGCGTGACCTTCCACGTCGTCCCCGAGGAGTAGCCCCACTTCTCGATGTCGAGGCCGTGGTCGGCCGACAGCAGCGCCCGCATGTTCGCCCCGACCTCCTTGGCGGTCATGTCCAGGTCCTCGGCGACCAGCCGCGACTTGAAGTACGTCTGTTCGACGGCTGCCTCCCGCAGGTGGTTCAGGATACGGGCCTGTTTCTCCGAGAGGTCGACCGGCGCCGCCGACACGCCTGCGTGACTCATAGTTCTGTACTGTATCCGTTCCCCCTTCAGGCGTTTGGTACGTCGGATTAATCCCGGCGCTGTCGTGCGGTTTCGCCTCCAAAACGGGCCGTGGATCGCCCCCTGAGAGCCCGCCCCGGTACGGTCGGCTAACGCCCGCGCCGGCGCCGCGTCGACGCCCCGGAGAAGCCCCTTCAGAAGCTACTTACCCGCGCCCCGGCCAATCACGGCCATGAGCGACCCCGCCGACGGGAGCGACGCCGCCGAGTCAGCGGCGGGGGAAGACGCCGCGCCGGCCCTCGACCCCGACGCCGTCGAGGTCAGCGTCGTCCTCCCGGCGTACAACGAGGAGGCGACCATCGAGAACACGGTCCGGACCACCCTCGACACGCTCGGCGCGTTCCTCCGACCCGGTACGTTCGAAGTCATCGTCGCCGAGGACGGCTGCGACGACCGCACCCCCGAGATCGCCGACCGGCTGACAGCCGAACTGCCGGCGGTCCGGCACTTCCACAGCGACGAGCGACTGGGCCGCGGCGGCGCCCTCGAACGGGCGTTCGAGGCCGCCAACGGCGAGACGCTGGTCTACTTCGACACCGACCTCGCGACCGATATGAAGCACCTGGAGGAGCTGGTGAACACCGTCCGCACCGGCGAGGCTGACGTGGCGACTGGTTCGCGCTGGATGCCCGAGAACGTCGCCGACCGCCCCGCGAAGCGCGGCATCCCCTCACGGGGGTACAACGGCGCCGTCCGACTGTTCCTCCGGACGGGCCTCCGTGACCACCAGTGTGGGTTCAAAGCCGTCTCCCGGGAGGTCTTCGAGACCGTCCACGAGGACGTCGAGGACCGTCACTGGTTCTGGGACACTGAACTGCTCGTCCGCGCCCAGCGGGCGGGCTTCGAGGTGAAGGAGTTCCCCGTCGACTGGGAGCCGAAAGCCGACTCGAAAGTCGACCTCGTCCGGGACGTGTTCGGCATGGGGAGCCAGATCCTCCGGACGTGGTGGCAGCTTTCCGTACAGCCCCGGCTGAGTCGCCGGGTGACGCTGGCCGCGAGCGCGCTGTTGGTGTTCGTCGCGCTGGCGCTCTCGACGCAGTACCTCGACTTCGGGGAGGTGATCGAACAGATCAGCCGGACCGACCCCACGCTGCTCGCCGCCGCCACCGCCGTCTACGTCGTCTCGTGGCCGCTCAGGGGGCTCCGCTACCGAGACATCCTCGCGGAGTTGGGCTTCGACGAACGGATCGGCTTCCTGACCGGCGCGGTGTTCATCTCCCAGACCGGCAACCTCGTGTTCCCGGCCCGGGCCGGCGACGCGGTCCGAGCCTACGTGGTGAAAGCCCGGCGCGGCATCCCCTACCCCTCGGGGCTGGCGTCGCTGGCGGCCGAGCGGGTGTTCGACCTACTCACGATCACGCTGCTGGCCGGCGCGGTGCTGCTCGGCTACGCGGCCACGGGCGACCTCGCCCGGGTGGCTCAGTCGATCACCGGCGCCTCGCGGAGCGGCCGCTACGCCGTTATCGTCGCCGTCGGCGTCGCCGTCGTCGCCATCGCCGCGGTCGCGGGCATCGTGCTCTCGGCGCGTTCGGACACCAACCGCGTTCGCGCCATCGTCACGCGGTTCTCCTCTGACTCCTACGCCGACTTCGTCGCGGGCGTGCTGGAGCGCTTCGTCGGCGACGTCCAGCAGGTCGGCGGGAACCCCGCGGCGTTCGGCCGCGTCGGCGCCTCCAGCCTCGTCATCTGGACGCTCGACGTGCTCACGGCCGTGCTCGTGTTGCAGGCGTTCGACCCCGGGCTCACGACTGCGACGCTCGTGACGGTCTGTTTCTTCGCCGTCTCGGTGGGGAACCTCGCGAAGGTGATCCCGCTGACCCCCGGCGGCGTCGGGCTGTACGAGGCGGCGTTCACGCTGCTCGTCGCCGGCCTCACGCCCGTCACCACTGCCGTCGCGCTCGGCGCGGCCATCGTCGACCACTTCCTGAAAAACGCCGTCACCGTCGTCGGCGGCGTGATCTCGATGCTCGCGCTCAACGTCTCGCTCACGACCGCGGTCGAGGAGGCCGAGGACGTGGAGGACGCCGAGGAGCCGACCGCTCAGTAACGGTCAGTCTCGGTAGCGATCGGTCACGAACGGCCCCATCGCCGCCGCCGTCGCCGCCGCCAGCGCGTCGTCCCGATCCACCACGCCGGCCGAGAGCGCCCCCGCGGCGCCCTGCTTTTTGGCAACGTCGTCCTCGCCGAGCACGTCGTCCATCACCGGCCCGAGTTCCTCACCAGCGCGGACGCGGTCACCGATCCCTTCCGGGAGCCGGAACGCCGATCCCGAGCCCAGCCCGACCCGCTCGCCGTCAGTCACGGCGGCCCACATGATCAGGAACAGCCCGTCGGCGCCCTCGACCTCGGCGACGCCGCCCTCCAGCCCGACCGCGAGGTCGTACTCGCCGGCCGCGAGCGCGTTCGCCGCACGGTTCTTCGCTCCCTCGACGGTCTCGGCGCGACCGCGCGGCTGTTCGCTCACTCCGGAGTCGACCGGGACGGCCTCGATATCGGCGTCGAGGGTCGCCTCGACGGCCCGTTCGACCGCGCGGCGCTTCACCGGGTTCCCGCTCCCGACGGCGATTCGCATGGCCGAGAGGGGCGCCCCGGCGGGCCTATCGGTTTCGGTCGGCTCGTCGGAACGGCACGGTTTTGTTGGAAATGGTCGAAGTCGGGCCGATGGACGAGGGGTAGTCGCTCAAACGGATGGTGTTCGCCGCCCAGCAGACCGTCGTCGCCGTCGGCGTGCTGGTCCTCTACTGGGGCGACCCGCTGTTGATGGGCGGGTGCCTCCTGTTGCTCGCCGTCTCGCTCGTCTGGTCGGTCGTGGAACTCCGTTCCTGACTTACTCGACTCCAACACCGTGCAGAACCGCCGCCAGTCGCTCCACGCCGTCGAGCAGGGTCGGGCTGGGCTGATTGAGAAGCGAGTCGTCGACAACGTGAACCTCCGCATCCGGCGCCCAGCCACGCTCCCGGAACTCCTCGGGGTCGGCCCGATCACCCTTCCCGCAGGGGTGCAGGATCACGAAATCGGGCTCCGCGGCGGCGACTTCCTCCCGAGTCACCTCCCCCGAGCGCTCGCCCGGATCGGCGAACGGGTAGTCGCCGCCAGCGGCGTCGACGGCCTCGGGCACCCAGTTCCCGGCGGCCATCGGCGGGTCGGCCCACTCCTCGCAGTAGACCGTCGGCCGGGGTTCGTCGGCGACGGCCGCGCGCACGGCTCCCAGCCGCTCGCGGGCGCTTGCGGCCAGTTCCGCGCCAGCGTCGGCGTACCCGACCGCGCGCCCGAGGTCCGCGAACCCGTCGACAGCATCGTCGAGTGTCTCGGGTTCGCTGTGGTGGACCGCCAGCCCGCGCTCGCGGAGTTCGTCACGGGTGTCGCGTTGGAGCGGGTCGCTGGTGAGCACGAGGTCCGGCGAGAGGGCGTCGACGGCGTCGTAATCCGTATTGAGCCAGCCGCCCACGCGTTCCGGATCGGTCCCCGAACCCGGGTCGCAGTGGACGGTCACCCCGACCAGTTCGTCGGCGCCGCCCATCGCCGCCAGCGTGGCGGTCGCGCTCGGCGCGAGCGAGACGAGTCGCATTAGCGGGAGTGAGAGAGCGCCGGGGAAATACCCCGCGCCGGAGCCCGAACCGGTTTGGTCCCTCGCCCCCAGCGTCCGACCGTGTTCGACTCGTTCACCCTCGTCGCCGCCACGGCCGACCTCGACGACGAGCCGACGGCCCGCGGCGTCGCCGACCTCGTGGAGTTCCGGATGGACCTCGCGGCCGACCCGGTCCGACAGTTGGCGGCCTACGACGGCGAGCTGCCGCTGCTGGTGACCAACCGCCCGGCGTGGGAGGGCGGCGAGGTCGACGGGAGCGACGCCGATGCCGAGACCGCCCGCCTCGACGCGCTGGAGGCAGCACTCGGAAACGACGCTGTCGCGGCCGTCGACATCGAACTGGCGGCGCTCCGGCGCGAGGAACGCGCGGTCCGGGTGGCCGAAGAAGCAGAGGCGCTCGGCGTCGACGTCGTCGTCTCGGTTCACGATTTCGCCGGCACGCCCTCGGAGCGCGCGATGGTCTCGCTGCTCTCGGCGGCCGCGTCGGCCGGCGACGTGGGAAAGCTCGCAGTCACCGCCGAGGACCGCGGGGACGCGCTCTCGCTGCTGTCGGCGACAAACACCGCCGACGCCGCCGGCGAGCGCGTGGCGACGATGGCGATGGGCGAGGCCGGCCGGCACACCCGTGCGGTCGCGCCGGTCTACGGCTCCAAGATCGGCTACGCCCCCGTCGACGCCGCCGAAGCGACCGCTCCCGGACAGTACGACCTCGCGACGCTCGACGAACTGGTCGGCGAGCTATCCTCGCGGTAGCAGAGGGGACCGCTTTTGCGCGCCGGGGCCCCACCCCCGGCCATGCCGACGATCTCTGAGAAACGCGTCTTCGACGACGCGGCGGCGCCGACGCCGGTGTTCGTCGCCGCCGAGCAGGGGCTGGTGGTCGCGCGGCTCTCGGCCGACGCCGTCGGGGAGTTCTCGCTCGAACGGCGCTGTACGGCCCGCGACCTCGCGCTCGGCCCGGAGGGAACGCTCGTGCTCGCCACCGACGAGGCGACGCTGGTCGCGTCCGACGCCGATCCGTCCCGATTCCACGAGACCGGGTTCGGCCCGGCGACGGCGGTCGGCGTCGTCGAGGGCCCTGATCGTGCCGTCGTCGCTGCGGACGAGAACGGCCTGCTCGCGCGACTCCCGCTCCCGGCGGGTGCCGGCCCCGACCCGACCGCGAGCGACTGGGAAGACCTCGCCACCGTCGACGACGTGCGAGCGATCGACGGTCGACTCGTCGCGGCCGGCGACGGCGTCCACCGTGTCACCGCTACGGGACCCGTCGACGCCGGCCTCGACGACGCACGGGACGTGGCCGCCCGCGGTGCCCCGCTGGCGGCAGTCGGCTCGGGCCTCTACGAACTCGGCAACGGCTGGATGCTCGCCCGCGAGGGCGTCCACGAGACGGTCGCGACCGACGGCGAACGCGCGAACGCCGTCGGCGAGGTCGGAACCGTCCTCGGCCGCCAGCACGGCGGCGGCGAGTGGGCCGAACTGGACCTCCCGACTGACGACCGGATCGTCGACTTCGCGTACACCGACGAGGCCGTCGTCGCCGCCACCGAGTCGGGATCGCTGCTCGCCGACGCCGGCGACGGCTGGCGCTCGCGCATGATCGGCGTCACGGGGGTTCGGGCCGCCGCGGCGGGGCCCGCGCCGACGCCGGACGCCGAGTAAAACTCGGCCGCTATCGGGGCCAACGGAAACGTGTTTACCGGCGCGGGCGCGAGCCACCTCCATGATACTCCCGGGCTCGCACTCCCAGTCGCTGGCGGCACGACTGGCGGAGGCGACCGACCACGCGCTCGCGAGGGTGAGCTACGACCAGTTCCCCGACGGGGAGCGCTGCACCGCGCTCTCGGAGGCCGACGCCGAGGCGCTGACCGACGAGCCGGCGGTCGTCGTCGGCTCGACGCTCACCGCCGACGCCCACCTCGAACTGCTCCAACTCCAGGACGCCGCCCGCGAGGCCGGCGCGAGCGAGGTGATCACGGTCCTGCCCTACATGGGCTACGGCCGACAGGACCGTGCGTTCAAGCCCGGCCAGCCGGTCTCGGCCCGGGCGGTCGCCCGCGCGCTCTCGCCGGGCACCGACCGCGTGGTCCTCGTCTCGCCCCACGAGCCCGACGTGGCGGAGTTCTTCGACGCCCCCTGCGAGGTCGTCGAGGGAGCGCCCAGACTCGCCGAGCCGCTCCCGGAGGACCTCGACGACCCGGTCTTCGTCGCGCCAGACGACGGCGCCGTCGAGATCGCCGAGTCCGCCCGCGACGCCTACGGCCGCGGCGACGCCGACTACTTCGAGAAGGTACGGGACTACGACACCGGCGAGGTGACGGTCTCCCCCGGCAACGCCGACGTGGCCGACCGCGATGTGGTGCTCGTCGACGACATCGTCGCCACCGGCTCGACGATGAGCGAGGCGATCGCCGCGCTCCACGACCGCGAGGTCGGCCGCGTGTTCGTCGTCTGTGTCCACCCGATGCTGGTCGGCAACGCCCGAACCAAACTGGAGCAGGCCGGCCTCGCCGGCATCTGGGGCACCGACACGGTCGAACGCGACGTGTCGGCGATCTCGGTCGCGCCCGTCCTCACGGACCTGATCTGAATGCCTGCCGACGGCGGCGATGGCGACGACGACGCCGCGAACCCCGACGACCCCGAGTTCCCGGACCCCGACTCGGCGCTCGTCCTCGAACCGAACTGCGAGCGCTGCCCGGCGCTCGTCGAGTGTCGGAACCGGATCGCGTGGGGGAACGGCCCTTCTGACGCGGACGTGCTCGTCGTCGGCGAGGCACCCGGTGCGGGGACGCCCGACGCGGAGTCGGGTGAACCCGACGCCGGCCGACCGTCGCCGGCGTCCGACGCCTGGCGTGGCGGGAACTGGACCGGCCTCGCCTACACGGCCAGCCACTCCGGCCGCCGCATCCGCGAGACGATGGCCGCCGTGGGCCGCGAAGACGCGTTCTACACGAACGCCGTGAAGTGCTTCCCAGCCGACCTCGAGGACCCCTCGACCAACCGCGAACCGACCGCGGCGGAGCGCGAGAACTGCCGTGACCACCTCCGTGCCGAGATCGAGCACATCGAACCGGACGCCGTCGTCGCTACCGGGAAACACGCCACAGCGTCGATGCTCGCCTTCGAGGACCGGTCGCTCGACGGCTTCGTGGACGGCGTCTTGGAGCCGATCCGGATCGATTCGCTCGACCTGACGCTCGTGCCGGTCCTCCATCCGGCCTACCGGGACGTGTGGCTCTCGCGACTGGGCTACGACCGCGAGGCGTACCTCGACGACCTCCGGGCGGTCCTCGACGCGGCCGTCGACGGCTAGGCCCCCATCTTCATGGCCCGACGGGCCCAACCGCCGCGTATGGCCGAAGACTGCGTGTTCTGTGGTATCGTGACCGGCGACATCCCCGGTCGGATCGTCAAGGAGACCGACCACGCCATCGCCTTCCTCGACGCCAACCCGCTCGCGGCGGGTCACACCCTCGTGATCCCCAAGCGCCACTACGCCCGACTCAACGACGTACCCGGCGACGAGGCCGCGGAACTGTTCGGCGCGGTCCACGAACTCGCCGCTACGATCGAGGACGCCACCGACGCCGACGCGGTCTCGATCGGCATCAACGACGGCGAGGCCGCCGGACAGGAGGTCCCCCACACGCACGTCCACCTCGTCCCGCGCTTCGAGGGCGACGGCGGCGGCCCGTTCCACGCGATTAACCCCCAAAACGACCAGCCGACCGACGACGAACTCGACGCGGTCGCCGACGCGATCCGCGACGCCTGACCGACTTCGATTCACCGATCGACACAGAGTTTTTCACTCGAAGCGAGAGAAACCAACCGCATGCCAGTCACGACTGTGGCGTTCGTCGGCGCGACCGGCGGCGCGGGGACGACCCGGAGCTGTCTCGAACTCGCTACCGTGCTCGCCGCCGCCGGCGACGACGTGGCCGTCATCGACGCAGCCTACGACACGCAGGGGATCGCCCGCCACCTCTCGGGGCGGCTCGAGCCCGATGCCACCGCGCTCACGACCGACGCCGTCGACGAACCGCTCGCCGCAGGGCTCGTCGACTACGACCCCGATCCCGACCGCGCCGCGCTCGATCTGGAGGACCTTCCCGAATCGGGCCGGGTCGCGTGTCTCCCTGCACGAGCACCGTTCGAGCGCCTCGCCCGCGCGAAGACCTCCGAGGCCGCACAGGCCCTCGAACGCCGGATCGACGAGGCGGCGGGGGAGTTCGACCGCGTACTGATCGATACGCCGCCGCTCGGGTCGAACCCCGCGGTCGCCGCCGTCACGACCGCCGAGCGGGTGGCCGTCGTCACTCCGGCGACGGAGCGCGGCGTCGACGCCGCACAGATGACCCGCGGTCGGCTGCAGGACGTGGGAACGAGCGCTGATGCCGTCGTCGCCGTCGACCGGGCGGGCGAGGTAGCGATCCCCGAAAGCGACGCCGACGCCGTGATCCTGCGGTTCGACGCGGAGGCTCCGGCAGCCCTCGAAACCGACGCGGGGGCCGAGGCGCTCGCGAGGGTCGCCGACGCCGTCCTCGACCGTGAGCTAGACCTGCCGCTCGCCGAGGTCGGGATCGTCGAAACGGTCACCTCGCTCGGCGACCGTTAGAAGAACTCGTCGGCGTCGCCGATGGCGTCCGACAGTGGGTCGGCCCCGCCCGCCGGGCTTCCCACGTCGGCGACGGCGGCCGACAGTCCCGGGTCGGCGTCGTGGCTCTCGATGTAGCTCCCGAGCGCGAACTCCGCCTCGGTCGCGCCCGTCAGTTCCAGCGCGTCTGCCCGCGGGAGGTCGCCGGCCTGCCAGTCCCGAACGATCTCACGGGCCATCGGCGAGAGCGGCGTCACGCCAGAGACCCCACAGCGGTGCAGCGCCTTCGCGGCCGTGACGGGCGCGATCCCGGCCTCGCGGGCGCTCTCGCCCACGCTCGTCCCCGCCGCGTGGGTCTCGACGACCGTCGCCGCCGCCTCGGGCGTACAGGGAAGCGCGTCGACGTGGCTTCGCAACCGCTCGACGAGGTCGGCACCCGTC
Source organism: Halolamina litorea (assembly GCF_026616205.1). NCBI lineage: Archaea > Methanobacteriati > Methanobacteriota > Halobacteria > Halobacteriales > Haloferacaceae > Halolamina > Halolamina litorea. Next base: position 235,221 of record NZ_JANHGR010000002.1, read on the forward strand.
TCGTCGACGGCGGCGACGCCGCGGGCCTCCTGTTCGGCGGTCACCTCGATCCCGGCGGCGATCTCCGAGAGCGTCATACACGACGGTTCTTTCTGGGATAGTTTAAGACTTTTCTCCGCTGAATCATCTTCGGAAGCGATTCGGTGTGGAACGTACCGGTTACCGGTACGTTCGACCGACGGGATCGGGGTCGGAACTTCGGGAACCACCCGGGTTTATGTATCCGATCGGGACCGAGTTCCGAGTATGAGCACGACCCGCTCCACGGGCTGCCCCGAGTGTGACGGCCGACTGACCGCCGACGGCGACGAGACCGTCTGTTCGAGCTGCGGGCTGATCGTCTCCACCGACCGACTCGACCGCGGCCCCGAGTGGCGGAGCTTCGACGACGACGACCGCAACCCCGCGCGCTGTGGCGCGCCGTTGACTCGTTCCCGACACGACCGCGGGCTCTCGACGGAGATCGGCCGCAGCGGCCGTGGCAAGAGCCGCAAGTGGTCGCGCCTGCGCCGTCAGCACCGGCGCACCCAGATCCGATCGAAGCGCGAGCGTAACCAAGTGTACGGCTTCACCGAGATCCGCCGGCTGATGGGCGCGCTCTCGCTTCCCGACCGTATCCGCGACCAGTCGTGTGCGCTGTTCAAGTCCGCACAGGGTGAGGACCTGCTGCGCGGCCGCTCGATCGAGGGCTTCGCCAGCGCCGCGGTGTACGCCGCCTGCCGGGTCGCGGGCATCTCGCGCACGACCGCGGAGATCGTCGACGCCGCGAAGGCGACCGCCGACGAGCACCAAGCCGCCTACGACGCGCTGAACCGCGAACTCGGCCTGCCCGTCGCCGCCGCGGACCCGGCGGAGTTCCTCGCACGGTTCGTCAGCGAACTCGACCTCGGGCAGGCGGTCCGCCGGCGCGCCCGCGACCTGGCCGAGGAGGCGGTCGAGTCGGGCCACGCCAACGGACGCAACCCCGGCGGCGTCGCTGCGGGCGCGCTCTATCTGGCGGCCAAACAGGAGGGGACGGCGGTCACACAGGACGAGGCTGCTGCGGTCGCCGACGTGACCGCGGTGACGGTTCGGACGACGTATCAGGCGCTGCGGGACTGACGACTCCCTTCGCCGCGTTCGACCCGAGCCGCCACCGCTCGGAACGCCGCCGCCGACTCGCTGTCCGGCGCGGCGTCGACGACCGGTTGCTCCTCGGTCACGGACCGCCCCACGCGCGGGTCCGCTGGTACCGATTCGACAGGCGCCCCGAGTGCGGACCTGACGGTCGGGATCGGTGGATCGTCGACCACTCGATTCAGTGTGACTCCTGCCAGCGGCGCGTCGAGTTCCCGGGCCAACCCCCGAGTCCGGAGCGCGTCGGCCAGTGCGAACGGCTCCGGTGCGGTGACGATCACGGCGACGTCGGCGACCGCCAGCGGGACACCCACGTCCGCTCGCAGTCCCGCCGGGCAGTCGATCACGACGGTTCCGTGATCCAGTTCGACCGGCGCGAGCGCCGTTCCAAGCGCCGAGACATCGGCCGCACGGGCGCCGGCCAGCGAGCGACCACAGGGGAGAAGGGTGACCGGCCCGCCGCGGACGGCCTCGCGGGGGTCGGCGCGCCCGGCGAGGACGTCGTGTAGCGTCGGCCCTGTCCCGGCCGGGAGGTTCGCCATCGAGAGGTCGCCGTCGACGACGGCGGCGTCGAGTACGGCCGCGAGGTTGTAGGCGACAGTCGACTTCCCGACGCCGCCTTTCCCCCCGGCGACGGCGACGATCACGACAGCCTCGCGAGCGCCTCGGTCGGCGGCGTCGCCGCGTCGGCGCGATCAGCCAGCCGTTCGGCGGCCGCCGCGATCGCGCGGAGTACCCGGGCGTCCGCATGGAGGCCGGCAGCGAGCGACTCGACGCCCGTGAGTCCGCCACTCGCTTCGAGCAGGGACGCCGCGGCTGGGACGCCGACGGCGCCGAGCGCTTCCGCCGTCTCGACTCGCTCCCGGTACACCGAGAGTGGGTTGGCCTCTTCCGGAATCGCCGGAGTAGGGCCGTCCGCAGCGCCCCCCGGCGGCGTGGTTCGAGTGGCGGCGGTCGTGTCGTTGGTGCCGGTCTTGTCGGTCGTGTCGGGTCCGTCGGATTCGCCACCGCTTCTCAGTACGTCGCTCGGTGGTCGGTGATCGCCGAGGGATCTGGCCGCGTCCGTCGCCGTCGCGCTCGCCCCGTCTCCCGGGGCGCCGATCGCTTCGAGCGAAACCGGTGGTGTCGCCGCCGGTGCGGGGCAGGCGTAGCCGAGCGCGGTTGTCCCCCCGGCTGGAACGACCGTGGTCACCTCCTCACGCTCCCAGCCGGCCTCCGGTACGCCGTGTCGACGTGGTGGCAGTACGGGGCCGTCGAGTCGGTTCGCCAGACGCACTCGCCGGTCGCTCGCCCGCTCGTTACGGAGCTGGACCGTCACGAGGGTCACCCCCGCCGTGGCGGTTTGTGTCCAGTCGAGATCCATCTCCGGGTGTGGTGCGCCCTCCGCCAAAAGAGGTGGCTCACACCAGTACGACGGGATCGTCCAGTGCCGCCACAGCCGCCTCGACGTCGCCGTCGAACCGTCCGGTGGCGTCGACGACCGGCGCCCGGAGGTCCGCGACCCGCGCGGCCGCCAGTGCCGCCGTGATCGGGTCGCCGTCGACTCCGAGTGGGTCGAGCGAGAGCGAGGCCGATCCGGGGACGGCCTCGACGGCGGCCGCGAACCGTTCGCTGACGGCAGTCGCCAGCGCCCGCCGGGCGTCCCGCCGGCGGTTCGCAACCCGGTCCTGTAGCCGCAGTCGCCGCTCGCGGGCCGCGCGGGCGTCGCGTGCTCGCCGCCGGGCGGCGTCGTGGGCCTGTTCGGCGGCGATCCGCTCGGTCTCGGCTTCCGAAAGTTGGCGCGTGGCGTCGTCGAGTGCGGCCGCTGCCTCGGCGGTGTCAGCGCCCAACTCCCGGCGGCTCTCCAGTCGACCCCGTGCGGCCGCGACACGCTCTCGCAGCCGGTCAACTTCGGTGCCGGCGTCGGCGAGTCGTCGCCGCGACGCCGCCGTGTCGACCGTCTCGACACGAACACGCTGCAGGTCCCGTTGGGCTGTTGCGAGTGCGCGCTCGGCCGGTGGGTGGTGGCCCCGCGAGCGTGCGGCGTCGACGATCCGATCGAGTGCCGGCGTGCCGTCGTCGGGCCGACGAAGCGACTCCCACCACCGGCGCGGTTCGGGACAGTCGACCGTGAGCGCCGGGTGGTCCCCCGTAACCGCCATCTCCACCGCGTCGGGACCGATCGGTTGGTCCCGTAGGTCCGCCCCCTGCCCCTCGGCGAGGACGGTCCCGTCGTAAACGATCCGCATCAGAGCTCCCGACTCTGCATCGCCGCTGGCTCGGGGTGGTCGGTCCCGGCGGCGAACTTCGTGTAGGGGGTGCTCGGCTGGTCGCGGTCCTCGTAGGCTTCCGCGGCTGCTCGGACCGAGTCGGGGACTGCGGCGTACTCGTTGAGTGGGGCGGTCCGTTCTACCTGCACGTCGTCGCCGTGTTTCTCCCGCAGGCGCAACGCCAGAAACGCCCCGAACTCGGTTTCGGCCAGCAGCGCGGCCCGGCCGAACCGGCGTACGACGGCCGTCTCGTGGCTCCGACAGACGTTCCGCAGGCTCGTCCGTGCCTCACGGGAGTAGGTCGCGACCAGCAGCATTTGGTTGCTGCTGAGTGCTGAGAAAATTAAGGCTTGCGTGTCCGAACGTTCCGCTCGCCGTGCTCGTCGATCTCGACGACGGCGTCCATCAGGCTCGTGATGATCTCGACGGTCTGTTCGTCGTGTGCGTCCGGGTCCATGTGGAAATGTGCCAGCGCGTCGTTGCTGGCCATCCGGCCGCCGATGATGTGGAGGAACTCGTAGGCGGTTTCGAGTTCCACGTACTGCAACAGCGCGGTCAGCGAGTCGAAACAGACCGTGGTCCGGTTGCCGTTGCCCTTCCAGTCGTTCAGGAACTCGGTGATCCGGATACCCAGCCCCGTCAGGTCGTTCGGGCTGGCGACCGTTTCGACGGGCGTCTCGGGCAGTGACGGCTCGGTCGCGCCGCCAGTGTCGGCGGCGACCGAACGCGTCGAGTCCTCGACGCTCACCATCCCCACGTTGGCGGGGCGGCCGCTGGCACGCTTCCGCCAGCGCTGGAGCTGTTTGTCGGGCGATTTGGTGTAGGAGACCCACAGCACGTTGGTCTCGGCGGCCGCGTCCGGCTGGAGCAACTCCGTACAGTCGCTCCCGTCGGCAAACGATGGTGACAGAAGCAGCACGCTGTTCGAGTCGGTCAGGCGATCAGTCGGCTCGTCGGCTGTCTGCGTTCCTGTCACGGCCGTTTCCTCGTGAGAACCGACGATGGGAACTATCAAAGGCTTTTCGGCTTCGTGGGTTCCCGACCCGCTCACAGCGCCACGACGTCGAACGTCGCCGTCTCGGCGTCGGCGTGTTCGCGGACCCGCTCCTTGGCCGTCTCGGCGTCGGCGGCGACGACGACGACGCCGTCGGCGGGCTCCTCGCCGTGGGCCCGGTAGGGTCGGCGCTCGTCGGCCTCGAACTCCGTCGCGTAGCTCTGCAGCACGGACTGGACCCGCCGCTGGGTGGTCGTCAGGTCGGCCTCGCCGTGCTCGAACGCCCGCAGCGCCTCCTCGACGTTACGCAGCGCGGAGATGTGGTCCACGTCGGTTGTCGGTGGCGCGCCCGGGACCATAACGGTTGCCGAGAACGGCTGGCGCCGTCGGTCCCGATCAGGTCGTCCGGAGGTGGCCCTGTACGGGCTCGTACAGCTCGCCCTTCTTCCGCAGGCTCTCGATCTCGCGTTCGGCCTTGTCCTCGTCCATCCCGACCTCGCCGGCGCGGTCGAGGACCTCCTCGACGGGTGCCCCTTCGTCGTACTCCTCCTCGATGTCGCTGATGAGCGCCTTGACGCTCTTGATCCGGTCACGCTGGGTCTTGCTGGTCCCCGTCTCGACAACGTCGGCGTCGAACTCCCCGGTCTCGGGGTCGACACCGATGTTCTCCAGACAGTCCCGCACGACCTCGATGACCCGATCGGCGTCCTTCTCCTCGACGCGGTCCGAGAGCCGCACCCGCGCGGAGGCCTCCGCCAGCCGCACGAGCGCCTCCAGCTTCCGGGCGGTGACGGGGACGGGGGCGTCCTCGTCGGCGCCCTTCGACCGCAAGTCGACGTAGAAGTCCTGAATCGCCGCCTCGGCCTCCTCGGTCATCGTCGGGTAGACGTTGCGCTTGGCGTAGGCGATGTACTTCCGCAGGAGTTCGGCGTCGATGTCCGGGGCGACCTCCTGGGTGACGCTCTCGACCTCCTCGGCGGTGAACTCCGAGTTCGGCACCTTCTCGCGCTGGGTGTGGAGTTCGCCTGCGTAGTTCGTCTGCAGGATGTGTTCGGCCAGCCGGCTGTCGTGGTCGGGGTCGGGCTGGTCGGTGACGGTGAAGATCAGGTCGAACCGGGAGATCAGCGCCGGTTCGAGGTCGATCTGCTCGCCGATGGGCTCGTACTGGTCGAAGCGGCCGTACTTCGGGTTCGCGGCGCCGAGCAGCGAACAGCGGCTCTTCAGGGTGGCGTTGATCCCGGCCTTCGAGACCGAGATCTTCTGCTGTTCGAGCCCCTCGTGCATCGCCGAGCGGTCCGAACTGTCCATCTTGTCGAGTTCGTCCACCGCGGCGATGCCCTTGTCGGCGAGGACGAGCGCGCCGGCCTCCAGCGTCCACTGCTGGCCGTCGCCGAAGTCGTCGCGGACCGCGGCGGCGGTCAGACCGGCCGCGGACGAACCCTTCCCTGAGGTGTACACGGATCGCGGCGCGACCTGTTCGACGTACGAAATCATCTGGGACTTACCCGTACCGGGGTCCCCGATCAGCAGCAAGTGGAGATCGCCACGGATCCGTGACCCGTCCGGGAGGTGTTTGGTGACGCCGGAGAACAGCTGGAGCACCATCGCGAGCTTCTCCTGGTCGTAGCCGTAGATCGCCGGCGCGATGGAGCCGACCATCTTCTCGTAGATCTCGGGGTCGTTCGAGAGTTCGACGATCTCGGCGATGTCCTCGTCGGTGATCTCCATCTCCTCGAACTCCTCGTCCTCCATCTCGACGGTGACGCCGTCCATGTAGAGGTCGAACAGCGCGGTCTTCTCCTGGCCCTGCGTGACCTGCTCGATGTGGAGGACGCCCGTGACGGTGACGTGGTCGCCGGCGGTGACGTTTCCGGTGATGTCGTCCTCGATGTCCACGTCGATGCTCTGGGGCGTCTCACCGCCACGAAGCCCCTCGGGGCTCTCTTGTACCCGGAGCTTCTGGGAGTCGACGAACTCCGACTGATCGTGGTTGACCGCGAATGGGCCCTGTCGCTCACAGCCCTGACACTCGTGGGGCTCCTGGAACGCGCCGTCGGTCTGGGGGATGTAGCTCATCGTTCCACAGCGCTGGCACTCGAAGGCCGCTTCGGTCACTTTGGGCCGCACGTCAGTCGCCTTCCGCACGATCCCCTGTACCGCGACCAGCGAACCGATGTGGTCGTCCTGGACGCGCAGGTCGCGGATGTCGACGGTCTGTTCGGTCGGGAGCCCGCGCAGGCGGACGTGGGCCTGCCCGAGACTCACGTCGGCCGGGAGGTCGTAGAGCCGCAGCGCCTCCTCGGCGTACTCCTGCATCTGGTCGGGCTTCGCGAGGTAATCCTCCGCGAGATCGCGGTCGAACGTGAACAGGTCGTTGTAGTCGACGTAGAGCGACCGGCGCTCGTTGGGGTACTCCTGGGCGAGGCGCCCCACCTCGTCCCGGTAGTAGTTCCGGTAGAACTGGATGAACCGCTCGGTGAGTTCCTGTTGCCCCGTCTGAGCCATCGTAGAACACCTATTGCCTTCATGGGTTAAGAGATGTCGCCTCCGCGAGAGCCCGTCGAAATCGTGATGGCTTATCAACGTTTGGGTTCCGGAGAAAGGCTTAACTACCCGGGGTCCATGGTGACTATTATCATGGCGATCAGCGGGGACGACATCCGACGACGAACCGGCTTCGAACGCCTGCTCTCGTGGTTCGACACGGACGACGAGGAAGTCGAAAACCGAGCCGCCTATCGCACGGTCGAGGACGAGTTCCTCTACTGACCGGCGTCGGCACCGCCTCGACCGAGGGCCGACAGCCCGGCTACTCGGTCCAGCCCGCTTCTCTCACCCCCAGATCGTCACGTCCGAGCCGCGCTCCTCCATCATCTCCGCCGCACGGCCGGCCCAGCCCGTGACGTGGAACCCCGTCGCCACCACGAGTGCCATCCAGACGTAGGTGGCGCCGATGCTGACGTAGGCTCCCAGCGGCCCCCAGCCGAGGACCACGCCGAGCAGGTAGGTCAGCCCCAACTGGAGCCCGAACACGCCGCTCGTCCGCGCGACGAACGGGATACGCGTCTCGCTTGCGCCCTGTAGCCCGCCCGAGAGCACGGAGAACACCACCAGCGCCGCCCCGCAGATCCCGTACACCTGTGCGAACGCGACGGCGTAGTCGACCGTCTCGGGGTTGCTCGTGAACAGCGAGACGAACGCGTCGGCGGCGAACACGAGGCCGACGCCGATGCTGCCGACGCTGACCAGTCCCAGCCCCGCGACGGCCCACCCCCCGAAGCGCGCGCCCTCGGCGTCACCCTCCCCCAGCCGCTGGCCGACGACGACGCTCGCGGCGACGTTGTACCCCCGGGAGAGCGGCCCCGTCACCTGCTGGTACATCCGGCGGCCGATCTGGAAGCCGGCGTTGACCGGCTGGCCGAAGCCGAGCAGGATGGCGTTGAACGGGAACTCCGCGATCGTCGAGGCGAACCCCTCGGCGACCTTCGGCGCGCTGACGGCCACCAACTGCCGGGCGATCACGAAGTCAGTCGGCCACGAGAACGAGGCGCTCGACCGCCCCGTGGCGATCGCCAGACAGAGCATCACGGCGGTGAACACGTTCGCGACCGCGGTGGCGACGCCGACGCCGACGATCTCCAGTCGGGGGATCCCCAGCGGCGCGTAGCCGAAGCCGAGCGCGACGCTCCCGACGATGTTCATGCCGTTGGCGACGACGTTGACGTACATCGGCGTCCGGGTGTCGCCGGTGCCCTGCAGCGCCCGCGCGGCGATGAGTGCGACGTGGCGCGCGGGGGCGGTGGCGAAGATGATCGCGAGGTACGTCGAGCCGAGATCGACCACCCGATCGAGGTTCTCGACGCTCTGACCCGCGCCGAACACCCGGATCGCGGGCTCGCTCAGGAACGCACCCAGCAGCATGAACGGCACGCCCAGCAGCGCACCGAGCAGGATCCCCTGCGTGATCGCCTCGTCGCGGTTGGCGTCGGCGTCGGCGCCGCTGTCCTGCGAGGAGAGCGCGATTGTGCCGCCCCCGAGGCCGAGGCCGATCCGAAGCGGCATCCGGGCGTAGAGGTCCGCCAGCCCGATGGCGACGACGCTCGCGGGGTTGAACGTCGCGGTGACGATGACGTCGACGGTCCGCATCAGCGTTCGGAACGTCTGCTCGGCCATCACCGGCCACGCCAGCGCGATCACCCGCTTCCAGACCGCATGGACGCGGGGCCAGTCCATGCCCAGTGCTCTCACGGCACGGGCTTGACGATGGCGGAAGCGGGGCGGGCAGTCGGTGGCGTTTTGCCCCGGCGCGCTGAACGCTCTCGCGTGCCCGACGAGGACTGGCGCGATACGCTCGCCGACGCGGGGGAACTCACCCCGCAGGTAGTGACCGCCATCCTCGACGCCCACGGCGACCGGGGGTCTCGGGCCATCGAGGCCGTCTCTGAGGGCCGTGTCAAGGAGTACCGTGACTTCACCGTCGTCGTCGGCCACGAGGACGAGTACGTCGTCGAGGACGGCTCCTGTACCTGCGCGGACTCGGCGTACAACCTCGACAGGGAGGCGGGCGAGCGCTGTTGGCACGCCCTCGCGGTCGACATCGCCCGACGCGTCGGTGCCGTCGACCACCACGATATGTGGTACTCCGAGGTCCGGGAGTTCATCTGAGGCGCCGAGCGCGGAGTTACGCGGCCGTCCGGGAGTCAGAAACGTTTAGAGCGTCGGCTATCTAGGTTCCTGTATGCCGGACTGTCCGCTCGCCGACGACTGCCCCAGTTTCAACGAGCGAATCGATGGGATGGGCTGTCAGCACTACGGCGACAAAGGGGGTGCCGAGTGGTGCAACCATTACGATATGCCCATCAACGAGCTCAAGGAGCAGCCGGTCAAGCCCGGCGAGGAAGTCGTCGTCGAGGTCACGGACATCCACGAGAGCGGTGCCGGCGTGGGCCGCACCGAAGACGGGTTCATCGTCATGGTCGACGGACTCCTGCCCGAGTGTCGGGCCCGGGTCCGCATCGACCAGGTGATGTCGAACCACGCGAAGGCGGTCAAGGTCATCGAGAAGATGCCCCTCGAACCGGAGGCCGACGAAGACGAGGCGGCCGACGACGGTGACGACGCCGCCGACGCCGAGGCGGAGGAAGACGAAGACGACGACGACGGGCGCGGCCGACCCACCCGGGACCGCGAGCGACTCGGCTCCCGAGACAACTTCTGGGGCGGCGACGGCGCCTGAGCCGGGCGGACCGGGCGTACCTACTTTGTGCTGCAGTGTAACCCGTCTCGTGATGCCTGAAGAACAGCTTTTCAAGGCCGAGGAGGTCCTGCCCCGTGCGGAGATCGCCGACGCGCTCGTCGCCGCCGCCGAACAGATCGAGACGGGAACCGTCGAGTTGGAGAGCGAGACGGCGTCACACACGGTCGCCGTCCCGGAGAGCCCGCGCTTCGAGGTCGAACTCGAGCGGCTCACCGACTCCGAGACCGGGGAGGCGCGCTACGAACTCGAGTACGAGGTCCGGTGGACCCAGTGATCCACCCCGAACTGTAGGTTTTTCAGCGCCCAGCGCCCACGAGGTCCCATGAACGACGGCGACGCGGCGGGCGAGGGGAGCGCTGGGGGCGGTGGGGGCACCGCCGACACGGACCCCGAGTCGGACGGCACCGTCACGGCCGACGAACTGCTCGCACGGGCGGGGTTCGACGCCGCGAACAACGTCCTCACACACCGACAGGCGGAGGTACTCGCGCTCCGGGAGCGCGGGCTCCGCCAGTCCGACATCGCCGACCGACTCGGCACCTCACGCGCCAACGTCTCCAGCGTCGAAGCCAGCGCCCGCGAGAACGTCCGGAAGGCCCGCGAGACGGTCTCGTTCGCGGAGGCGCTCTCCGCACCGGTCCGGGTCCGGGTCGCCGCCAACACGGACCTCTACGACGTGCCCGAGCAGGTGTACGAGGCCTGCGACGAGGCGGGCGTGAAGGTGGGCTACGCCGCCCCGGAGCTGATGAAGATCGTCGGCGACGCCGCCGGCGACGCCGTCCACGGGCGCGAAGTGCGCGAGGAACTCCTGGTCGGCGTCACCAGCGACGGACAGGTGCGGGTGCGCCGCACCCACGACGACTAGAACGACCCTTCTTCGGACAGCAGCGAGACTAACTCCCGCACGCGCTGGGCCTCGCCTTTCGGCACCACCAACACGCGGTCGTCGTAGGCGACGACGGCGAGCCCCGAGACGCCGACCAGCGAGACGTGTTTGTCGTCGCTCACTACGACGTTGTCCGCGGCGTCAATGGTCAGGTGGTCGCCGGCCGTGACGTTGCCGTCGCCGTCCGGCTCCAGCACGCGGTCGAGGGCGTCCCACGACCCCAAGTCGTCCCACGCGAACGCGGCGTCCACCACCGCAACCTCGTCGGCGCGTTCGAGTACCGCGTAGTCCACCGACACCGGGTCGACGGCGTCGAACCCCGCCGCCGGGTCGCCCGCGTCCAACGCTTCGACCAGCGGCCCCAGCGGCGACTCCGCGGCGGCGTCGAGGAACGCCGCGGGGGTCCACGCGAACATGCCGCTGTTCCAGCGATAGCCCGCCTCGACGTACTCCCGGGCGGTCTCCGCGTCGGGTTTCTCGTGGAACGCCCCGACCTCGTGGAAGTCGTCGCCGGCGGCCGTCCGCGCGGTGCCCGGCTCGATGTAGCCGTAGCCAGTCTCGGGCCGTTCCGGCGCGACCCCGAAGGTGACGAGGCGATCCGTCTCGCGGGCCACCCGTGCGCCTGCAGCCATGGTCCCGCGGAACGCGTCGTCGTCGCCGACGTAGTGGTCGCTGGGGAGTGCGACGATCACGGCGTCGTCACCGTACGCCTCGCGGAGCCGGTGGGTCGCGTAGGTCAGCGCCGGCCCGGTGTCCTTGCCGTCCGGCTCGACCAGCACGTCAGCCCCGGGAGCGTGGTCGCCGATCTCGTCGGCGAACCGGGGCCGGGTGGCGACGACGACCTCGTCGGCGAAATCGGCGCGCTCGACGGTCCGGGCGAGCAGGGACTCCTCGCCACCGATCGGGAGGAACTGTTTGGGGCGGTCGGCGCGGCTGGCCGGGTAGAGCCGGGAGCCGATGCCGCCCGCGAGCACGAGTGCGACGGTGGTCTCGTCGCCGCTCACCACGTCTCGACGACCCCCTCGCGGATGTCCTCCGCACAGCCCCGGCAGTCGGGGTGGTCGGCGTCGAAACAGGCCGGCCGCCCCTTCCCGTCGATCCGGGCCGCGCGGCGCTCGGCGTAGCGCCGGCAGACGATCTTCGCCCGGCCGTGCTCGTCGCTCGGCAGGTCGAACTCCGCTGGCGCCCGCCCCTCGCGGTAGGCCTCGCGGGCCTCCTCGAACTGCTTGCCCGCGCTCCGGAGTTTGGTCCGGATGAACCGTTCGAGCCGCTCGTCCATAGTCGACCGTGGGAGCGCCGCCCCCAAAGAGGCGTCGGGCGTCGTTGGCCGAACGGCTCCAGCGGCCCGACCGCCGCCGTCTCCCGCGGGGGCGTCGCAGTCTGGCGGTTTTCAGTTCCGCCGCGCCGGCGGAACGTTAAATACTGTTAGGAACCAATCCCCGTGTGCCTCCCGACGAAACACAGGCGGAGGCAGGCAACCCATGAGCGAGTTAGAGACACACGCAGCGGAGATCACCGAACAGTTCTCGGACCATCTCGACGTAACCGAGGCCGACGTACAGGAGCGACTGGAGACGCTCGTCAACGAGTACCGCGTCCCCCTGGAGGAGGCGCGCCGGAGCGTCGTCAGCCACTACCTTGACGAGGCCGACCTCGAACGCGACGAACTCGGCAGCGGCGACAGCGAACTCACCCTGCTGGGCGACATCGACGAGGACGAACAGTGGGTCGACCTCGAAGTCAAGGTCGCCGACCTCTGGGAGCCCGGCCACGAGTCCATCGCGCAGGTGGGCCTGCTGGGCGACGAGAGCGGGACGATGAAGTTCGTCGCCTTCGACACCTCGGACCTCCCCGAACTTGAGGAAGGCACGAGCTACGCCCTCTCGAACGTCGTCACCGACGAGTACGAGGGGAGCTTCTCGGTCAAACTCAACAAGACCACGACGATCACCGAACTCGACGAGGAGATCGAGGTCGGCGACGACGCCATCACCGTCGAGGGCGCGCTCGTCGACGTACAGTCGGGCTCGGGCCTGATCAAGCGCTGTCCCGAGGACGACTGCACGCGCGTGCTCCAGAACGGCCGCTGTTCGGAGCACGGGCAGGTCGACGGCGAGTTCGACCTCCGGATCAAGGCCGTCCTCGACGACGGCAACGAGGTCCGCGAGGTCATCTTCGACAAGGAGACCACCGAGGAACTGACCGGGATCGACCTCGAGGAAGCCAAACAGATGGCCACCGACGCCCTCGACACGACCGTCGTCGTCGAGGAGATGCAGGGCGACCTGCTGGGCCACTACTTCGAAGTCTCTGGCCCCGTCTTCGGACGCTACGTGCTCGTCGACGAGTTCGAGCGCCTCGACACGCCGGCCGATCCGGAGAGCGTGCTGATCAAAGCGAGGTCGATCTAAATGTCCAACAACGCCCCCATGCGCGAAGTCGCCCGCCGCGTCTTCGCCGCCGAGTTCAACGACGCCAGCCATACGTTCAAGGAGTCCGACGACGAGCGCGCCCCAGCCTACCAACTCCTCCCGACGGGGGAGAAGGCCAACCGCGTGTTCTTCGTCGGCACCCTGACCGAGAAGGAGGACATCGGCGAGGACAACGAGTACTGGCGCGGTCGTATCGTCGACCCGACGGGGACGTTCTTCGTCTACGCCGGCCAGTACCAGCCCGAGGCCGCCTCCACGCTGCGTGATCTCGAACCGCCCGCCTACGTCGCCGTCGTCGGCAAACCCCGAACCTACGAGACCGACGACGGCACGGTGAACGTCTCGGTTCGCCCCGAGTCGATCACCGTCGTCGACGCCGCGACCCGGGACCGCTGGGTCGTCGAAACCGCCGAGCGAACGGTCGAGCGCGTCGCCGCATTCGACGACGAAGGGAACGAGTACGCCCGGATGGCCGCGGACCGCTACGACGACCTCGACCCCGACAACTACCGCGAGTCCGCCATCGAGGCGCTCCGGAGCATGGACGGCGCCGAGGCCGCCGACGAGGAAGAGGCCGAACCGACGCCGTAGTCGGCTTCGCCCCCTCACCAGCGGACCGGCCGACCCCGGACTCGCCTTTTTGACGACCGAGGCGCTAAGTAGCAGCGCACGCGAACGGTTCGCATGACCGGACGCTCTACCCACCGATCGCCCGTCGACCAGCCGCGGCCGGAGGGTCGATGCGCGTAGCCGTCGTCGGCGGCGGCGCCGTCGGCGTCACCGCGGCCCACGACCTCGCGGCCGCCGGCGTCGACGTGCGCCTCTACGAGCGCGATTCGGAACTGGGCGACGACCGCACCAGCCCCCGCGAGCAGGTCGAGGGAAGTTCCCACCGTGCGGCCGGGTTGCTCGCGCCCCGCCCCACCGACGCCGTGGGCGCCGAAATCGCCACGCGCTCGCTCGACCGCTTCGAGTGGCTGGCTGACCGTGATCACCGCTTCTCCGTCGAGCCGACGCCGCAGGTCACGCTCGTCGGCGCCGACGCCGAGGACAAACAGGCCGCGCTCCGCGAACAGGTCGCCGAGGCCCGCGAGCAGGGCGTCGACGTGGGCTGTCACGAGCCTGCCGAGATCGCCGACCGCTTCCCCGAGGTGGACTTCTCGGGTGTCGGCCTCGCGGCCGTGACCGAGCGCGCGGCGTACGTGACACCCGGGCCGGGCGCGTACGTCGCGGCCATGGCCGACCAAGCGCGCGAGGCCGGTGTCGACTGCTGGACGGGCGTCGAAGCCAGTCTCTCCCACGAGGGGGATGGCCCCCGTGTCGACAACGAGCGCTTCGACGCCGTGATCGTCGCCGCCGGCGGCTGGAGCAAGCGCGTGCTGGCGCCGACGGGCATCCAACTGCCGATCAAGCCATACCGCGTACAGGCGCTCGTCTCCGAGGCCGACTACGCCGGGCCGATGGTCCACGACGCCGAGGCGGGGGTCTACTTCCGCCCCCACCCCTCGGGGCTGCTGGCCGGCGACGGAACGGTCCCCGAGGAGATCGACCCCGACGGCTGGGAGCCCACCGGCGACGATTGGTTCGTCGAGGGCGCACTCGACGCCGTGCGCAGCCGAACCGGCCACGACGCCGACGCCGACGCCGCGTGGGCCGGGATCGCCACGGCGACCCCCGATCGGGAGCCGCTGCTCGGGGCCGTCGAGTCGGACCTCTACGTCGCCACGGGCTGGCAGGGCCACGGGTTCCTGCGTGCGCCGGGGACGGGCGAGGCGATCGCCGACCTCGTCCTCGGGGAGCGCGACCCGATCGAACGCTACGACCCCGGCCGGTTCACCGGGGTCCCCGAGTTCGCCGTCGAAGAAGGGATGTCGATCTGAGCTACGCGTCGCCCGCGTCGTCGGGGTCGTCCTCCGCTTCCGCCTCGTCGGCAGAGATCGGCACCTCGGTGCCGCTCGCGTCCTTGGGGATTCTGACTTCGAGGGTCCCGTTGTCGGTGAGCGTCGCGTCGGCGCCCTCGGCGTCGACCAGCGCGTCCGGCGGCAGTTTCGCGCGCCCTGACAGCGCCAGCCCGCGGCCGGGGAACCGCGTCTCGAAATCCTCGTGGAACGCCCGGAAGCGGTCCGCACGCACCTGTACCTCGCCGTCTACGAAGCGCACCTGCACGTCCGAGGGTTCGACGCCGGGGGCGTCGAAGACGACGAGGTAGGCGTCCTCGCTCTCGAGCAGGTCGTAGGGCAGGGGTTTCCGCTCTTGCATCCGGCTCACGCCGCGACCCACCCGCTCCATCACCGCGTCGACGGCCGAGCCGCCGATGTCACTCAGGTCCGTCATAGTTCGATCTCTTCGAGGCTCCCGCCGCCACAGAGGGGGCAGGAGAGGTCCTCGACGCTGTGGTCGTCGGCGATGTCGTACGTGTAGTGGTTCTCGAACATGTCCAGCTCGCAGTCGTCGCTCGTACACTTGACCTCCTTCGTGGCGGGCATCGTACCCCGACGTTGGAGCGCCGGCGGCTTAAACGGGGCGGGCACCGGAGTCGACGCGGGTGGTTCACCCACAAAGTCGAAGCCCCTGCCCGCCGAAAACCGGGGTATGGCCAAGCCGCGGATGGTGTACGACGACGACTGTGGGTTCTGTACGTGGTGTGCGGCGCTGGGCGTCCGGTTCGGCGACGTGGAGCCGGTCGGCTTCGCGGAACTCTCGCCCGACCAGAAAGCCCGACTGCCCGAGGGCTGGCAGGAGTCGGCGCACCTACTGACCGATGACGCGGTCTACTCCGGCGGGGCGGCGATCCAGGGCGTGTTGGTCAGGATGAGCGTCGTCTTCGTCGGCGCGTTCTGGCTACTGGAGAAAGTACCGGGCTACGACCGCCTTCGGGAGCGGCTCTACCGCTGGGCTGCCGACCGGCGTGACTGGTGGGGGAGGCTCGTCAGTCGGGACGGCCTATAGCTCGTCGCGCACTTCCGCGAGCACGCTCCGACAGGTCGCGCGGTCACGGAGCGGCGCCCCGGCGAGGTACTCCGAGAGCAGTTCTCGGACCAGCAGCAGCGACTCGCGGTCGAGACACAGCGCGTCCTCGCTTTCGAGTCGTGTGAGCAGCTCCACGGCGGTTTCGCTCTCCGCTTCCATCCCCGCGTCGTCGCCGACTGGCGCCGTCGACGGGCCGGCGTCGGCCCCGCCCTCGGCGCGCCGATCGAGATACTGCAGCAGCGCGGTGTGGAGGACCCACTGTTCCTCGTCGCCGAGATCGAGGCGGGCGCCATCGTCGTGTTTCGGGTCAGCCATCGGCCTTGTCCTCTGTCCGGCATCCACACGGGTATAGTTACGCATGGGGTAACTGTCAGGTCCGCTGCTCGGCGAGGCGGTCCCGGAGAGCGGTCGCCATCGTCCGGGCGCGTCGGGCGACGGCGTGAGATGGGTCCCGGTTCCCGCGCTGGAGGTGCAGCGACCGGAGGTACGAGAGGCCGTTGCAGAGGACGTACGCCTCCCGACGCCGGTCGAACCCCGCCGGCAGCGGGCGGACCGACTCGTACGCCTCCCGGAAGACGCGCTCGGGCACCCCGTGGTCGGCACCGGGACCGAAGACGGGCATGACCGTCCGGAGGTAGTCCCAGCCGGCCGGCGCCGCCAGCGCGTGTTCGAAGTCGATGACCGCCGCGATTTCGTCCCCCTCGCCGCCGAGCGCGACGTGCACGCCGTCGCCGCTGCTGCGGACGGCGACGTGCACTTGATCGGCGCCCTTGCCGATCGCGACGTGTTCCCCGAAGTAGTTCCCGTGACAGAGCACCGCGTCACCGGCCGTGTCGAACAGGTCGCGCTCCTCGCGGGCCCACGCGAGCACCTCGCCCGCGAGGCCGCCGTAGCCCACTTCCGCCAGATAGCGCGCCCGGTCTTCGAGCATCGCGAGCAGGGTGTCGCTCCAGCGCGGATCGCTGTCGATCGGTGGCGTCGCGGGGTCGTCGACGGCGCTCGCGGGCTGGAGGGCCCCCGTCCAGCCGATCTCCGCCGTCTCGGCGTGTAGCGTCGCCAGTCCCCGGCCCAACGCCCGGATACGCGCTTCGTCCCGCGGCGGCGCGTCCTCGGGGACGGCGTCCATCCAGCGCGCGACGAGGTGGTCGTCGCCGACCGCGAGGGGTTCGGGGACGGGGACGCTCGTGGCCTCGCCGACGTACTGCATCGCCGCGGCCTCGGCGCCGAGGTCCGCTTCGGGGTGCGTTTCGACCTTGCAGACCGCCCGCTCGCCCTTGAGGCGCACCTCGTAGGTGGCGTGTGGGCGGACGCGGTGCAGTTCGCGGACGATCTCGTAGTCGGTGGTGTGTGTCGTCAGGGCGTCGTGGATCGCTGTTTCGGACATGATGGCGCCGCGTGACGGGCGGCGGCCGGCCGGAACGGTGCTGCGGCTCCGGCCGGGAGAAGACGTGTGAACGGTCGGTGAACGGTTTGAAAAACGTACCGACCTACTCGAAGGCCGCGATCCCCGTCGCTGACGGCGACCGCGGCAGGGCTCGAACCGACCTACTCGAAGGCCGCGATCCCCGTCAGATCCTCGCCCAGGATGAGTGTGTGGATGTCGTGGGTGCCCTCGTAGGTGTACACCGTCTCCATGTTCGCCATGTGGCGCATCGGCGAGTGGTCGGCGACGATACCGTTGCCGCCGAGCATCTCGCGGGCGACCGGCGCCTGCTCGCGGGCCACCCGGACGTTGTTGCGCTTGGCCATCGAGACGTGCTGGGGCCGGAGGTCGCCGCGCTCTTTCAGGTCCGCCAGACGGTAGGCGAGCAACTGCGCGGTCGTGATCTGGGTCGCCATCTCCGCCAGTTTCTGCTGCTGGAGTTGGAAGCGCCCGATCGGGCCGCCGAACTGCTCGCGGTCGATGGCGTACTCCCGTGCGGTCTCGAAGCAGTCCCGCGCGGCGCCGACGGCGCCCCACGCGATGCCGTAGCGCGCTTGGGTCAGACAGGAGAGCGGCCCCTTCATCCCGGTGACGCCCGGCAGCACGGCGTCCTCGGGTACGTGGGCGTTCTGGAGCGCGATCTCGCCGGTGATCGACGCCCGCAGCGAGAGCTTCTCGTCGATCTTGTTCGTGGTCACGCCGTCGGTGTCGGTCTCGACGAGGAACCCGCGGACCGGGTTCCCCTCCGCCGAGCGGTCCTTCGCCCAGACGACCGCCACGTCGGCGATCGGGGAGTTGGTGATCCACGTCTTCGAGCCGTTGAGCACGTACTCGTCGCCCTCCTTCACCGCGTACGTCTCCATCGCGCTGGGGTTCGAGCCGTGTTCGGGCTCGGTCAGGCCGAAACAGCCCACCGCCTCGCCGGCGCCGAGTTTCGGCAGCCAGCGTTCCTTCTGGGCCTCGCTCCCGAACGCGTGGATCGGGTACATGACCAGCGCGCCCTGCACGGAGGCCATCGAGCGCAGCCCCGAGTCGGCCGCTTCGAGTTCCTGCATCAACAGGCCGTAGGCCGTCTCGGAGACGTTCGGTGAGCCGTACCCGTCGAGGTTGGGCGCGTAGAAGCCCAGCTCGCCCATCTTCGGGATCAGATCCGTCGGGAAGGTCCCGTCGAGCCAGTGCTGGCCGATGTCGCCCCGGACCTCCGAGTCGACGAAGTCACGCGCGGTGTCGCGGATGAGTCGTTCCTCCTCGCCGAGGTCCGCCTCGAGTCCGACGTAGTCGAGCATGGCGGCCGTGTGTCCGGAGTCGGCAAAAGCGGTTCGCTATCCGTGGTCACACACGGCGGCGCGTACTGCGAGTCCCGCCGCCGGTCAGGCGCTCGCTTCGGCGTCGAGGTCGTCGGCGACCCCTCGTGCGTACCGCGTGAAGTTCTCGAACAGCCGCTTGGCCTCACACGCCGCCTCGTAGTTCGCTGGCGTGATGTCGGCCAGCACGGCATCGACGCGCTCGTCGCCGATCTGATCGCGCTTGCCCTCGGTCACTTCCTCGGCGGTCGCCACGTCGTACTCGGGGTGGAACTGCACGCCCCACGCGTGGCCCGCGCGGAACGCGTGGACGCCGTACTCGTTCTCCGCGAGCAGTTCGGCCTCGGATGGGAGGTCGACGACGGCGTCGCCGTGGGTGGTGAAGGCGGTGAATTCGTCGCCGAGGTCCCCGAGCAGTTCGTCGTCGGCCGCTTCGGGCCGGCGCTCGATCGCGTTGTAGCCGATCTCGAAATCGTCCATCCCCGCCACGCGGCCGCCGAGGGCTTCGGCGAGCACCTGGTGGCCGTAACAGACCCCGAGGATCGGAACGCCGCGCTCGTGGGCCTCGGCGACCCAGTCGATCAGCGCCGGGATCCACGCCTCGTCCCAGTAGACCGACGAGCGGGAGCCGGTGATGACGACACCGTCGAAGGCGTGGTCGGCGGGCAGTTCGCCCTCGGTGGCGTCGAACTCGGCGAGGTCGGCGTCGAGTTCCCGCCGGAAGTTCCGGCTGGTGTTCTCGTCGCCGTGGGCGGCGTTGAGGAGCGCGAAACGGAGTCTGCTCATACCGGAAGCTTGGGGCGGGCGCGGAAAGAAGCTTCGCGGGCTCAGGCGTTGCCGTCCTCGGAGACGAGCCGCCACGCATCGCCCTCCTCGGCGAGGTAGCCCCGGTGGACCATCTCGTCGAGTACCTCCTCCAGCCGGTCGGGCTGGGCGATCTCCATCTCGATCCGGTCGATCCCGTGGTGCTCGGCGAGCAGCGCGCGGATCGCCTCCTCGTCGAAGACCTCGGCCCCGTCCTCCTGGGCCATCGCACCCGAGAGCAGGTCGACCATGTCCTCGATGAAGTTCCACGGGTAGACGACCCACGTCCACTCCGCCAGTCGCTCGCCGACGTAGTCCGGGTCGAACTCGGAAGTGTCGAGCAGTTGGAGCGTGGCGGTCCGGACCGAGCCGGCACCGCGCTCGCGGACGTACTCGTCGGCGCGCTTGATCGAGCCGCCGGTGTCGGCGATGTCGTCGATGATCAGCACGTCCTTGCCCTCGACGCTTCCCTCGGGCATCGGGTAGCGCACCTCGGCGCTGTCGGACTTCTGTGCGGCGCCGACGTAGTGTTCCATCTTCAGGCTCGTCAGGTCGTCGAGGCCGAGGAAGTCACAGATACACCGGCCGGCGAACCAGCCGCCGCGGGCCAGCGCGACGACTACGTCCGGCTCGAAGGAGTCCTCGCGCACGTCGTCGGCCACGTCCCGACACAGCCCGTAGATGTACTCCCAGTCGGTGATCGTACAGTCGAAATCCTCGGGGAGATCACTCATCGCTCGGCGAATCGGGCGGGCCGCAGTTAAGGGTTCAGAAGCCCGCACGAGGGGCGTGTCAGCGCGGACGACCGGACCGGCCGGAGTCGACCCCGCCCTTTTTGCGTCGGCGTGGGAACCCCCTAACAGATGTTGGAGTTGGAACACGGCTTCCGGGTCGTCGACGTCCATACCCGGTTGGACCCCGACGAGGAGGCCGTTGCCGTCCGCGGGCGCCAGGTCTCGCCCGAGCGGCTGGAGCGGGAGATGCACCAAGCGGGTGTCGAGCGCGCGGCGGCCTCGCCCGGGCGGACCCCCCGCGGGGAGGGCTACCTCCGCGCGAACAACGCCGTCGCGCGGCTGAGCATCGACCGCCCGATCATCGCGTTCGCCCGACTCGGCGGCCCGCGGAGCGTCAAGCGCGTCGTCGGCCCGCTGGTCAACGCCGTCTCGCGCCCGCGGTCCCACCACACCACCGCCGGCGACGTGGAGCAGTACGCCTACGACGACCGCTACCACGGTTTCACGCTGGACCCCGCCCACGACGGGCTCCCCACGGAGCCAGTCCTCGACGAACTCGCCGCGACCGACGACCCCGTGGTCGTCCACGGCGGCGAGCAGTACCCCCCGAGTGCCGTCGCCGAGACGCTCCTCGACCGGGGGTTCCCGGTCGTGTTGAGTTCCTTCGGTGGCTACCCGCTCAACGAGGACCTGATGCGCTCGGCGCTCGACCTGCTTGGCGAGTACGACGACCTCTACCTCGACACGGCGTACGTCCCTGACCGGGACGTGCTGGAAAAGGGGCTGCTCGAACACCCCGACCGGATCCTGTTCGGCAGCGGCGCGCCGTCGGTCCACCCGAACGTCGGCGTCATGGAGATCCTCACCCTCGACGTGCCCGAGGATGCGATGCGCCGGGCGTTCACGAAGAACCCCGCGCGGGTGGTCCCCGGGCTGTTGCCGGACCTGTGAGTCTCTGAGGCGGCTGACTATCGCCGCCATCCACTTCCGACACCGGCGGCTGCCCGTCGCCGCCATCCACTTCCGACACCGGCGGCTGCCCGTCGCCGCCATCCACTTCCGACACCGGCGGCTGCCCGTCGCCGCCATCCACTTCCGACACCGGCGGCTGCCCGTCGCCGCCTCCTACTTTCGCCAATCGTACACGGCAACCGCCCGCTCGCGCTCCAAGGAGAGTCCGTTCGGGTTTCGTGCGGGCGTCCGGTCCCGGGCCCGCGCCGTGAGGCCGTCTGCGCTCCCACGGGCCATCCCGGTCACGACGCCCCGGCCGTTGCTGAACCACGACGTCGGCGTCCCGTCGCCCCCCAACACCGCCCGTGCGGCGTCGGCGGCGTCGGCGGCCGCGTGTGAGAGGGTCCGGCGCGCGACGGTCGGCCGCGGGCCGTAGTTCTTCGTCAGCCGGTAGCTGAGCGAGCGGTACTTCCAACTCCGGTCGTGTTCGTCCGGCCCGTGGGGCTGTGGGCCCCCGGGTGCGGCGTCCTCGCTCCGTGTCGCCGCCATCGAATCGAGCCACGCGACCTCGTTTCCGGCGCCCGCGAGTCGGTGGGCGGCGTCCCGTGCGCCCCCGACAGCGAGGTACTCGTCGAAGCCGTCGAGGGTGTGACGCAGCGTCGCCGCCCGGAACGCGACGTTGTCCCCGCTGAAGTAGGTCACCTCGCGACCGGCGATCGTTCGGCGTTCCGGCTCCGTGGCCGAGTCCCCGCGTTCGCCGTGGCTGATGGGGCCGCTGACCGCACTCGCCGCCGCGAGCCCGTCCCGGATCGCGTCGGCCCAGCCCTCGGCGATCCGGAGGTCGAACCCGAGCAGGGCGATCGCGTCGCCGCTGGCGACGGCGGTCCCGGCGTTGCGGGCGACGTTGATACAGCGGTCGGCGATCTCCACCAGCACGTCCACGTCGTCGCGCTCTCGCACCATCCCGGTGGTGCCGTCCGCCGAGGGGCCGTTGACGACGACCACCTCCGCGCCGGGCGCCCGGGCCGCCAGCGAGTCGAGGCTGGCCGCGAGGCGGTCCCGGCCGTTGAGCGTCGGGACCACTACCGAGAGATCCATACCCGACTCTCACCGGGGCGAAACTTAAAACGTGGTCGGCCGCGCCTGCCGAACCCTTACGTCCTACCGGCGCGAGCGGCCGAACGTGATACCTGAGTCTCACGTCGACATCTTCGAGTCCGAATCGTTCGCGCACTTCTCGACGATCGGTCCCGACGGCGTCCCGCACGTCACCCCCGTCTGGGTCGACCACGAGGACCGTGAGTACGTGCTGGTCAACACCGCCCGCGGCCGCCGAAAGGAGAAGAACGTCCGGCACAACCCCAAAGTCGGCCTCTCGGTCACCGACCCCGACGACGGCTACCGCTACGTCGCCGTCCGCGGCGAGGCCGAGATGACCGAGGAGGGCGCCAAGGACCATATCGACAAACTCGCCCAGCGCTACTTCGGACAGGAGGAGTACCCACACCACGGTGAGGAGTCCGGCCCGCGCGTGCTCATCAAGATCCCGACCGAGCGAATCATGACGAGCGGCTGACTAGTCGACGCCCCTCGATGGGTCCCTGACGGCCTGCACGGCCAGCGCCGACCGCCCTGTCGGCGTCGCCGCCCCCGGTTCGGCAAGCAGTACGGTTTTAGTGTTCGGCCCGTGACTGCCGATAGCGTGAAAGGGAAGGAGTGGTACCAGGCCGACGATGTCGCCGAGGAGTACGACGCAAAGCGGTTCTCCCGCGGCGGCCGCCTGATCGACCGCCGGGAGAAGCAGGCAGTACTCGATGCGATCGGCCCCGTCGAGGACCGGAGCGTACTGGAGATCGCCTGCGGTACCGGCCGGTTTACCGTGATGATGGCCGAACGCGGCGCGGATATCGTCGGACTGGACATCTCCGAGGCGATGCTGGCCCAGGGGCGGGCGAAGGCCCACAAGGCCGGCGTCGACGACCACGTGGAGTTCATGCGCGGCGACGCCGCGCGGCTCCCCTTCCCCGACGATCACTTCGACACGGTGGTGGCGATGCGCTTCTTCCACCTCGCACCCACCCCGCGGAAGTTCATGGCCGAGATGGCCCGCGTCTCGAAGGAACAGGTCTTTTTCGACACGTTCAACGACTTCAGCACGCGGGTGCTCTACAACCGGCTGCTGCCGATGGGCTCACACCTCTACGGCCGCGACGAGGTCCACGATCTGCTCGACTCCGCGGGCCTCGAACTGGCCGACGCGGAACACGACTTCGTCCTGCCCTACGGCTTCTACCGCAAGATACCCGACGCGATGGCCGGGCAGTTCCGCCGCCTCGACACCGCCATCGGCGGCTCCTCGCTCGGGGAGAAGCTCTGCTCGGTCTCCTGGTGGAACGCCCGCGTCGAGTAGCTACTCCTCGAGTATCTCGCCGACCGCGAAGTTCGACTTCACTTCCGAGACCTCGATCTTCACCCGCTCGCCCACTTCCGCGCCGGGGACGATGATCACGTAGCCGCGCTCGACGCGAGCGATGCCGTCGCCCTGTTTGCCGATGTCCTCGACTTCGACGTAGCGGACCTCGCCGCGCTCGACCGGCGGCTGTGGCTCGCCATCGGCCGCCCGCTGGCTCGTCGTCGACTGCGTCGCCCCGTCGCCGTCGCCGCCGTTCGTGTCGCCGTTGATCAGGGCCACTCGGTAGGTATCCCCGGAGGAGAGCGACCCGCGCTCGATCTCGCGTTTCGGTACCTCGACGACGTACCGCTCGCCTTCTTCCCGGACCGTCGCACTGAACAGACAGAGGAGTTCGTCGGAGATTTCCATAGCTAAGACTCGGATACGACCAGTCGGCCCTGCGTAATATGTGTACCGCTCTCACGGGGCTCGTGAACGCCGCTGTCCCCCGACTACCGCCCGACCGGCGTCCCGTCGGGCCGCTTGGCGCCCTCGGAGTCGTGGACGACGACGTCGCCGTCGCCGACGCTCGCGGGCTCGTACTGCTCGCGGAGCGCGATGGCCTCCTCCAGTTCCCGGATCGCCCGCTCTTTCAGCGCGGCCGCGAGCTCCTCGGCCTCCTCGCGGGGGATGTCGCGACCCAACCCCTCACACTCGTGGGCCCGAACGAGACCCTCGCTGTCGACGGGTTCCCCGGCGGGCTCGGCGGTGCCGTCGAGGGCGACGCTGAAGGGGTAGGTCTCACAGATAAGCGGCCGGCTCTCGTGGACCGTACACGCCCCGAGCCCGTCCTCCTCGGCGTAGAACGCGCAGTCGCCGCAGGCGTCGTTCTGCAGCGCCCACTCGAACGTCTCGCCCTCGGGACCGTCCTCGCCCTCCGAGAGGCCGTAGGGCATCGGGCGGGCCACGTCGCGCCACTCCCGTTCCTCCCCCGCGCCGTCGCCGGCCTCCTGCAGCCGACGGACCTCGTCGGGAAACACTGTCGCCGTGTGGGGTTCCGTTTCGCCCGACTCGGTCTCCTCCCGCGTACAGCAGGCGCCACAGCGCGTACACTCGAAGCCGATCGACTCGATCGCGTCTGCCAACTCGGCCTCGTCGAGCGCGCGCGCCCGGTCGAGTTCCTGCGTCAGGGACACGGTCGGACTCGGCGCCCGGTTCGGAAAACGTCGTCGCCGCGTCGCGGCCCCCCCGGATCCACGGCCGCGAGCAGGTAACGCGCGGCGACCCTCGAGACGATGGTGGTCTCGCGGCCGTTCCCGGCTACGATCGCCCGACGCGACCGTGTGCTGGGTCCCACGTCACCGACCCTTCGACGGCCAGCTTCTCGACGTGAGCCAGCACGGTCGCCCGCGCGAGGTCCCGGACGCCGGTGAGGTCCTTCTCGTAGGCGGCGTCGAGCACGGCGTCGATGTCGGCGGCGCCGCCCCGGACCGCCGAACGCACCGATCGCTCCCGCCGGAGTCTGTGAGCGATCAGCCGTTCGAGGCTCTCTCGCGGCGTGGGGCCGTCGCTGCCCGTCCCCGCCACCATCGTCGGCCCGTGGCCGGGAAGCAGTCGATCGGGGTTCCGCGCCCACAGTCGCCTGAGCGCGGTGAGGTACGCCCGCAGGTCGCCCTCGGGCGCGCCGACGACGACGCTCCCCTCGGCGACGGCGAGGTCCCCGGAGATCACGCCCCCGTCGGGGAGTTCGAACGCGACGTGATCGACCGCGTGTCCGGGTGTGTCGAGCACCGTCACCGCGCCGGCGCCGGTGGTGATCTCGCTCTCCTCCCCGATCCGTCGGTCGGCGTCGACGCCCGTCGCGGCGGCGAAGCGGTCGGGTCGGCGAGCGAGTAGTTCGGCGCCCGTTTCCGCGGCGTAGTCGGCGACGGCGCCGACGTGGTCCGGGTGGGTGTGTGTCAGCGCGATCGTGCCGATTTCGCGTTCGTCGACGAGCGCGTCGAGTTCGGCAGTTCGGCCCGCAGGGTCGACCAGGAGCGCCGGGTCGTCGCCGACGAGGTAGGCGTTGGTCGCCCCCGTCGGTGCTCGGGTCTCGACAGGGACGGAGACGCGCTCGACCGGCGTTCGACCGCTCATCAGTCCGCGCGGCCGCTCGGCTCGAACGTCCGGGTCACGTCGACCTCGGCGTCGCCGACGGTAGCGAACCGGGAGAGGTCCACCTCAGCCACCTCGTCGACCTCCGCGACCGACTCGTAGGGCCGGGAGACGACGATGTCGCCCGCTCGGCCGCTGCTGACGCCCGGGATCGTCGTCAGTTCGTCCATCGACGCCGCGTTCACGTCGAGCGGGTAGGGGACGCCCGTCACCGAGCGGTAGCCGTGGTCGACGATGGCCACGTCGATGGCCCGACCCAGTTCGCGTTCGCCGGGGATGCCGACCAGCAGCGGGTAGGTACCCAACTGCCGGCCGAACGTCTTGCCGTCCTGATGGTACTCCAGATGGACGTTCGGCAGGACGGTGCCGGGCGGCGCGACGCGCTGGAGCATCGGGTTGTCGACCTGCTCCCGGACGGCCTTCTTGTAGTCCTGGAACTGCGCCTTGTGTTCCTTGGCGATATCCGCCCCCGTGTCACCCATCTCGGTGCCGGCGAAGGCCATCACCTGCCGGATGTTGATCCGGCGGAGCATCAGCCCCTCGTCGTACACCTGCCGCAAAAAGCGGCGGTTGTGGTCGTACGTCTCCGGCCGTTCCCCTTGGAGGCCGTGGACGAGGTTGATTCCCGGCAGCAGCTTCGGCAGGCGGTTCTCGGCGGGCCGCCAGCCGCCGGCTTCGTTGACGATCCGGACCGCCTCCAGACACTCCTCGGCGGTGACGAGGAGGTTGTTCTGCTCCTGCACCACGGGATCGGCGCTTTCGAGGCCGAACGCGGCGGTGTCGCCGGGCGTGTTGTGCTCGGCGATGATCTCGATGGCCTCCTTCGAGGCCTCGGGGTAGTCCGTGATCGTCACGGGGTTCATGTTGTCGAGGTGGAGCGTCCCGAGGTCGGGCGCCACCTCGCGGATGCCGCCGTAGAGCTCCTGCAGCGCGTCGGGGTTGGGGGCCTCGCCGTCGCCGCCGAACGCGAGGATGTCGGCCTGTCGGCCGAGTCGGAAGTGCTCGACGCCGTGATCGGAGAGCCGGTCGACCTCCTCGACGACGGAGCCGGGGGTCCGGAACGCGGGGTTACCGTACAGCGGCTCCGTACAGAACGAACAGCGGTACGCACAGCCCCGCGAGGTCTCGAGTTCGGCGATGAGGTAGTCGGGGTGGTTGGGGTGCTGTTCGACGACGAACGCGCCCTTGGAGGCCCAGCGGTCCAGTTCCTCGTTGTCCCGCATCCGGTTGTTGAACCCTTCGAGCCCGGAGTCGACGAGGTCGTAGGCGGCGGCCTCGATGTCGCCCTTGGCGACGAACTCGTAGTCGAGGTCCTTGCGCTCCATGTCCTGTGCGCCGGCGTTCTCCTCGCCGACGCCGAAGCGGACGGGGCCGCCCAGCAGGGTGACGCCGTCGGCGGTCCACGCCAACTCCTTCACCTCGTCTGGCTCGGCGGGGGTGCCGCCGACGTACTTCCCGGGGACGGTCATGCCGCCGACGTAGACGAACAGATCGGCGTCGGCCACGTCGCCCCACTTCATCCGGTCCTCCCGGAGTTCGTCGATGGTGTGGTAGGTGATCGACTCTTCGGGGACGCCGGCGTCGACGAGCGCGCCGGCGGTGAATCGGGGGTACGTCGAGATGTAGGGGGGTACCCCGAAGTGGGCCGGCTCGTCGACGTAGCCGTCGACGATGGTGACGGAGAGCGAACCGGGGTCGGTCATGGACGGGCTTGTCGGTGGAGGGGTAAAACGCGTGTGGTGCGGGTCGTGAGCGGTTCAGACACAGCAACAGTCCTCAGACGTAGATGTACCCCTCGCGCTCGTCGTACCGACCTCGCTCCACCGCGAACCCCGACTCGACCGCCCGCAGTGCCGCCGCCGCAGCGACGACGGCGTCCAGCGCGTCGCCGCCGGTGTTCTCGACGACGGTCTCGCGGTCCGCGTCGTCGACGGTCAGGTCCGCCGCCGCGAGCAGGCCATCGAGGTTCCGCCGTCGAGCCTCCCGTTCCGCCTCACTCGCGCCCTTGTAGTTGCGTCGCTGGAGTCCAAGCCGACCCAGCACGCCCGCCGGATAGGTCTCAAGCAGCGTCAGCGGCGCCTCGAACGACTGCTCCTGCATCGGCGCCACCGTGGCGACCGCCTCCCCGCCGTCACTCCCGCGGACCAGCGGCGCCAGCACGTCCCGGACGCCGTAGTACGTGATCGTGCTCCCGATGAAGCCGTACGGCGAACTCGCCCCGACGGGACCGTCGGTCTCGCGTTTCAGGAACGCCCGCTCGCCGCCGGTCGCCTCCCGGGTTCGCTGTTTCCCCCAATCCTCGAACCCATCGGGGTCCGCACAGTCGGCCGGCGGGAACGAATCGAGGAACGCCCCCCAGTCCGCTGGCGGGTCGTCGACGGCGTCGAGGAGCGTCGACGGCAGCCCGAAGGAGAAGTCGAGCCCCACGGCGGCGGGCTCGCGCTCGCGGAGCCAGTCGACGAGGCCGGCGTGGGTTTCTGCTTGGCCGGACACGTCGCCGTCGAGGACCGACTTCGCGGTCCCGAGCGTCCCGATGTCGAGTCCGTCGTCGGTCAGTCGGCCGCCGGCGATCCAGACGTTCCGTTCGGCGTCCGTCGCGCCGCTGAAGTCGACGCCGTAGACGAACTCGGGAGTCATAGATCTCCTTCGGCCCGCCCGCGAAAAGGGGTACCGCCCGCGTCAGTCCGCGCTCGCCGCGGTCGTGCCGTCGTCGGCGCCGACCGAGGCCAGTTCGCCCTGCGAATCGAGGGCTTCCTCCAGCAGTTCGGCCACGTCGACGATCTCGAGGTCGTCCTCGAAGCCGCCGGTCTTGCGGCCGTCCTCGAACATCGTCGTACACATCGGGCAGGCAACGACGAACTTCTCGATCTCGCCGGCCGCGGCGGTGTCCTCGACGCCCTCGCGGAGGCGCTCCTCGCTGGGTTTGGGCTCGTCGTCGAACTCCATCCAGAGGCCGCCGCCGCCGCCGCCACAGCAGAACGAGTCGTCGCGGCTGCGGGGCATCTCGTGGAGCTCACAGCCCGTCGCCTCGATCAGGCTGCGGGGTGCCTCGTACTCGCCGTTGTACCGGCCGAGGTGACACGGGTCGTGATAGGTGACGGTGTAGTCGAGGTTCGCACCCGAGAGGTCGAGCCGGCCGGCGTCGACGAGGTCCGAGACGACCTGCGTCCAGTGGAACACGCCGATCTCGCCGTCGGCGTTCCACTCCTCGTCGTAGTCAAAGGGCATCACGGGGTCGTCGGCGAACTCCGCGAAGTCGAGTTCCGGGTACTCGTTCTTGATCGTGTTGAACGAGTGGGGGTCCGTACAGACGATCTGGTCGAACTCACACTCCTCGAAGGACTCGACGTGGTGGCCCGCCAGTTCGAGGTAGAGGAACTCCTCGCCGGTCCGGCGGATGTCGTTGCCGTCGTACTTCTCGTCGTCGAACAGGATGCCGAAGCTCACGTCGGCGGCCTCGAAGACCCGGGCCAGTGCCCGGGCGACCTTCTTGTTCCGGTCGTCGAAGCTCGGGTAGTCGCCGACGTACCAGAGGTAGTCGACTTCCTCCTCGCGGGCGTCGGTGACCTCGAAGTCGAGGTCGTCGGACCAGTCGCCGCGCTTGCGGTTGGGGTCGCCGAACGTGTTGCCCTTCTGCATCACGTCCTGATACACGTCCTGCATCTCGCTGTTCACTTGGCCGGTGTCGACGAGCTGGCGGTTCATCTTCGTGAAGCTCGTCAGGTGCTCGATGTCGACGGGGCAGGCGTCCATGCAGGCCATACAGGAGAGACAGGACTCCATCGTGCCCGCGTCGATGACCGACTCGCCGCCGTCGGCGACGATGTCGATCTCCTCGCCGCCGGCGTCGAGGTCCTCGCGGTAGCTCTTCAGGTCGAGGATCACGTCGCGCGGGTCGAGGTCCCGTCCGGAGGCGTTGGCCGGACAGACCGACGAACAGCGCCCACACTTCGTACAGGCGTCCTGATCCAGCGTCTCGCTCCAGGTGAAGGAGTCGATGGACTCGGCGCCAGTGTCGGCGTCGAGGTCCGCCGGAACCGAGGGGAGGCGGGCGCCTGCCTTGTCGTCGCTGACGACGACGTTGGCGAAACTGGAGATCATGTGGAACGGCTTGGCGTAGGGGACGAACGCCACGAAGCCGAACGCGATCAGCGAGTGGGACCACCAGCCCCACCAGTAGAGCGACTCGGCGCCGGCGGCGTCGATACCGACCGCTTGGACGACCATCCCGACGAAGTAGCCGACGAAGCTCACCGTCTCGAACTCGGGGAAGCCAGTCGCGCGGATGCGCAGGCCTTCGAGCACGTAGCCGCCGACGCCCAGCACGAACAGCGTCCAGACGAAGGCGTCGTCCTCCAGACTCGTGTGTTTGCCCCAGAGCCGGCCGTCACGCTCGCCGTAGCGCCGGTAGATGGCCATACCGACGCCGACGACGAACAGCAGCCCCATCGCGTCCATCACCAGCGAGTAGGCGAGGTAGAACTCCCCCTCGAAGAAGGAGGTGCCCATCACGGTGCGGTAGACGTCGATGTCGAACCCGAGGATGGTCGTCCCGATCAGCAGCGTGAGGAACCCCCAGAGGATGAAGGCGTGCATCACGCCGGCGTAGCGGTCGCGGTCGAACTGCTTGCGGTTCGAGAGCACCGTTCCGGCGGCGTCGACGACGCGGCCCGGCAGGTCGTCGAGCCGCGGGAACGGGTCCTCCTTGGCCCGCGCGTAGCGCTGGAAACGCTCGTAGACGCCGACGGCGAACACCAGGATCGCCGCCGCCGCGAGGAAGTAGAAGGCCGCCTTCCCCGTCGGCGATATCGTCCAGAACGTCTCGCGCGTCTGTGCGATCATACCTCAGTAGCTGCGCCGCCGCCGGCAAAATGCTGCCGACTGCCGACGACCGACAGCGGGCGAACGGTGAAGTGCTCGCCGGCCGACATCCGGGCCGTGCCCCTCCACCCCCGCCGCGCGGCCGCCCCGCTACTCGCCGCGCTGTTCCCGCTCCTCTGGCTCCTGAACCGCGAACGATCTCTCGGCGCGGCAGGGATCGCACCGGACCTCCTGCGCACCGCGCTCCTCGTCGTCGCCGCCGTCGTCGTCGCCGTCACGGTCGCCGCCGTTCTCACACCGCGACTCCCCGAGCCGTCGTCGCTCCCCGGCCCCCTCCGACCGATCGTCGCCCCCGCCGACGCCGTGCTGGCCATCGTCGGAACCCTCACGGCTGCACTCGGTCTGTTCGTCCTCCTCGGCATTCTCCTCCCGTCGCCGCTCGACCCCGTCGCCGTCGCTCTGGGCGTCCTGCTCGGCTGGCCGCTCTCCCTCACGTGGAGCCTCACGGTGGTCGTCGGGAACGCCCTGCTCCCGGCGTCCGCGTACTTCCCCGCCGAACTGCTGGCCACCGTCCTCGGCACGGCCCTCTCGGCGCTGTGGCTGTTCGTGCTCGCTGGCTGGCTCGCCCGGCTCGTCGGTCGGGAGGCCGTTCAGAGGAACGTGTAGGCCGCCAACCCAACAGCCAGCGCCAGCGCCGGCGCGTCGACGCCGCCGACGGCCAGCCGGGGGAGCGTCGCGTTCCACGAGAAACAGCGCGCCGAGAGCGCCGTCGCCAGTCGGTCGGAACGGGCGAACGCTCGCCGGAGTCCCGCGGCGCCGACGCTCGTGAGTCGCTCCTGCGTCGGCCGCTGGTCGCCGAGCCGCGCTTTCTCGGCGTCGCGGATCGCCGCGAGGTCCTGTCGGAGCAACGGGAGAAAGCGGAACACCAGCCCCACGCCGGCGCCGAGCAGCCGCCCCGGCTTCCCCGGGATCGCCCACTGGACCGCCGCGCGGGACTCCCGCGCCGACGTGGTCCGCACGCAGCCCGCGGCGACGGCGACGATCAGGAGGGTTCGATAGCTCGCCAACAGCGGATCGACGGCGGCCCCCAAATCGATCCAGGGCGGCCCGAGCGTCACCAGTTCGAACAGCACCGCCGCGGCCAGCAGCGGGAGGAGGTAGCGGAAATCGTGGAGCACCGATCCGGGGTGGAGCCGTGCGCTCCAGAGCGCTGCGGCAGTCACGCCCGTCAGAACCGTCAGCCCACGCGGGTCGGTGTGGGCGAACGCTGCGGCGGCGAAGGCGAGTTGCACGCCGAGCTTGGTTCGCGGGTCGAGTCGGTGTGCGAGCGTGTCGCCAGGGGCGTAGCCGAGCATCGGTCAGGCCCGCTCGAAGCCGTCGGGCACGCGAATGCCGTACTCGGGGAGGTCGTCGACCGCCTCGGCCGGATCGGCGTCGACGACGACCACGCCGTCGTCGAGACAGACCACGCGCTCGGCGTCGCCCAGCAGGTCCCGGAGGTCGTGGGTGACGACGATCAGGCCGGTCCCGTCGGCGTGGAGGTCGCGCAGGCGGTCGAGCAGTCGGTCGCGCGCGGGTGCGTCGAGCCCGGTGAACGGCTCGTCCAGCACGAGATAGGCGGGCTCCATCGCCAGCGCGCCCGCCACCGCGAGGCGCTCGCGCTCGCCGCCCGAGAGCGTCTCGATCCGGTCGTCCTCGCGGCCGTCGAGGCCGACGGCCGAGAGCGCCCGTTCCGCCCGGCGGTCGATCTCGCCGTGGCCGAGGCCGAGGTTCTCCGGGCCGAAGCGTACGTCGCCGCCGACGGTCGCCGCGACGAACTGGTCGCGGGGGTCCTGAAACGCCATCCCGACGGTCGTGCGGGCTGCCACGGGGTCATCGCTCGCGTCGACGCCGTCGACGAGGACGCGGCCCGAGTCGGGTTCGAGCAGGCCGTTCAGGTGCCGGACGAGCGTCGACTTTCCGGAGCCGTTCGAGCCACAGAGCACGAGGAACTGGCCGTCCGGTACCGTGAGCGAGACGCCGTCGACGGCGGGGTCGGCGCGCTCGTCGCCATCGCCGTCGCCGTACCGGTGGGTCACCGAGTCGAGTTCGAGCACGTCAGGTCGCGCTGATTTCGTCCGATCGAACAATCCCCACGGCGGCGGCGACCTTCACCGCTTCAGCGGGAACGAACGCGAGGCCGGCGCCGACGACGGCGGCGACGAGGCTCGTGTCGAGGTAGTACCAGTAGACCGGAACGCCGAAGCCGTAGATGACGACCACGCCGGCGGCCATCGCGCCCACCAGCCGCGCGAGCGAGGCGCCCTCGGGATCGACGAGGCCGTCGGTGCCGTGGATCAGCGCGCCGATCAGGGCGGCGGCGACGGGGTAGGAGAGCAGGTAGCCGCCCGTCGGGCCGAACAGTTGGCCGAGGCCGGCGGCGCCGCCCGAGAAGACGGGAGCGCCGAGCACGCCGGCCAGCAGGTAGAGCGCCATCGCGAAGCCGCCCCACGCCGGGCCGAGGAAGATGCCGGCGAGGAACACGCCGAGCACCTGTGCGGTGACCGGGACCGCGGGGTTCAGCGGGTTCGGGAACGAGACGAACGCGAACGCCCCCATCAGCGCCGCCAGCAGCGCCGCGCGGGCGAGGTTCGCGGCCACGTCGTCGCCGACGAGGTCCACGGAGTCGGATGCGGTTGCCATACACGACCGTTCCCGTAAACCGACCTTAACGCTACGGTTTACAGATGGGCCCACCCACACCCTTATTCGGCCGTAGCCCCTCGTACCGGGCCGATGGACGAGCAAACCGAGGAGCTACGGGACCTGTTCGTCGAGACCACCGGCGAGGAGTCGGTGACGGAGGGGCAGACCGCCGAGCGCGGCGACCTCGCCGACGCGACGACGCCCGAGGACGCCGACGAACGGGTCCGCGAACTGATCGCCCGGATGCGTGAGCGCTACGCGTTCGAGTCGGGGCTGGATGACGAGGCGCTGGGCCGGGTCGTGACGGGCTTCTACGCCGACGAGAGCGACGCCGAGATCGCCGACGCGGTCGACGCGGACGAAGCGACGGTGTTCCTCGCCCGGGCCGACCTCCATCTGATCCGCGATTCGGACCGCGACGCGCCGTTCCCGCTCGACGACCTCCGGGCGCTGATCGTCGACGACGTGCCCATGGACGAGCGGGCCGACCGCCTCGACGTTCGCGGAAGCGACGCTTCCGCGAGCCAGACAGAAGCGGACGCTTCTGTCGCTGCCGACGCCGAGGCGACCGTCGAACACTACTCACAGGTGGTCGAGGCCGACCGCCGTTCGACCCGCGCGAACGACCGCTTCACCGACGAGTTCGCCGACCTCCTCACCGACGCCGACCTCCGGGAGAGCCACACCGGCGACGCCCACCAGTCCGGG
Organism: Halolamina litorea; assembly: GCF_026616205.1. Lineage (NCBI taxonomy): Archaea > Methanobacteriati > Methanobacteriota > Halobacteria > Halobacteriales > Haloferacaceae > Halolamina > Halolamina litorea. Next base: position 269,101 of record NZ_JANHGR010000002.1, read on the forward strand.
TTGGAGGAGGCCGCCGAGGACATCGAGACGAACACCCAACTGTAGCCGCTTTTCAAGTACGATGGCGGGACCAGCCCGCCCGTGTCCGACACCGTCGCCGCAAGCGACCTCGGCCGCGCCGCGTACTGCCCGCGACAGCTCTACTACGCCCGCAACCGCGACGACCGGGAGCCACCCGTCGAGGTGATCGAGCGCCGCGAAATCGCCTTCCGCTACCCCGACCTCCGCGGGGCGAGCGACGACGTACTCGGGGACCTCCCGCTCGCAGTTACCCCCGCGGAGTACCGCGAGAACCTCGACCGCCTCGCCGCCGGCGACCTGTGGGGCCGACTCGTCGATCCCGCCGAGCGGAACGCGCTCCTGACGGGGAAGGACTGCCGCGGCGTCGCGCACAAACTGCTCGCCGGTAGCGACGCCGCCGGTTCGTCCCGGGGCGGCGCCGATCGGGCCGATGGCGACCCCCCGATACCCGTCCTCGTCTCCGGAGGTGTGCCGCCGCCCGAGGGCGTCTGGGAGCCACAGTCGGTTCGCGCGGTCGCGCTGGCGAAGGCGCTCGCGTGGGAGCGCGGCCGCGAGGTCCCCCGCGCCGTCGTCGAGTACCCCGCGGTCGGCGTGGTCCGCTCGGTCCGTCTCACTGTTCGGAAGAAAGCCCGCTACCGCGAAACCCTCCGGACGGTCCGCAGCCTCGACGGCCCGCCCTCCCGCATCCACGATGACCAGAAGTGCGGCGCCTGTGAGTACCGGGACAGTTGCGGGACGAAAACGCGCTCGCTCAAGTCGCTGCTGGGGTTCTGAGCCTCGGTCAGTGCTCGTCGAGCCACGCCTCGACCTCGTCGGCGCCCTCACCGCGACGGTGAATCTCGCCGCTGCCGGGGTCGACGACGGTGCTCTCGCCGCCCGGGAGGACGCCGCCGTCGACGACGGCGCCGACGCCCTCGCGGATCGACTCGTCGAGGTCGTCGAGGTCCGTGACGTTCGCCTCGCCGCTGGGGTTCGCGCTGGTCGCGGTGATCGGCGCGAACTCCTCCAACAGGTCGAGTGCGAGGTCGTGGTCGGGGATGCGGATGCCGACGCGGTCCCGCCCGGCCGTGAGCACGTCCGGGACGTGGCCCTGCCGCTCGAGCACGACCGTCACCGGGCCGGGGAGGAACGCCCGCATGAACTCCTCCTCGCGTTCGGTGGCGACCACGTGTTCGAGCGCCGCGTCCACGTCGGGAACCGCCATCGAGAGCGGTTCGTCACGGGAGCGGCCCTTGAGGTCGTACACCCGCTCGACGGCGTCGGCGGCGATGGCGTCGGCGCCGAGGCCGTAGACGGTGTCGGTCGGGTAGACCGCCAGTTCGCCCATCGCGAGCATACTGGTGGCCTGAATCATGTCGTCGCGCATACCCGGGCTGGGTGACGCGGGCGAAAAAAGCGCGCGGTCGGAGCCGGAACCGGCGACCCACCGACGCGGTTGACAGTCACCGCGTCGTCGGTCCTACAGCTCGTCGAGCGCAGCCTCGATCTCGTCGTAGTCGGGGAAGTCGGGCCACTCGGTGGCGACCCAGGCGTACTGGATCGTCCGGTCCCCGTCGATCAGGAAGACGGCGGGTCGGTGCTCGGTGATCCCGGCCATCCCGTCGAGGTCGTGTTCGATCCCGTACTGCTCGGCGACGCCGGCGCCGGGGTCGGAGAACAGTCGCGCGTCGACGCCACGCTCGTCGAGGAGGGTGGCGTGTTCGTACGGCGTCGAGATCGACAGGCCGACCACGTCGAGGTCGTCGGTCCAGCCGCGGTCGTCGATCTCGTTCCAGACGTAGGTGGCCGGGAACGCGCCGTCCATCGGGTGGGCGACCAGCAGCACCGGCCCGTCGTCGGTCAGGGAGGCGAGCGAGCGGTCCTCCCAGAACTCCTCGTTAACGAGCGGGCGGGTGAAGTCGGGCGCGGTCTCGCCGACGTCGGGGTGGTCGGCTGCGGGCAGGTCGACGACGTCGAACTCCATCAGGCCTCACCCCCGTAGGTCTTCTCGAGGTACTCGACGATGTTGCCCGACTCGGACATGGTGAGCCCCGTGTTCTCGTCGACGATGGCCGGGACCGAGCGCTTGCCGCTGATGCGCTTGACCACGTTCCGATCGGAGTGCATCGGCTCGACGAACCGCGACTGGTAATCGAGGTCGTACTCGTCGAGTTTGGTAACCACCCGCTCACAGAACGGACAGGCTTGCAGGCGGTAGAGCGTGATCGCTGGCTCGGACATGGGCCGTCGTTGGCGGCCCCGGCGCCTAAAGCCGTCGGCGACGGCACAGCTCGCGGGGCGGCGACGGCTCCTCGATGGCACAGACGGCCGAAAACGTGACGTATGCGGCCGGGAGGGGAACGCTTAATCCGGCCCCCGAACAAGCGAGAGTGGAAATGGGCTTGCTTCCCCCGGTCGCTTCCGCCCTTAGCAGGGGCGTTCTGCAGACTGCCTCGCGCGATGCCGACCCGCTCACCACCGCGTTGGGCGTCGCTCTCCTGATCATACTCATCGGGTTCTCCGCGTTCTTCTCCTCCTCGGAGATCGCGATGTTCTCGCTGGCGAGCCACCGCATCGACGCACTCGTCGAGGAGGGCGTCCCAGGGGCGTCGCGGGTCAAGGAACTAACCGACGACCCTCACCGGCTGCTGGTGACGATCCTCGTCGGCAACAACATCGCCAACATCGCCATGTCCTCCATCGCGACGTGGCTGTTCGGCTTCTACATGACGCAGGGACAGGCCGTGCTCGCGGCGACGTTCGGTATCACGACGGTTGTGTTGCTGTTCGGCGAGAGCGCGCCGAAGTCCTACGCCGTCGAGAACACCGAGTCGTGGGCGCTCCGGATCGCCCGGCCGCTGCGCTACAGCGAGCGCCTGCTGCTCCCGCTGATCGTCGTCTTCGACTACCTCACGCGCATGATCAACCGCGTTACCGGCGGTGGCTCGGCCATCGAGGACTCCTACGTCACCCGCGACGAGATCCAGAACATGATCCAGACCGGGGAGCGCGAAGGGGTCATCGACGAGGAGGAGCGCGAGATGCTCCAGCGCATCTTCCGGTTCAACCAGACGATCGCCAAGGAGGTCATGACCCCCCGGCTGGACATGACCGCGGTCCCGAAGGACGCCACCGTCGAGGAGGCCATCGAGGAGTGTGTCCAGTCGGACCACGAGCGCGTGCCAGTGTACGAGGGCAACCTCGACAACATCATCGGCGTCGTCAACATCCGGAACCTCGTGCGGGCAGCCCACTACGGCGAGGGCGAACCCACGCTCGCTGACCTCGTCCAGCCGACGCTGCACGTCCCCGAGTCGAAGAACGTCGACGAACTGCTCCAGGAGATCCAGGACAACCGCCTCCGGATGGTGATCGTCATCGACGAGTTCGGCACCACGGAGGGGCTGATCACGATGGAGGACATGGTCGAGGAGATCGTCGGCGACATCCTCGAGGGCGACGAGGAGGAGGCCATCGAGTTCGTCGACGACGACACCGCCATCGTTCGCGGCGAGGTCAACATCGACGAGGTCAACGAGGCGCTCGGCCTCGACCTGCCCGAAGGCGAGGAGTTCGAGACGCTCGCGGGGTTCATCTTCAACCGCGCCGGCCGACTGGTCGAGGAGGGCGAGGAGATCACCTACGACGGCGTCCGCATCCAGGTCGAGGACGTGGACACCACCCGGATCAAGCGCGCTCGGGTGACCATCACCGAGGAGCACTACGCGACCAGCGACCCCGATAACGACACCGACGAGGAGTCCGTCGACGCCGACGCCGACGCGGAGTAGTCTCTAGACTTTTATCGGTTCTCGACGTACGTCTGTTCGTGTCTTCGACCTTTCCCTCGCCCTCGGCGGTACTGGCGGCCGTCGAGGATCTCGGCCCGCCCGGCTCCCCGGTGACGGCCACGGAGGTGGCCGAGCGGCTCGACTGTGGAGCCGACCCGGCCCGCTCGCGGCTCGACGCGCTCGCCGTGGACGGCTCGTTAGCCCGTCGGACCGTCGACGGAACGCCTGTCTGGTGGCGCCCCCAGCGCTCTGCCTCCGACGAAGCGGGCTTCTCACGGGACCGTGAACGTCTCGACTTCGTCGTCGAGAACTCCCCGCTCGTCCTGTTCGGCCTCGATACGGGCCTCCGATACACGTGGGTCGAGAACCCGCACCCGGACTTCGAGGAGGCGTCCGTCGTCGGCAAACGCGACGAGGACCTGCTCCCCCCGGCGGCCGCCCGAGCGGTGTCCGCGCCCAAGCGCCGAGCACTCGAGACTGGCGAACGGGTCCGCGAGGAGGTAAGCTACGAACTCCCGAGCGGTCCGGTCACCTACGACCTGACGATCGAGCCGTTCCGGGACGAAGCCGGCGATATCGCCGGGCTCGCGTGTCTCTCCTTCGACGTGACTGAACGCAAGCAGAACGAGCGCGAACTGGAGCGTCGCACCGCGGAGTTGGAGGCGCTGAACCGGCTGATCCGTCACGACATTCGGAACGATATGGCGGTAATGCTCGGCTGGGCGGAGACGCTCGAAGACCACGTCGACGACGAGGGCCGGCAGTCACTCGACCGGATACTCCGGAGTGGGCGACACGTCGTCGACCTGACCGAGGGCGCCCGTGACGCCATCGAGGCGCTGGTCGGCGGGAGTGACGCCGATCTCGAACCGACCCCGCTCTCCCAGACGCTCCACACCGAGATCGATCTCCTCAGGGAAGCGTATCCGGCCCTGACCGTCGAAGTCGACGACGTCCCCGACGTGTCGGTCCACGCCGACGCGATGCTCGGCTCCGCGTTCAAGAACGTCCTCGACAACGCCGTCCGGCACTCAGACCGGGACCACCCCACCGTCGAGGTCGGCTGTTCGCTCGACCCGTCGCTCGTCGAACTCCGGATCAGCGACGACGGCCCGGGGATCCCGGACGACCGGAAGGAGTCGGTGTTCGAGAAAGGCAACCGAGGGGAGCACAGCACCGGCACCGGGATCGGCCTCTACGTCGTCCGAACGCTCGTCGACCGCTACGGCGGCGACGTATGGATCGAGGACAACGAGCCGCGGGGAGCGACGTTCGTGGTCAGGCTCCCGCGAGCGGACTGATCGGTCTGGTCCTCTTCGTTGGCTCCCACGCGACCTCGCCCCTTCGTCAGGGACTCAGTCGCTGTCGATCCCTCGGGAACAGAACGGCTTCACGGATGTTCTCCAGCCCGAGCATCGTCATCACCAGCCGCTCGGCGCCCATCCCCCACCCGGCGTGGGGCGGCATGCCGTACTTGAACATCTTCGTGTAGTACTCGAACTGCTCGGGGTCGAGCCCCTGCTGTTCGAACCCTTCGACCAGCTTCTCGTGGCGGTGCTCGCGCTGCCCACCCGAGACCAGCTCCATCCGGGGGTGCATCATGTCGAACCCCGTCGAGAGCGTCTCGTCGTCGTCCTCGTCCATGATGTAGAACGGCTTGACCTCGCTGGGCCAACTGGTGATGAAGTAGAACGTCCCCACGTCCTCGCCGAGCGCGCGCTCGGCCTCCGTCGAGAGGTCGTCGCCGAAGACGAGCTGTTCGTCGAGCGCGCCGGTGGCGTTGACCCGCTCGATCGCCTCCTCGTAGCTCAGCCGCGGGAAGTCGCCCGCCGGCACCTCGAACGTCTCGGCGAGGCCCAGCGCGTCCAGCTGCTCCTCGCAGTTCTCGGCGACGGCCTCGTAGACGGCGACGACGATCTCCTCGGCGGCGTCCATCGCTTCGTGCTGGTCGGCGAAGGCAGACTCGAAGTCGATCGAGGTCGCCTCGTTCAGGTGTCGCGGCGTGTTGTGCTCCTCGGCGCGGAAGATCGGCCCGATCTCGAACACCGTCTCCAGCCCGGAGCCGGCCATCAGCTGCTTGAACAGCTGCGGGCTCTGGTTCATGAACGCCTCCCTCCCGAAGTAGGTGATCGGGAACAGCTCCGTGCCGCCCTCGGTGCCGGTGGCGACGATCTTCGGCGTCGTGATCTCGGTGGCGTTCAGGTCGCGGAACGCCTCCCGAGCCGCCCGCAGCACCTCGGCGCGGATCTCGAAGATCGCCTTGACCTCGGGCTTGCGTAGGTCGAGCGTGCGGTTGTCCAACCGGGTCGGGAGTTCGGCGTCGACCTTCCCGGAGGGGTCGAGCGGCAGTTCGGGGTCGGCCTCGGAGATGACCTCGATCGACTCGGGAACGAGTTCGAACCCTGTCGGCGCGCGCGGCTCCTCTTTCACGTCGCCGGTGACGCTGACGACGGACTCGCGGTGGACGCCGAGGCCGGTCTCGACGAGGTCCTCGTCCATCTCGTCTTTCTCCAGTTTGATCTGGAGTTTGCCGCTCGTGTCCCGGAGGATGAGGAACGCGATACCGCCGAGGTCACGGATCTCGTGGACCCAGCCGGCAACCGTCGCCGACTCGCCGGCCGTTACGTCCGCCGCGTACGTTCGGTTCTGCATACACGTCAGTAGTCCCGCATAGTGCTTAAACGCCGTGTTCGGTGGGGGAAGCGGCTAGCTGTGGGGGAACACGAGCCGATACCGGGGGAGGATGCGGCTGCGGTCGACCGGGTTCGGTCCGCGTCAGGCCTCTTTCGCGCCCCGAACCGTCTCGGCGACGGCGTCGACGCCCTCGTCGTGGAGCAGGTCGCCGACGACGACGGTATCGGCGTGTTCGGCCATCCCGCGGGCGCTCTCGTAGTCGCCGATCCCGCCGCCGTAGAACAGCGTCGCGTCCTCGACTTCCTCGGCCGCGGCGGCGACGACCTCCGGGTCGCCGTAGGTGCCGGAGTACTCCAGATAGACGATGTCTTGGCCGAACATGCGCTCGGCGACGCCGGCGTAGGAGGCGACCTCCTCGGCGCTCAGGTCACAGTCGGCCTCGGTGTAGGTCGCCACGGAGGCCTCGGGGTTCAGGACGATGTAGGCCTCGGTGTGGGTGTTGGCCCAGTCGAGGTCGTCGTCGATCCGGGCCCACTCCTTGTGGGCGCCGGTGATCCAGAACGGGTCGCCCGCATTGAGCACCGTGGGGACGAGGTAGCCGTCGAGGGCGTCGTGCTCGATGACGACGCCGGGGTTCGAGGGCTCCTGGTAGATGGGCACGTCGTGGGCGGCGCAGGCGTCGACGACGCGCTGCATCTTCTCGCTGGTCATGTCCATCGTGCCGCCGATCTCGAGGGCGTCGGTGCCCGTCGCGGCCACGTCTTCGAACGTCTCGCCGTCCAGCAGTTCCTTGTCGGGGTCCACCTTCAGGACGTGGTCCCACGATGCCCACGGGCCGGTCATGGAGTGCGAATCTTCGGTGCTCGGGTAAAAAGGGCGCGGACCGCGGCTTGGTCCGTGGAACCAGGTGCGGTTCGTGGTTCGGGCCGCGTCCGCTTACGTCTCGATCACGGTGCCGCTCGCGCCGACCGCGTAGGCCTTCGTACCCCGGACGACTGCATGGAGGTTCTCGTCGGTCGGCGCCTTCGCCGCCGCCCAGTCGCTCCCCTCGAACACCGCGCCGCCGGCGCCGACGGCGACCCGCTTCCCCTCGGTCGTCACGCCGTTCAGTCGCGCGTCGCCGAGGTTCGTCTCGTCCCACATCTCGCCGTTGTAGGTCCGGACCGTCCCGCGGCCGCCGACGACCGTGACGTCGTCGCTCCCGTCGCTCGCGAGGTCGTGGTAGGTCGCATCGGCGTCCTCGATGCCGATCTCGTTCCAGGTCTCACCGTCGTCGGTGGCGAAGACGGCCCCGTTGGTGTCGATCAGGTGACCCGCCTGCGCGCCCCGCACGTCGACCGCCGGGATGGCCGACCCGCTTCCGGGGGTCGTGTCGCTCCACGTCTCGCCGCCGTCGGTCGAACGGTAGACGTGGCCCGACTGATCGGTCACGAACACGGTCGCCTCGCCGGCGTCGCCGGCCACCGCGAGGCCGTCGAAGTTGCCGGTCCGGTCGCCCGGCGCGGAGCGGTCCGTCGCGCCGTCGCCCGAGCCGAACAGCAGTTCGCCGGCCTCGACGTCGTAGACCCCCAGCGCGCCGCTGGCGCCCGCGAACCACAGCGCCCGGCCGTCGCCGGTCGCGTCGGCGGCGTAGAGGTCGTTCCCGTTCCCGCTGGGGCCGTCTTCGAGCACGGTCGCCCAACTGCCGTCGCTCCCGCGCTCCAGTACGCGGCCGTTGGTCCCGACCGCGAACGGGGCGCCGGCCGTGAGCGCCACGTCGTGGAGGTCCGCCGTCGTGTCCGTGTCGGCCGTCGTCCAACCGCCACCGGAGAGCAGGCCGTCGCCGAACAGGCTGGCGGCGCCGCCGACCGTCGCCACGCCCCCGATCCCCGCGACCGCCTGCCGTCGGCTGATCTCGATCTCGTCCATGGCTGATCGAACGCTCGATTCCCGGAAGAAAATGGCGGCCGTTCGGTCCCGGACCAGTTCGCTTATCCAGACGCCGACCACGACTGTGGGGTATGCGATCGAACTACGTGCCCTCCCGCGCGGTGCTCGCCGGCGGCGCCGCGACGGTCCTCTGGATCGGCACCGTACTGGCCGTCCACACCGCCGGCTCGGCGTCGATCGTCGAGGCGCTCAACAACGTCGAGGACGTTTCGGGCTGGCTCATGGTCGGGGGCGTCCCCGGCGGCTTCGTGACCGGCGCCGTCGCCGACGACTACGCGCCGCTGCTGAAGGAGGGCTTCATGGCCTCCGTCGGCGGCGCGGCGGCGCTGGTGACGGCCATCGGTTGCTACGGGATCGCGCTCTCGATCTCGCGGGGCTACGGCGCTGACTCGCTGCTCTCCTTTATGTTCACGGGGCCGACGACGTTCACGTTCTTCCTCCTGACGCCGCTGTTGGCGATGGAAGGCGTGCTCGGGGCGCTGGTGGCGGATGCGGTCCGTGGGCGACTCAGGAAGCGCGGCGTGGTGTAGTTCAGAAGCGACTTCCCATCGACGCTGCCCGGTCCCATACTTCGTCCCGGTTCCCGACCTCAGCAATCCTGATTCGCCCCGCTCGTCGCTCGAAGCCACAATCGGGGCATTCGTAGTAGACCGCCCAACCGTCTCCCTCGGATTTCGTTCCGAACCAGAGTCGACAGCCACAGTCCGGGCAGCCTGCCGAATCGTGTCGAACCATCTGCATGGTCGGTCTTTCCCGCGCCTTCATACCTGAGTTCCGGGCAGCCGTTCTGACGTGTGGGTTTTTCTGTCGGCCAACAGGAGGTGTGCGTAATGGGTTACGACGGGCCGGACATCTACCGGGCGCCGTTCGGGAACGACGCCGCGCTGGAGAACTTCGAGCGGACGGTTCTCGGGGGCATCGACGCCGCCGATATCGACGCGACCGTGGATCGGGAACTGACGGGGACGGTCCGACTCTGGGGGACGAAAGCGTCCGTCGAGAGTTCGTGGCGGAACGTGGACCCCGGCGACTTCCTCATCTTCTACCGCGACGGCAAGTACGAGTACGCTGCCGAAGTTCTCGATACGGAGCGGAACGAGGGGCTCGGGCGCGAAACCTGGCCGAACCACGAGGAAGGTTCCCCGTGGGTCTGCATCATCTATCTCGACGAACCGACCGAACTCGGCGTCGATTCCGCGGAGATCCACGACCTCGCGGGCTACAACATGACCCACACGATGGGGTTCAGCCCGCTCAACGACATGGGGATCGGCGGTATTCGTGGCCGCTGGGGCTCTGTTGAGGCGTTCGCTACCGGGGACAGCCCTATCGTGGCCGACAACGAGGAACCGTCGACGGTACCGGACCTCGACGTTCGATCGACGCCCGACGTGTCCATCCCGAAGTCGGTGCTCGACGACCTCTACTTCCCGGGTGAGGAAGCAGCTGAGATCGCCGATCAGGTTAGCGCCGCGGTCAACGCCGGGAAACACGTGGTCTTCACCGGCCCACCCGGGACAGGCAAAACCGAGATCGCGCGTCGCGTCGCCGACCACCTCGTGAATACCCATCCGACGCACTACTCCGGCGCCGAGATGACGACGGCGACGGCCGACTGGTCGACGTTCGAGACCGTCGGCGGCTACATGCCCGAAGAGGATGGCGACGGCGACCTCTCGTTCGTCCCGGGCCAGGTGCTCAGGCGGTTCAAACGAGACGGCGTCCAGCGGAACGAACCGCTGATCGTCGACGAGATCAACCGCGCGGACATCGACAAATCGTTCGGCCAACTGTTCACCCTGCTCTCCGGTCAAGGCGTCACGCTCCCGTACACCCGCGACGGCGAGGAGATCGAGATCGTTCCCGGTACCGAGTCCGACGGCACCCACGACGCCAACGAGTACGTCATGCCGGCCTCGTGGCGGCTGTTCGCCACCATGAACAGCTACGACAAGGCATCGCTCTACGAGATGTCCTACGCGTTCATGCGTCGGTTCGCGTTCGTTCACGTCGACGCGCCGGACCTCTCGACCGGCGCGCCGGCGGACCTCGTTCGACCCTATGCGTCGGTTTGGGGGATCGAGACCGAAGAGCGAACGCTCGCCGACGTTGGTCGTATCTGGCGGGTCATGAACACGACCGTCGACGGCCGGAAGATCGGTCCCGCGATCGTCGAGGACATGCTCCGCCACGTCTCCTACTCAGAGCTCACGCACGAGGCCGCACTCACCCGTGCAGTCGCGGACTACCTCTTCCCGCAGTTGGAGGGTGTCGCTCGACGGGAAGCCATCGTCTCGGAACTGCTCGGGCTCGACTGTCTCGACGAGGGCAGACTGGCACGGCTCGCAGGGGACGTGCTGCAGGTCAGGATCGCCGACGCACGATGAAGCGCGAGGCACTCATCGAAGGACTGTCGACGGAGATCCTCGCGTACGTGATGCACGGATCGTTCCCGGAACAACAGATCGTCGGCGAACTCCGCCCTGACGGTCTCGATGGGCGGTTCGAGGACTACGAGAGCCTGATCCGCCTCCACTTCGTACTCCGACCCGACGTGGTCCGGTTCGTCGAACGGCTTCCCCAGCGACTCCGCAGCATCAAGACCGAGACCGAGAACGTCTCCCGAACGACCCGGGGGCAGGTGGACGGACGGATCGACTGGAGCCGAACCGTCCGGGAGCGCTACGCGAGGAACCCGAACGACCGGTCGCTGTTCGTCTGTGAGAGTCGCTCGGAGGACTACGACACCGACGAGAACGTCGTTCTCAAGCGGCTGCTTGCGCTGATCAACGACACACTCGCCGACTGTGCGGACCTGTTCGAGCGGGAGTACGACTGGGTGACCGACCGTTGGCAGGAGAACCTCAACCTCGTCGACGCTCTCCGGAGTATCGTCAAGCGGAACGTCCACGTCACTCGTATCCGCGAGCCGGCGGCGTACGAACCGACCGACCGGATGCTCCAGCGGACGGCCTCTTCTCGGGGCGATGTCTATCGCGAGGCAGCCCGACTGCTCGGCGAGTACCGCCGAAGTCTCGCGGCCGACGAGGGCGCGATCGCGGACTTGCTCGAACGGACCGCCGTCACGCCCGACGACGACGAGACGCTCCTGGAACTGTACGTGCTGTTCCAGTACGTCTCGGCTATCGAGTCCCTCGACGACGAGGCGTTTACGATCCGGACGATCGAGTCGGGGTCACAGGAAGTCGCTCGGCTCGAACGGGACGACGCCGAACTGATCCTCTACCACGACAGCTCTGCCCGCGACCGGGGCCTCTCGTTCGTCCCTGAGGAGTTCGAGCGATCCCGTGGAGAGCTTTCCCGCGCTGGTCTCGTCCAGCGGGAGGCGCAGTCGGTCGCGGAGACCTACTTCGAGGACCGCGAACTTCGCCGTTCGACCGGCCGCCCGGACGTGATCGTGCTGGAAATCCGAGAGGGCGGTAGCCGGGAGTACCTCGTGACCGAGGTCAAGAACTCCACCAACTACGACACCGTCAGGTCGGGGATCAAGGAGACGCTGGAGTACCTCGCGTTCCTCCGGCAGAACGACGACCTGGTGTTCGACGACGACCGTCCGTTCGGCAGCGGCTGGAACGGCGTGCTCGTGATTCAGGACCTCGACGGCGAGGAGACCGCCGATCTCGACGATCAAGAATCGATCCGGATACTCCAAGCGTCCGAGGTCGAGGACCGGCTCACCCGAGTGTTGAAAAACGTCCTCTGAACAGCGTTCGTCTCCCTAATCCGCCTTCGCCTGCCAGTCCCGCACCGAGCCCGCACTCACTCCGTCCACGTTCTCCGCGAGGTCGTCGGGGTCGGCCTCCTTCAGCCCCTCGACGTCCTCGACGCCGGCCGCCGACAGCTTCTCGGCGGTCTTCTCGCCGATCCCCTCGACGGTCTCCAGTTCGGAGCCGGCCTCCCGGGCCTGGAACTCCCGGTAGTTGCAGATCGGACAGCCCAGATCCCACGGCTCGTCGTCGTCGCCGTGGACTTCGAGGTGCGGGAGGTCGTGTTCCTCACAGATCTCGTCGGTGACCTCGATCTCGCCGCGGCGGGGCAGCGGGAGCGAGTAGTCACAGTCGGGGTAGCGCGTACAGCCCACGAGCCGCGAGCCCGAGCGTAGTTGCTTGATCGCCAGTTCGCCGCCCTCTTCCTCGCCGCACTCGGGACAGGCGCCGATGACCCGGTCCTCCTCCTCGTCGGCTTCCTCGGCCTTACAGAGCGGGCAGCCGTGGACGAACGTCTTGCGCCCGGCGAGCATCTTCACCTCGTTCAGGCCGTGGTCCTCACACACCTCGTCGAGGATCAGCGGCTTGCCCGTCGAGGGCAGCGGCAGCGTGTACTCACAGTCGGGATAGCCGTCACAGCCGACGAAGTAGCTGCCGTAGCGGGATTTCCGCACCAGCAGGTCCTCGCCACATTCCGGACAGGGGCCGATGATCTTGTCGGCCTTCATCGACTTCCGCAGGTGGTCGCCCACGTCCTCGCGGGATTCTCGGAGTTCCTCGAAGACGACTTCGAGCATCTCGCGGGACTCCTCGGTCACCTCGTCGAACCCCTTCTCGCCGGCGGCGATGGCGCGCATGTCGGCCTCCAACTGCGCGGTCATCTCCTCGCTGACGATGCGGTCGGCGAACTCCTCGGCGGCCTCGACGACCGCACGGGCCAGTTGGGTCGGTCGGGGGGGGTCGCCCTCGACGTAGTTCCGGTCGTAGAGCTTTTCGATGGTGTTGTGCCGGGTGGACTTCGTCCCGACGCCCATCTCCTCCATCGTCTCGATCAGGCGCGACTGGCCGTAGCGACGGGGCGGCTGGGTCTGCTTGGCGTCGAGGTGGACGTTGCTGACCGCCAGTTCCTCGCCGGTCTCCACGTCGGGAACCACGGTCTCGTCGGCCGAGGAGTAGGGGTAGACCGAGTGGTACCCCTCCTCCAGCAGGCGCTTGCCGTTGGCCTTCAGCGAGAGGCCACGCTCGCCGCCCGAGGGGAGGTCGACCTCCCCATCAACACCCGCCACCACGCGCAGGTGTTCCCACGTCGCCGCGGGCGCACAGGTGGCGAAGAAGCGCCGAACGACCAGTTCGTACACCTCCCACTCGTCGTCGTCGAGGTCGGTCGGCATCTCGCCGGTCGGGTGGATCGGCGGGTGGTCGGTGGTCTCCTCGTCGCCCTCGGTCGGGGTGATCTCGTCCTGTTCGAGCAGTTCCTCGACGCTGTCGCCGAAGAACGTCTCTGAGAACGACTTCAGTAGCTCCTCGGGGTCGAGGTCGTCGGGGTAGACGGTGTTGTCCGTCCGCGGGTAGGTCATGTAGCCCGCGGTGTAGAGGTCCTCGGCGATGCTCATCGCGCGCTGAGCCGAGTAGCCGAGCGAACTCGCCGCGCGGATGAACTGCGTCGTGTTGAACGGCGCCGGTGGCTCGTCGGTCCGGGTCCGGCGGTTGACCTCCTCGACGGCCGCCGATTCGGCGTCGGCGAGTGCTTCGTTGGCGTTCTCCGCGGCGGCTTCCTCCCAGATGCGCCGGGCTTCGGTGCCGTCGTCGTCGAGGTAGAAGTACTGGGCCTCGAAGCCGGCGCCGGCCTCCTTCGTCAGGTCGGCGAACAGCTCCCAGTAGTCGTCGGGGTCGAACGCCTCGATCTCGCGCTCGCGGTCGACCAACAGCTTCAGCGTCGGCCCCTGCACCCGGCCGACGGAGATGAAGTCCTCGCCGAGTTGGCCCGCCGAGAGCGAGAGGAACCGCGTGAGTGCGGCGCCCCAGACGAGGTCGACGGTCTGTCGGGCCTCGCCGGCGGCGGCGAGGTCGAAGTCGAGTTCGCCGGTGTTGTTGAACGCCTCGGTCACCTCGCGCTCGGTGATCGAGGAGAAGCGCGCCCGCTCGATGGGCACCGACTCGTCCACGCCGCGGACGATGTCGAACGCCTCCTTCCCGATCAGTTCGCCCTCGCGGTCGTAGTCCGTGGCGATGACCACGCGGTCGGCGTCGCGGGAGAGGCGGCGGAGCGCGGCGACGATGGCCTCCTGAGTCGGTTCGGTGTCGATCGGGGCGCGGATCAGTTCGTGGGGCTCGACGTCCCGCCAGTCGTCGTACTCCGGCGGGAAGTCGACGCCGACGACGTGGCCCGAGAGGCCGATCACCCGCTTGCCCCCCCAGCCGTAGACGTTGACGCCGTTGACCCGGTCGGCGTCGGCGGTCCCGTCGCTGAGGATGTCGGCGATACGACGGGCCGCATTGTCCTTCTCGGTGACGATGAGTTCCATTCAGTACCGGAACTAGGCCGTTCCGGGGCCTAAACGTTTCGCGGTCCCCGATCGCAAGGCAGTTGCCCGCAGGCGCGAAGCCCCAGTATGAGCGATGACGACCTCTCGCGGCGGACACTCCTGAGCCGTGCGGGCGTCGCCGCGGCGGCGACGACGGCCCTCGCGGGCTGTTCGGGCGGGGAATCGACCGAGACCGAGGACTTCGACGGCGAGATCGTCGAGGTCGGCCCCGACGCGCGCAATATCTTCTCCCCGGGAACGGGTGACCCGCTCCGGATCCCGGCCGGCACCGCGGTCCGCTGGGTCTGGCGCTCGGCCAACCACAACGTCGCCGTCCGTGACCAGCCCGACGACGCCGAGTGGGGTGGCGACCCCGACATCCACCACTCCGGGCACACCTACGACTTCACCTTCGAGGTCCCCGGCGAGTACCACTACGTCTGTGAACCCCACGAGGGGATGGGGATGGTCGGCGACGTGATCGTCGAATCCAGCGAGTAACCGCCCGACGGCGAAGCCGAACTGAGCGGACCGACAGCCGTTGCGACCGGACCGATAAACCTCATAACGAGATATCGAACGCCGTTCGGACGGGTGTTCTGCGGCCGGAGGGACTTTCTCGGCGGCTCGCGTCACGTCTCCATGGAGCGACCCTCGCTCGGCCCCGTCGACCGGGAGTCCTACTGGGGCTGGGTGGCGTCGGCGCTGTTCCTGTTGCTCCCGGTCGATCTGTTCACGACGCTGCTCTGTGCGGCGGTCGTCGGCCCCGACGCCGAGTCGAACCCGTGGATGGCGTGGCTGCTGGCCCAACCGCCGTCGCTGCTGGTCGCCGTCCACGTCGCCGTCGGCGTCGCCGCCGTCGCCGGCTTCGCCGCCTACGAGGCCGTCTCGCGGCGGTCGGAGCGGTTCGGCGCCGTCATGCTCCGGGCGGCGCGGCTCTATCTGGTGCTCCTGACCACCGCAGGGTTCCTGATCTTCCTCAACAACCTCGGGGTGTTGCTGTTCCGCCGCAGTTTCCTGCCGGCGCTTGGCTGATCAGTGTTTTCGGAGTCGCCAGCGGTCGAGCAACAGCGACACTTCGCCGTTCTCGACCCGGAACTCGGCGGGCTCGCGCCGCCCCTCGCTGGTGACGTACTCGTAGCGATAGACCGTGTCCGCCCGCCGCGACTCCGCCTCGACGGGCTCTTGGGGTAACAGCGGCAGTTCGCTTTCGTTCAACGGGTGCTCGAAACTCGCCTGCAGGGCGTTCCCCGCCCGCTCGACGCTCGCGCTCATCACGCCCTCGTAGGCGCTGTACTTCCCACAGAGCCGGGCGTGGCGCCGACGCCGGCGGAAGAACGGAAGCGACTCGGGGTCCTCGCCGAGCGCCGCCGCCAGCACGCCCTCGCCGACGACGCCGAGCGGGAACGCCGGCGACGTGTTCGAGGCCAGCGCGACGCCGAGCCCCTCGTTGGGGAGGAAGCCGAGGTACGCCGAGGAGACCGTCAGCGACCCGGAGTGACCGAGCAGCGTGCGGTCGCCGAGGAACCCCTCGTCGCGGAACCAGCCGTAGCCGTACTCCCGGTCGTCGGTGCCGCCGTCGACGGCGCGGCCCGGTACGTCGACGTAGCCGACGTGGGCCCGGGCGAGCGTGTTCGCGTCGAGCAAGTGCGCTCCGTCGACCTCCCCGCCGTTCAGGTGCAGTCGGAGGTACCGCGTGAGGTCGGCGACCGAGGAGAGCACGCCGCCGGTGGCCTGGCCCAACTCCCGGGTCGGCAGCGACGACGCCACGAGCTCGCCGTCGTCGGTCCGGCGGTACTGGGTCATGTGGTCGTCGGCCATCGAGAACTCGTGGTCGTCGAACGTCGAGCGATCCATCCCCAGGGGCTCGAAGACGTGTTCGGTCACGTACTCGTCGAACGGCCGGCCGGTCAGGGTCTCGATGGCCTCGCCGAGCAGCGCGTAGCCCGCGTTGCAGTACGCGAAGCGCTCGCCCGGCGGGTCGGTGCGCTCGCCGTCGGCGCCGTCGACGTGCGCGAAGAAGTCCTCGTCGTCGCCCAGCGGGATCCCCGGGTCGGGCAGGCGCAGTCGGCGCGCGAGCAGCGTCTCGCTCACGCCGAGGGAGGGGAGTCCCGAGGAGTGGGTCAGCAGGTGATGCAGCGTCGGCTCCGGCCGGTCGAACTGGACGGGAACGTACGCGGAGATCGCGTCGTCGAGCGAGCAGATCCCGCTCTCGGCCAACTGCAGCAGGGCGACGCCGGCGAAGGATTTCGTACAGGAGGCGATCCCGTAGAGCGTCTCGGGGGTCGCCGGCCGGTTCCCCGCGAGGTCGCGGGAGCCGAAGCCGTCGGCGAAGACGACCCCGTCGGCGTCGGTCACGGCGACGCTCAGCCCGGGGAGGCCCTCCTCGCGCACGACCCGGCGACAGAGGCGGGCGATCTCGCGGTCGGCGGCGTCGTCGATAGGCATACCCCCGCTCGGGGGGCCGGGTCGAAGAATGTGGGGGTCGCCGCCTCCCGTAGCTCTTTGGCTCGGCGACACACAGCAACGGCCATGCCCGAGACCGACGACGACCTGTTCACGATGACGTGGGAGGAGGCCGAACACGCCTTCGAGGACGCCGACGCCGCGCTACTCGGCACCGGCAGCATCGAACAGCACTCCGTCCACCTGCCCGTCTCGGTGGACACCCTCCGCGCCGAACACCTGACCGAGGAACTCGTCGACGCCGCCGACGACGCCGGCCTGCAGTTCGTCCGCCTCCCCACGCTCCCCTACGGGATGAGCGAGCACCACATGAACTTCCCCGGGACGATCACGCTCGACCCGGCCACCTACGAGGACGCCATCGTCGACATCGGCGAGAGCCTCGCGCGCCACGGCGTCGAACGGTTCGTGATCGTGAACTGCCACGGCGGCAACCGCGAACCCCTCTCGCAGGCCGCCGACCGACTCGTCCGTACCCACGACCTCGCGACCCACTTCGTCCACTGGACTGACTTCGCCCGCGAGCACCTGAAGGGCGTGTTCGGCGAGGGCTGGGGCCACGCCGGCGACCACGAGACCAGCGTGATCGAACACTACCGGCCGGACCTCGTCAAGCAGGAGAAAAAGGAGCCACAGAACGCCAAGGCGATGCCCGAGACGGTGAGTTACGGCTACTTCGACCGTGTGACCGACCTCGGTGGGCTGGGCGACCCGACCAACTCCGACGCCGAGGCAATGGCCGCGGCGGTCGACCACGGCACCGAGCAGATCCTTGAGGCGCTCACGCGCGACATCGACGCCGGTTGGTAGGTACGTCGGAGCGGCGCAAGCTATCGCCGCTTGGCGATCTCGCGGACGACCAGCACCCCCACGACGGCGACACCGACCAGCAGCGCTGCGGCGCCGGCCGAGAGGCGACCCCCAGTCGCGGCCCCGTAGAGGGCGACGACGGTGAACCCCGCGACCATCGCGCCGGTGAACAGCAGCGCGAGCAGCATCAGCGCCTCCCGAACCGTCTCCGGTGGGCTCACCATCGGCTCAGACGTGCTCCTCGAGGAAGGCGGCGATGCGCTCGAACTCCTCGATCAGGTTCTCGCGGTCGGTCGTGTGGTGTCCCTCGTCCTCGAAGATGCAGGTCTCGACGGGGATCCCGCGGGCCTCGACGGCCTCGGCGATCTGTTCGGCCTCGCCGACGGGCACGCGGGGGTCGTTCGCGCCGTGCTGGATGAACAGCGGACACTGGATCCTGTCCACGTCGTGGATCGGCGAGATCCGTTCGAGCAGTTCGGGGTCGTCGAGGCTGCCGTACTCGGCGGCGCGGTGGCTGCGGCGCCACTCGCCGGTGTTCTCGAGGAACGTCTGGAAGTCGGCGATGCCGACGAAGTCCACCGCGGCGGCCCAGAGGTCGGGGTACTGCGTGATCGCCGAGAGCACCATGAAGCCGCCGTAGGAGCGACCGTAGACGACGAGGCTATCGGTGTCGGCGGCGGGCTGGTCTTCCAGCCACTCGGTGGCGTACTTGATGTCCTTCACGGAGTCGAGGCGCTGCTCCTGATCGTCGAGATGGGTGTACTCCTTGCCGTAGCCCGAAGAGCCCCGGACGTTGGGTTCGAGCACCGCGTAGCCCTGGTTCAGGAAGTACTGCTTGGTCGGGTAGAACCACGGCTGTCGCTGGTGTTCCGGACCGCCGTGGATGTCGACCATCACGGGCACTTCGCCGTCGCTGCCGTCCGCGTCGACGCCCGGCGGGAGCGTCCAGTAAGCGGGGATCTCGCGACCGTCGAACGTCTCGTAGCGGATCGTCTCCGAACGGAGGAACTGCTCCTCCGGAATGCCCAGCGTGCCGGGAGTGGTCCAGCGTTCGGTCTCGCCCGATACGGCGTCCATCGCGTAGATCGAGTGTGGGTGGTCGTCGGCGCTGAACGCGAGCGCCGCGCGCTCGCCGCCGGGCCCGAGTTCGACGCCGGCGACGACGCCCTCGGGGAGGTCGGGTTCGACCGTCTCGACGATCTCGGTCCCGTCGGCGGTGAGGGTGCCGACGTGGGTCTCCGAGTAGCCGTCGACGTTCAGCGTGTACGCCGCCCGGCCGCTCCCGGCGTCGATCCGGAGCGAGTCGACGTTCCACTCGTCCGGTCCCTGTTCGATCGTCTCCACCGTGTCCGCCCCGTCGCCCCCTTGCGCTGTGGCGTTGATCCGGCCGACGTAGGCCGTCTCGGCGCCGTAGTCGGTCACGACGTAGAGGTCGCCGTCGGGACCGAACGCGACGTGGTGGTAGCGTGCCTCCTCGCCGGTGTCGGTGAGTCGCTCGGCCTCGCCGGTGTCGATATCCAGCCAGTAGAGCACCTGGTCGGAACTGGAGTTCGACTCCTGCAGGATCAGCGCGTCGCCGTCGGGGTGCCACGCGGCGACGCCGACGAAGCCGCCCGGCCCCTCCCAGACCAGCTTTGGGGTCGGGTCGGCACGCCCCTGCACGTACACGTCGAAGGTGTCGCCCTGCCGGCGGTTCGCGGCGAAGGCGAAGCGCTCGCCGTCGGGGCCCCAGCCGCCCCAGAGGTGTTTGGCCTCGGGGTCGTTCGTGAGCGGCACCTCCTCGCCGGTGTCGAGGTCGTAGCGGTAGAGTTGATCGCGCTCGTTGCTCCCCTCGTCCATCCCGAACATCAACTCCTCCCGGGTCGGCGAGGCGTCGACGAACGAGACGCGTTCATCGTGGGCGGTCAGGCGCTCGGGCCACGCGCCCGGCTCCGAGAGCCGGTAGACCTGCGGCGTGCCGGTCGTGTCCGAGAGGAAGGCGAGGTCCCCGCCGACGGTGAACGTCGGCGTGTCGGTGCTGTCGATGCTGAGGTAGCGGGCGACGCCGTACTCCATAGCGGGTGTGGTAGCGGTTCGGCCAAAGGCGTTCGGGCACGGGCCGGCGCTGCCGGGTCGGCGACGCCGTTCACTCGGTGACGCCGCGCAGCGTCTCGGCCACCGCCGTCGGCGCCGCGAGGAACGGCGCGTGGCCGGTCTCGAGGGAGTGGACCGCGTCGCAGCCGACCGCCTCGTACATCGACCGCTGGAACGCCACCGGTAGCGCTCGGTCCTCGGTACACTCGATGTAGACCCGCGGGACCGCCCCGTAGCGCTGCTCGCTGAGGGAGACGGGGACGTGCCGCGGCGCCGCCGGCTCCGGGCGGAGCCGCGACCGGGCGAACGCGGCGTCGCGCTCGCTGCAGTCCTGGTAGAAGGTGTCGTCGGCGCCCGCCCCCTCGAACGTGACGACGCCGCGCTCGTCGTCGACGACGATGTGCTCGGGCACGGCCGAGTCGAACGCGCCGGCGTCGAGGTCGGTGAGCGACTGCCCGTCGCCCGGGAGGAACGCGGCGAGGTAGACGACGGCCGCGACGGCGTCGGCGTGGCGCTCGGCGACCTGAGTCACGACGTGGCCGCCCATGCTGTGCCCGACGAGTACGACTTCCCCGACGGCGGCGTCGACGGCCGTCCCGACCCGATCAACGTAGCGCTCGAAGGTGGCCGCCTCGACCCCTGCCGGGTCGCTGCCGTGGGCAGGGAGTTCCACCGCGACGGCCTCGTGTTCCTCCCGCAGCGCCGGGAGGACGCGCGCCCAGCACCACGCGCCGTGCCACGAGCCGTGCACCAGGACGAACGTCTTTGTATGGGTCACGTTGTCGTCCTCCAAGGTCGGTTCGCGCCCGTATTCAACGTTGGGGGACGCCGTCGGCGGGGCGGCCGGCGTTCGCTCGAGGACGCCACCGGACGGCGACCGAGAACCCCCCTGATTCGACCGCAACGGCGGGGTTTATCGGCTCCCGAACCGACCCCCGTAGCGTGAGTGGTAACGATTCCCGCGTCGACATGACGACCGGCGCGATCACCCCGAAGCTGTTCGCCCTCTCGTGGCCGTTGGTACTCGGCAACCTCGTCCAGACCGCGTACAACCTCGCGGACATGTTCTGGGTCGGCCGCGTCAACGCCGAGGCCGTCGCCGCCGTCTCGTTGATGTTCCCGACCTCGTGGATGTTCGTCTCCGTCGCCATGGGGATCACCGCAGCGTCCGTCGCGCTGGTCTCTCAGTACGTCGGGGCCGGGAAACAGCGGGAGGCCGACCACGCGGTGGGACAGACGGTCCTGCTGACGGTCGGGATGGGGCTGGCGCTCGCGGCTGTCGGCTTCCTCGTTCGGGAGCCACTCGTCAGCCTCGTCGGCGCGCGCGGGCTGGTCTACGACTACTCGTTGGCCTACCTCGAGCCGATCCTGCTGGCGATCCCCTTCACGTTCCTCTTTTTCGCCTTCCGTGCGGTCCTCCGAGCCGCCGGCGACGTGCGGACGGCGATGTGGCTGGTGGTCATCTCCGCCGGCGTCAACGTCGTCCTCGACCCGATCCTCATCCTCGGCTGGGGGCCGGCCCCGGAACTGGGCGTTCAGGGCGCCGGGATCGCGACGCTGATCTCGCGGATACTCGTCGCGCTGGTGGGACTCGGCGTGTTGCTCCACGGCGGCTGGGGGGTCAAACTCCGCGTCCCCGACCTCGCCCCCGACCGCGAGGTGCTGACGGATCTGGTCCGGATCGGCGCCCCCGGCTCCGGCGACGGGCTCGCGCGGTCGTTCGCGGCGGTGTTCTTCGCCGCACTCGTCGCCCGGTTCGGCCCGATCGCGACGGCGGCCTACGGCATCGGCATCCGGCTGATGTCGGTCTCCTGGACCGTCTCCGGCGCCGTCGGGCAGGCGACGGCCACCGGCGTCGGCCAGAACCTCGGGGCGAAAACCCCGGAGCGCGCCGAGGAGGTGGCGTGGAAGGCGACCGGCGCCACGATGGCGTTCCTGTTCGCCGCCGGCGCACTGGTGTTCGTCTTCCCCGCCGCCGCCGTTGGCGTGTTCATCGACGAACAGGCGGTGATCGACGAGGGCGTGACCCTGCTCCGGATCGTCTCGCCGTTCTGGGCGTTCATGGGCGGGCTGATGGTCGTTCAGGGGGCGTTCCGGGGTGCCGGCCAGACCACGCAGGCGATGGTGCTCTCGCTGGCCTCGCGGTGGGTGTTCCGCGTCCCCGTCGCGTGGCTGCTCGCGTACTACCTCTCGTGGGGCGTTGACGGCCTCTGGTGGGCGCTGGTGTTCTCCGGGATCGTGACGTTCGTCATCGGCGCCGCGTGGTTCAACCGTGGTCACTGGCGGGAGGGTGTCGTCGACACGGAACCAGACGTGGACGACCCAGAGATGCCCGACTCGGCCGCCGTCGCCGGCGAGGACTGAGCCGGCGCGTCGCGTCTCTGCCCAGGATTTTTCTCTCGGGGGATCGATCCGCGCGTGTGCGCCCTCCAACACGACGCCAACTCTCCGTTATCCTCGCACTCCTGCTGGTCACGGTCCCCATCTGGGCCCCGCCTCTCGACGTGACCGGTCCCGACTACCGCTACGTGGTCGCCGAACTCTCCGCCGAGCAGGACGGTGAACTGGCCGTCGACCTCCCGGACGGCGGCTACATCGCCGATATCGAGGACCTCGACTGCGTCGACCGTTCGTTCGACTTCCCCCGGCGATGCCTCTACGACGGCGGCGCCATCGACGGCAACGTGACTGGGGTGAACCCCGGAATCGTCGGCGTCACCGGGCCGTCGGCCGGCGACGAACTCACCCGCCGGTCGGGCGCCGGGTACGTCGTGCTCGGCGACACCGTCTACCGCCGATCCGCGACGTTCGTCGCCGCCAACGAGTCGGTCGGTATGACGGTCGAACTCGGCGTCGACCGCGTCGACGCGGCGACGGCGCTCGAGGACGTGGCGCGGGACCGGCAGTACGTCTCGGACGCGGCCCAGCGGGCGATCCGGGAGGGATCGATCACCACGAACGAACCGATGGCGGACGCGAACGCGGTGCTCGCCGTCGACGACGGCTACTACGTCGTCTACCGGGACGGTCGCCCGACGTCGCTCTCGGAGAAGCCGGGGGTCGAGCGTGCGCTCGAAGCCCTCTCGGTCGTCGCGGGTGCGGGGCTCCTGCTCCGGCGGGGCTAAGCGCGTTCGAGGGGGTTCGACCCTCGTCCGGGCCGGCCGAGCCGACTCAGTCCTCAGCCGGCGGCTGCTGCTCGGAGAAGCGGCGCATCGCCGCGAACCCGCGTTCCAGGTCCGCCAGCAGGTCGTCGACGGCCTCGACGCCGACGGACATTCGCACGAGCGTGTCCGTGATGCCCAGTTCCTCGCGTTCCGCTTTCGGGATGGGCTCGTGGGTCATCCCGGCCGGTAGCTCGACGAGGGACTCGACGCCGCCGAGCGACACCGCGAGCGTGAACGTCGAGAGCGCCTCGAGGAACGCCGCGGCGTCGTCCATGTCGCCCTCGAGTTCGAAGGAGAGCACCCCGCCGTAGCCCGCCATCTGCTGCTTCGCGAGTTCGTGCTGCGGGTGGCTCTCCAGCCCGGGGTAGTGGACTGTTTCGACCAGCGGGTGCCCCTCGAGGAACGTCGCGATCTCGCTGGCGTTGGCCTCGTGCTGTCGCATCCGCATCGGGAGGGTCTTGCTCCCGCGGAGGGTGAGGTAGGCGTCGAACGGCGCCATCGCGTTGCCCAGGAGGACGCGCTGGAGGTGGTAACACTCCGCCGCGAGATCGTCGTCGTCCAGCACGAGCGCGCCGCCGATGGAGTCGGAGTGGCCGTTGAGGTACTTCGTCGTGCTGTGGGCGACGACGTCCGCACCCAACTCCAACGGGTTCTGGAGGAACGGCGAGAGGAACGTGTTGTCGACACCCAACAGCGCGTCGCCCGCGTGGGCGATGTCGGCGATGGCGTCGAGGTCACAGAGCCGGAGCAGCGGGTTCGTCGGCGTCTCCATGTACACCAGCTTCGTCTCGGGTCGCATCGCGTCGGCGACGTTCCCGGCGTCGGTGGCGTCGACGAAGGACACGTCGACGCCGAGGCGGTCGCGGAACAGCGATTCGAGCATCCGTCGAGTGCCGGCGTAGAGGTCGTCGAACGCGACGATGTGGTCGCCCGGCGTCACCGTCGCGAAAAAGAGCGTCGAGATGGCAGCGGTGCCGGAGGCGAACGCGAGCCCGTGGGCGCCACCTTCCAGCGCCGCGAGCCGCTTCTCGGCGGCGTGGCGCGTCGGGTTCGAGAGCCGGCCGTAGAGGAACTCGCCCTCCTCGGGGTCGGCCTCGTCGAGTTTGAACTCCGAATCGATGCCGGGGACGGCGTACGTCGAGGTCAGGTGGATCGGCGAGACCACGTCGCCGACGTCGGAACTCGCCGGGTCCTCGCCCCACGAGACAGCCCGAGTCGCAAAGCGGTGATCGTCTCGTTCTCCCATGTTTCCGCTTCTGGCTGTATCTCGAATAAACCTTCCCGTAAGGCGGTAATACGCCCGTATAAGCGAAATAACCGGAGCGTATGACCGGTCAGGACTCCAGCTCCGTTCGAAGCAGTTCGTTCACCTGCCCCGGGTCGGCCGAGCCGCCGGTCTTGCTCATCACCTGCCCGACGAGGAAGTTCAGCGCGCCGTCGTCGCCGGACTCGTAGTCGGCGACCGCGTCGGGGTTCTCCTCGATGGCTTCGACGACGGCCTGTTCGACCTCGCCGCCGCTTGCCTTCCCGAGGTCCTCGGCCTCGATGATCTCGTCGGGGCTCTCGCCCTCGTCGAGCATCCGCCGTAGGACGACTTCCTCGGCGTTCTTCGCGGTGAGTTCGTCCTCGGCGACGAGGCGGATCAGGTGCTCGATCTCGTCGAGTCGGTCCGTCACGTCCGCGATCTCCATGTCGCGGTAGTTGAGTTCGCCGAGGAGGTTGTCGGCGACCCACGTCGCCACGAGGTCCGGGTCGAACTCCGCGGCCAACTCCTCGTAGAGGTCGGCGACGGACTTCCGGGAGGTGAGCTTCGAGGCGGCCTCCTCGCTGAGACCGTACTCCTCGCCGAAGCGCTCGCGGCGGGCGTCGGGCAGTTCCGGGATCGGGATGCGCTCCTTCCAGTCCGCCACCTGCAGGGGCGGCAGGTCGGCCTCCCGGAAGTAGCGGTAGTCCTTCTCCGCCTCCTTCGAGCGCATCGAGACGGTGACGCCGCGGTTCTCGTCCCAGTGGCGAGTCTCCTGTTCGACCTCGCGGCCGCGCTTGACCGCGTTCTTCTGGCGGGTGACCTCGTACGCCAGCGCCTGTTCGGCGCCCTTGTGGCTGGAGATGTTCTTGACCTCGGTGCGGTTGGCCTCGCCCAGCACGTCCTCGTCGATGGCGCCGTCCTCGCCGACCTCGTCGGCCGGCACGAGCGAGATGTTGGCGTCGACGCGGAGGCTGCCGTCCCGGGTGGCGTCGAAGACGCCGAGGTACTCGAGTACCTCCTCCAGTTTGGCGAGGAACGCGCGGGTCTCGGCCGGCGAGCGGAAGTCCGGCCGGGTGACGATCTCCATCAGCGGCGTGCCGGCGCGGTTGTAGTTCACCAGCGTGTAGTCGGCGGTGTCGATGTTGCCGCCCTGGTGCTGGATGCTGCCGGGGTCCTCCTCCAGGTGGGCCCGGCGGATGCTGATGGTGTTGCGCTCGCCCTCGACGCGGACTTCGAGTTCGCCGTCGGCACAGATCGGCGCGTCGTACTGGGTGAGTTGGAACCCCTTCGGCAGGTCGGGGTAGAAGTAGTTCTTCCGGTGGAACGTCGTCTCCTCGGGGATGTCGGCGTCGAGGGCCTTACCGATCTTGACGGCGGACTCGACGGCGCCCTCGTTGAGCACCGGCAGCGCGCCGGGCAGCCCCAGACAGACGGGGCAGGTTCGGCTGTTGGGCTCCTCGTCGTCGTCGGCGTCAGTCGAGCAGTTACAGAAGATCTTCGTGTCCGTCTCCAGCTGAACGTGGACCTCCAGCCCGATGACGGCCGCGAGTTCCCGGTCCGCGAGCGCCTGACTCATTACGAATCGATTCCCGTGGTTCGTGGTTAAGCGTGTCGGGACTCAAGCGCCGCAACGGGTGACCGTTCCCGTGGCGCCACTCAGTACACCAGTTCCCCGGAGATGAACTTCCGGGTGCGCTCGTCGGTGGGGTCCTCGAAGATGGTCTCCGTCGGGCCGACCTCGGTGAACCCGTCGCCGAGCAGCACGCCGACGCGGTCGGCGACGCGCTCGGCTTGGTGCATGTCGTGGGTGGCGACGACGACGCCGATACCGCGGTCGCGGGCCGCCGCGATGGCCTCCTCGATCAGCCCGGTGTTCCGGGGGTCGAGGTCGGACGTGGGCTCGTCGAGCAGCAGGAACTCCGGTTCGTACGCGAGCGCTCGCGCGAAGGAGACCCGCTGGGCCTCGCCCCCAGAGAGGGAGTCGGCTTCCTGATCCAGTTTGTCGCGCAGGCCGACCACGTCCAACGCCTCCTCGACGGCCGGCGGCGTCGGCGACGAGCGAACGACCGAACGGAGTTGCTCCCGTGCCCGCTCGGGCCACGACCGTCGGACCCGCAGGCCGTACTCGACGTTGCGTGCGACGGTGCCGTCGAACAGGCTGGCCTCTTGAAACACCATCCCGACCCGCCGGCGGAGCGCCAGCCGCTCGGCCTCGTCGACGCGCCACGCGCCCTCGCCGTCGAGTTCGACCTCGCCCTCGCTCGGTTCGAGGAACAGGGCCATGATCCGGAGCAGGGTCGTCTTCCCGACACCCGAGGGGCCGATGATTCCCACCACCTCGCCCGGCTCAACGGAGAGCGAGGCACCCTCGACGACGGGCTCGGCGTCGTAGCTGTGTGTGACGTTCGAGAGCCGGATCATCGGTTCACCGCCTCCGTGTCGCCGAGTCGGACGACGACGGCGTTGACCGTCAGCACCAGCCCTACGAGCACCGCCCCGAGCACCATCGCGGTGTCGTAGCGTCCCTGTCGGGCTTCGAGTTGGATCGCGGTCGTCAGCGTCCGGGTCTTGGAGATGCCGTCGGCGCCGGTGATGTTCCCGCCGACGATGAGCACCGAGCCGACCTCGCTGATCGCGCGGCCGAACCCCGCGAGGACGGCCGTGGCGATGCCGTAGCGGGCCTCCTTTATCACGACCAGCGCCACGTCGAGACGCGTCCCGCCGAGCGCGCGGGCGGCGTCCCGGACGTTCTCGTCGACGCCCGTGATGGCCGCGAGGCTGATGGCGGTGATCGGCGGCGTCGCCAGCACGAACTGCGAGATGATCATCGCCTCCTTCGTGAAGATGAGGTTCAGCGCACCCAGCGGCCCTTGGTTCGAGACCGCAAAGAGGACGAGCAGGCCGACGACGACGCTCGGAAAGCCCATCCCGGTGTTGATGACCGACTTCACGAACTGCTTGCCCGGGAACTCGGTAAAGCCCATGAGGATGGCGACGGGGATGCTGAACAGCGTACTCAGGGCTACCGCGATCACGCTCACGTACAGCGAGACGTAGATGATGCTCCGCACGTACCCGTCCGAGAAGGGGAGGTCGAGTAGCGGGAGTAGCTGTACCGGATCGGGCAACACGCTTACTCGCTATCGGAGTCGCTACTCCAACCTTCCGGAACGTACTGCTGGAAGTCCGGGTCCTCCGAGAGCGCCCGCGGGTAGAACAGCTGTTCGCCGTTCATCTCGTAGTTCGAGATGGCGTCCTGCGCGCCGGGGCTGGTGATCCAGCCGATGTACGCCATCGCGAGGTCGTAGTTCGCGTCCTCGTGGACGGCGGGGTTGACCGCCATGATCCCGTAGGGGTTGGCGAGAACCTCCGGCCCGCCCTCGATCGGCCCCTGTACCAGAATGGTGAGGTCGATCTCCGAGCGCTGGGAGATGTACGTCCCGCGGTCGGAAAGCGTGTAGGCGCCCTGCTGGTTCGCGTTGTTGAGCGCCTCGCCCATCCCGGCGCCGATCTCCTGGTACCAGTCGCCACCGGGCTCGACGCCCGCGGCGTCCCAGAGGTTCAGTTCCTTCGTGTGCGTCCCGGAGCTGTCGCCACGGGAGACGAACGTCGCCTCGGCCTCGGCGATGGTGGTCAGCGCCGCTGTCGCCGACTCCATCCCTTCGATCCCGGCCGGGTCGTCGTCGGGCCCGACGATGACGAAGTCGTTGAACATCAGGTCCCGGCGGTTGATCCCGTAGCCGTTGCGCATGAACTCGTCCTCGAGCCCGCGTGCGTGGACCATCACGATGTCCGAGTCACCGTTGCGCGCCGTCTCCAGCGCCGCGCCTGTCCCCTGCGCGACGGCGTCGACGGTCACGCCGTACATCTCCTCGAACTGCGGGTGGATCTCGTCGAGCAGGCCCGTGTCGTAGGTACTCGTCGTCGTCGTGAGCGTGAGCGTCTCGCCGCTGACGCCCGCGCCGCCCTCGCCCTCGGTCCCGGCCCCCGTGAGCTGTGTGCAGCCGGCGGTGCTCGCGATGGCGGCGAGTCCGACGCCCTGCAAGTACGTCCTCCGTTGCATCACTCTCGGCATAACGCCCTCGACGGAAAAGGGTTCCTCTCCCTGACACGCGTTTCGCCGGCGGCCCCCGTTGCCGGTAACGAATCCGCGGGAAGTCGGGTTGTTGAATCCGGTTGCGTTCACGAGCGAGCGGATTCCTGACGATCCGTTATCGCTCCCGCGACGTGCCGGCACGCGAACGGGAAATCCTTTAAAGCACGTGTGTGAACCAATAGCCGACTACTGATGCCACTCGATCCCGTCAGTTCGGTGTGCCGTCCGTCGGTGGGGTGGTCGCCGTGACCGGTTCGGGGCTGCTCGTGCCGGTCGCGGAGTCGGCCAGCCTCCGGGACACCGTCACGTACGCGGTGGAACAGGCGCTCGAGGGCGCCGACGAGGGCGGATCGCCGGCGTCGATCCACTTCGTCTACCCGCTCCCCGAGCGCGTCTCGTTCGGCGACCGCACCCGGCGGACCGACGACGCCAGAGCGCTGCTCGAGCGTGTCGGTTCGTGGGCCGATGCGGACGCCGGTGACGAGGAACTCGTGGTGGAGACCGCGCTGCTCGCCACCCACGAGTACCTCTCGACGCCCGACGACTACGCCGACGCGCTCGTCCGCTACGCCCAGCGCGAGGGCCTCACCCGTGCGGTGTTCGATCCGGGGTACGACCCCATCGGCTCGACGCCGCTGCTCCCGTCGCTCGAAGCGGAGGTCCGCCGTGCCGGCCTCGACGTCGACGAGGCGCCGGTCACGGCCGAACAGCAGGAGGCACAACTGGTCCGGCGCGGGACGCTCACCCAGTTCTTCGCGCTCTTCGGCACGTCCTACCTGTTCTACCTGCTGCTGGCGGGTTCGCTCAAACCGTTCGAACTCGCGACCGGCGCGATCACCGCCGGCATCGTCGCCGTCTCGCTGTGGCGCGTCTCGCTGACCTCGCCGGTCGACCCGAGTCGCTCGATCGGCCGCATCGCGCGGTTCGCGCTGTACGTCCCGTTCCTGCTCTGGGAAGTCATCAAGGCGAACTTCGAGATCGCCTACATCGTGCTCCACCCGGACCTCCCGATCGACCCGGAGGTCGTCGAACTCGACGCCGCCGTCTGGTCGGCGCTCCCGGTGACGACGCTCGCAAACAGCATCACGCTCACGCCGGGGACGCTCACCGTCGACGTGGAGCGGAGCCACCTCGTGGTCCACAGCCTCACCGGCGGCGCCCGCGAGGAACTGTTCGCCGGCACGCTCGAACGCGCGGTCCGGTTCGTCTTCTACGGCCGCGCCGCCGCCCGCATCCCGAGCCCGCTGGAGCGCCGGCAGGCCGAGGAACAGGCCGCGGAGGCCGCCGAGGAAGCCGCAGACACCGATACGGAGGAGACCGAATGATCGAACAGATACTACTGGGCGCCGCGACGGCGTTCGTGCTCGTCTCGCTGGTCGGCGTCTACCGGACCGTCACCGGGCCGACGATGCCCGACCGCGTCATCGCCATCAACTTCATCGGCTCGAACGTCGTGATCGTGATCGCGCTGATCGCCGCCGCCATCGGCGAGCCGGGCGCCCTCGACATCGCGCTGGTGTACGCCCTGCTGAACTTCCTGCTCAGCATCTCGATCTCGAAGTTCCAGGTCGACAGCGAGGAGGGGGTCCTATGACGCCACGCGAGATCCTCGTGTTGGTGCTCGCCGTCGGCGGCGTCTTCTTCGCCGTCGTCGCCGCGGTCGGGCTGATCCGGCTGCCGGACGTGTACTCGCGAGCCCACAGCTCCTCGAAGAGCGAGACGCTGGGCGCCGTCCTGGCGCTGAGCGCCGTCGCCGTCAGCTACGGGATCGGCCTCGAGGCGCTCAAAGTCGTCTTCCTGCTGACGTTCATGTTCCTGACCAACCCCACTGCCGCCCACGCGATCACCCGGGCGGCCCGCGAGCGGGGCATCGAGCCGTGGACCACGGAGGACGACCGATGACGGTCGCGCTCGAAATCGCGCTGTTGGCGCTGGTCGTCAGCGCCGCCGTCGCCACCGCCGTGCTGCGAAGCGTGTTGAGTTCCGTCGTCGCCTTCGGTGCCTACAGCCTCGGTATCGCGATCATCTGGGTGTTCCTCCGTGCTCCCGACGTGGGGCTCACCGAGGCCGCCGTCGGTGCCGGCATCATGACCGTCCTGTTCCTGCTCACTATCGTGAAAACCGACCTCCCGACCGTCGAACGGACCTTCGAACGGATCGACCTCCGGGCCGCCGGAGTCGCACTCGCGCTCGTGCTCGCGCTGTCGACAACCCTGTTCGCCCTCCCCGCGGTGGGCGACGCGGGCTCGGCGGTCGCGAGCGACGACGTGACGAACTACTACCTCGACAACGCCTACGAGGAGACCGAGGTCAAAAACGCCGTGACCGCCGTGCTCGCGGCCTACCGTGGCTTCGACACGATGGGTGAGGCCGTCGTGGTCTACTCGGCGGGCGTGGGACTGCTCGTCGTCCTCAACCGGGAGGTGTTCGGATGAGCGACGCGCCGGAGTCGACCGGCCGCCAGTCGACCTACGTCGGGAGCCCCATCATCATGGCCACCGTCCGGGTGGTGATGCCGTTCGTGTTCACGTTCGGCCTGTTCGTGATGTTCCACGGGGCCGACTCCTCCGGGGGCGGCTTCCAGGGCGGCGTCATCGTCGGCACCGTCGTGTTGATGCTCGGCATCGCGTTCGGCATCGACCCGACCCGCGAGTGGATCGGGCCGCGACTGCCGGTCGTACTGGTCGGCGTCGGTGTGCTCGCGTTCCTCTTTACGGGGTTCGGGAGCGTGCTGCTCGGCGCCGGCTTCCTCGAGTACTCGGTCTACCACGACCTCGGCATCCCCCACGCGACGAAGTACGGGATCGAGTTCGTGGAACTGGCCATCGGCGTCATCGTGGCCGGCATCGTCACCGGCCTGTTTTTCACCATCGCCGCGGGAGTCGGGGGTGACACCGAATGATCGACCTGCTCGCGTCCCGGAGCTACTTCCTCGTCGCGTTCCTGCTGTCGGGGATCGGGACGTACATGCTGATCGGCAACGGGAACCTGATCAAGAAGGTGATCGGGATGAACGTGTTCCAGACGGGGATCTTCCTCTTTTTCATCGCCTCGGCGTTCGTCAAGGGAGGGAGCCCCCCGTTGCTGACCGCACCCGAACCCTACGTCAGCCCGCTGCCACACGTGCTGATCCTGACGGCCATCGTCGTCGGGGTCAGCCTCACCGCGGTGGCGCTGGGGCTGATCGTCCGCATCTACGACGTGTACGGCTCGCTGGACGCCGCAGAGATCGAGGTGGTCGCCGATGAGTGACCTCCCCGCCATGCTGGTGGCGTTCCCGATGCTGTTCTCGGTGCTCGTCCTGCTGGCCGGGCTGGTCCGGCAGGACAGCGGCTGGCCGGTCGCGGCCGTCGGCGCCGCTGTCCAAGTCGTCGCGGCCGCCGTTCTCGCCAACCGCGCCTTCGAGGAGACCGTCACCTACGTCGTCGGCGGCTTCTCGGCACCGTTCGGCATCGAACTGGTCGTCGACGGCCTCTCGGCGACGATGGCCGTCCTCGTCGCCGTCGTCGCCCTCGCGGTGCTCGCGTACTCCCGTGTCGCTGGCCCGCGCTCGAACGCGTTCTACGCCGTCTACCTCCTGCTCGTCGGTGGGCTGACGGGCATGAGCATCACGGGGGACATCTTCAACATGTACGTGTTCCTCGAGATCACGGGGCTTGCGGCCTACGCGCTGGTCGCAAGCGGCGAGGGCGGCCGCTCGGCGCTGGCCGCGCTCAAGTACCTGATCGTGGGCACCATCGGCGCCAGCCTGTTCCTGCTCGGGATCGGCTACGCCTACGTCGCCACGGGGACCCTGAACATGGCCGACCTCTCGGCGCAGTTGCTCGAAGTCGGCTACGGCGACCCGCTCGTGCAGGCCTCCTTCGCCCTGCTGGTGATCGGCCTGTTCGTCAAGGTCGCCGTCTTCCCGCTGCACGCGTGGCAGCCGGACGCCTACGCCGGCGCGCCCGACTCCGTGAGCGCGTTCATCTCGGCGCTGGTGTCGACGGTCGCCGCCTACGCGCTGATCCGGATCGTGTTCACGGTGTTCACGATCGACTTCCTGCAGGCCAACCCCGAGGCACGCTCGCTGCTCGCTGCCGGCGCGGTGGTGAGCATCGTCTTCGGGAGCGTCCTCGCGGTCTCCCAGACGGAGATCAAACGGATGCTCGCGTACTCCTCGGTGTCCCAGTTCGGCCTCGTCGTCGGCGCCGTCGCCGTCGCGAACGAGACGGCGCTGCTCGGCGCGACGATCCACCTCGTCGGCCACGCCGTGATGAAGGGGGGACTCTTCCTCGCTGCGGGGCTGATCGCGACCGCCACGGGCGCCCGGACCGTCGACGACTACGCGGGGCTCGTCCAGCGGCTCCCCCTCGGGGCGGGTGCGTTCGGCGCGCTCGTGCTGGGGATGGTCGGCGTCCCGCCGGCGGTCGGCTTCGTCGGCAAGTGGTACGTCGCCCTCGGCGCCGTCGAGGCCGAGTCGTGGCCGCTCGCGGTCGTGATCCTCGCGAGCACGCTGCTGACGCTCGCGTACTTCGCGCGCATCCTCGAACGGATGTTCTTCCGTGAGCCCGCGAGCACCGACGCCGGGTCGGCGCAGGTCTCGCTCGGCATGAAGGCCACCGTCGTCGTCGCCGCGCTCGCGGCGGTCGTCCTCGGGATGCTCGCCTTCGAGTACGGACAGCTCCTCGAACCAACCGTCGCCGAACTACTCGCATAATGGAATCACTCAGACCTCTCGCGGCAGTGCTCGTCACGGCAGCCGCCATCATCCCGATCCTCGCGTCGCGCGGGCGGCCGAACCTCCGGGAGGGATGGACGCTGCTCGCAGCAGTCACGAACCTCGTCATCGTCGCCAGCATGGTGCCGGGCGTCCTGAACGGGACGACCTACGAGACGACGATCGGGACGTTCGTCCCCGGCGTGGAGTTCAGCCTGCAGGCCGACGCCCTCGGCGTGCTGTTCGGCCTGCTCGCCAGCCTGCTCTGGCTGGTCACGAGCTTCTACAGCATCGGGTACATGCGCGGCCTCGACGAGCACGACCAGACCCGCTACTTCGCGGCGTTCGCGGCCAGCGTCGCCTCGGCGGTCGGGATCGCCTTCGCGGCGAACCTGTTGATGCTGTTCGTGTTCTACGAACTGCTCACCGTCGCCACCTATCCGCTGGTCAGTCACGACGAGACCGACGAGGCCCGCGCGGCCGGTCGGAAGTACCTCACCTACACCTTCGGGGGCGGCGTCGCCGTCCTCGCGGGGTCGGTGATGGTCTACTGGCTGACCGGCACCACCGCGTTCACGCCCGGTGGCATCGCCGCCCTCGCCGGCGCCGATCCGCTGTACGCCCGCGTCGCGTTCGGCCTGCTGATCACCGGCTTCGGCGTCAAGGCGGCGCTGATGCCGCTGCACTCCTGGCTGCCCGACGCGATGGTTGCGCCGACGCCCGTCTCCGGCCTGCTCCACGCGGTCGCGGTCGTGAAGTCCGGCATCTTCGGGATCGCTCGCGTCATCCTCGACACCTACGGGCCCGAGACCGTCGCTCAGATCGGTATGGGCATCCCGCTGGCGGCGCTCGCCGCGTTCACGCTGGTGACCGCGAGCGTCATCGCGCTCCGGCAGGACAACCTCAAGCGCCGGCTCGCGTTCTCGACGGTGAGCCAGCTCTCCTACATCGTGCTCGGCCTGGCCGTCGGCGCCGCCGCGGCGCCCGGGGCGGCCGCCCGCTACGCGCTGATCGGCGGGCTGTTGCACATCCCCGCCCACGCGTTCATGAAGCTCACCCTGTTCTTCTGTGCGGGGGCGATCCACGTCGAGACCCACACCGACGACATCAGCGACATGGCCGGCATCGGCAAGCGGATGCCGCTGACGATGACCGCCTTCGGCGTCGCCGCGCTGGGGATGGCCGGCATCCCGGTCATCGCCGGCTTCGTCAGCAAGTACTTCCTGCTGATCGGCACCGTCTCGGCGGGATACCTCGCCTTCACGGGCGCGCTGTTGCTCTCGGGCATCCTCAACATCGCGTACTTCTGGCCGGTCGTCTACGCCGCCTTCTTCGAGTCGAAGGAGGGGACCGACGCCAAGCCGCTGATCGAGAACCCGATCGGCGGCCGCCTCTTCGGCGACGACGCCGAGGAACTGGCGACCGACGGCGGGCACGTCGACGATGACGATACCGACGACGCTGACGACCACGACGAACACGGTTACGCCGACGACCACGAGGGCGACCACGGCGACCACCACGGCCACGGCGGCGACTGGGACGTCCGCGGCTGGGCCGGGCAGGAGTCGACGTGGTTCATGCTCGGGCCCATCCTCTTTGCGGCCTCGGGCTCGATCCTCCTCGGCGTCGTTCCCGACGCCGCGGTGTTCCTCAGGATCGTCCGTGAGGTCGTCTTCGCGGTCACGGGGGTGCGGGTCTGATGGAGCCCATCGTCCCGCCCTTTGTCCCGGTGATCGTCGCCGCGCTCCTGCTGCCGTTCCTCGGCCGGAAGGCCGGCCACGCGTTCGCGGGCCTCGCCACCTTCGCGGTGGTCCCGTACGTCTGGCTCGTGGACTCAGGTGCCCACTTCACGGAGTTCGACCTGTTCGGCTTCGAGACGGTGATCTTCAACGTGGACCCGTTCTCGACGCTGATGGGGCTGATCTTCGCGTTCATCGGCGCCGCGGGGGTGCTCTACTCCTACTACAGCGACGCAGAGGCGATCCAGACGGCGTTCGCGCTCTCCTACGTCGCGAGCAGTCTCGGCGCCGTCTTCGGCGGTGACTGGCTCACGCTGATCTTCTTCTGGGAGCTGATGGCCGTCACCAGCACGCTGTTGGTCTGGCACTACGGCGGCAAGGCGGTGCGGGCCGGCTTCCGCTACGCCATCCTGCACGGCATCGGCGGCACGCTGCTGCTCGGTGCGGTGATCTGGCACTACGCGGAAGTGGGCTCGTTCCTCTTCAGCGACGCCAGCGGCCTCGCCGGTCCCGTCGCGCCGGTGCTCGGCGCCATCGGCGTCGGCGTCAACGTCGGCTTCATCGGCCTCCACGCGTGGCTGCCCGACACCTACCCGCGACCGCACATCGCGGCCAGCGTCTTCCTCTGTGTCTACACGACCAAGACCGGCGTCTACGGGATGTACCGCGTCTTCCCCGACGACGGCAACATCGCCGTCGCCTACATGGGCGGCCTGATGGCCGTCTTCGGGGCAACGATGGCGCTGTTCCAGAACGACATGCGCCGCCTGCTCTCCTACCACATCCAGTCGCAGGTGGGCTACATGGTCGCCGGCGTCGGCATCGGCGGCGCACTGGCACAGGCCGGCGCGTTCGCCCACGTGTTCAACCACATCCTCTACAAGGGGCTGCTGTTCATGGCCGCCGGCGTGGTGATCTACCGCACCGGCGAGTCGAGCCTGAAGAAGCTCGGCGGGCTCGCAAAGGAGATGCCGATCACCGCGGGGACGTTCACCGTGGCGGCGCTGTCGATCGCCGGCTTCCCCGGCTTCAACGGCTTCGTGAGCAAGGGAATCGTGATCTCGGCGAGCCACTACGACTTCGTGAAGGGCCCCCTCGTCATCGGGGACTTCTACACGCTCGAACTGCTGCTCCTGATCGGCGGCGTCGGGACGTTCATGTCGTTCATCAAGTTCGGCTACTACGCCTTCTTCCACGGCGAGTACGACGGCGAGGTGAAGGACGCCAACCGCGGCCAGTCGGTCGCGATGATCTCGGTCGCGGCGCTCTGTGTGTTCTACGGGATCTCCGACGGCTCGCTGTTCAGCCTGCTTCCCTACGACGTGACCGACGAGGCCGTCGTCTCCCACGTCTACCACACCTACACCGTCCCTCACTTGATCGAGGGGGTCGCCCTCGCCGTACTGGGGCTGATCGGCTTCCGTCTCGTCAAAAAGCCCCTCTCCGGGCTCGGGAAGGTGCCCGACGTGGACAAGCTCTACAACCCGGCGACGTTCTACGGCACGCGCTATCTGGTCGTGGGCGTCACCGAACTCTACGCCCGCGTCGACGACGCCGCGGTCGCGCTGGCCAAGCGCTCGGTCAGCACCGCAAAGAACCCCGAAGCCGCCCTCGCCGCGGCGACGGGTCGGGAGTCGATCCGGACCAAGGCTGGCATCGAGCGCAGCCTCATGCTCGTCCTGCTGGCGCTGGTCGCGGCGGTCGCGCTGCTGCTCTCGTAGCCCCCTTCGGCTCTTTCTCGGCCCTTTCCCCTCCCGACGACGCTCCCGCTCAGTCGGCGGCTTGCCCGCCGTCGATGGGGAGCGTGTGGCCGGTGATGTAGGAGGCGTCGTCAGAACAGAGGAACGCCACGGCGCCGGCCATCTCCTCGGGGTCGGCGATGCGGTCCATCGGCACCTCGCGCATCGCCGAGGTGTCGTAGTCGGCCAGCAGCGTCCGGACAACGGTCTTGAGCAGCCTCACGACCCGCCCGACCCGATCCCGGAGCGAGGAGCCACCGCCGCCGACGACTCCCGACTGGATGTTGGTCCGCGTCGGGCCGGGTGCGATGGCGTTCACCCGGACGCCCCGCGTGGCGTACTCGAGGGCGACGGACTTCGTCAGGCCGACGACGCCGTGTTTGCTCGCCGAATAGCTTGAGAGGCCGCCCATGCCGACGAGTCCGGCCTCGGAGGCCGTGTTGACGATGGCGCCGCCGCCGTTCTCGACCATGACCGGCAGTTCGGCCTTCATGCACGCCCAGACGCCCTTGAGGTTGATGTCGACGATGCGGTCCCACTGGGCCTCCTCGATGCCGGTCGTCTCAACGAAGCCCGTGAGGATGCCCGCGTTGTTGTGTGCGATGTCGAGGCCGCCGTAGCTTTCGACCGCCACGTCGACCATCTGCTCGACCGAGGCCGTATCGGACACGTCGACTTCGACGAACGTCGCTGCCCCGCCGGCGTCCTCGATCAGGTCGACCGTCTCGCGGCCGCCATCGGCGTCGATGTCGGCGACGACGACGTTCGCGCCCTCCTCAGCCAACCGCAGGGCCGACGCGCGGCCGATACCCGAGGACGCCCCGGTTACGACCGCCGTCCGCCCGTCGAACCGTTCCATGTCGTCTACATGACTCGTCCGTCGACATAGGCCTTCCCACGGGCTCCTCGCGGCGCCGACGACACCCGCTCCCGACAGCGCCCGTCAGTCCCCGCGAGGGAGTTCGACCGTGACCACCGTCCCCTCGGGTTCGCGCTCGGCGAAGTTGAGGCTCCCCCCCGAGTGGCTCACGACCAGGTAGACCAACCAGAGCCCCAGCCCCTGACCGTGGTTGACGACGGTCTCTGCGTCCGCGTCCGCGAGCACCTCGCTCTCCATCTCCGGGATGCCGGGGCCGTCGTCCGCGACGTGCACGCGGACGGCCTCCTCCCCGGCCTCGACGGTGACCTCGACGGTCGGCGACGCGCTGTCGTTGTGGATGATGGCGTTCCGGACCAGTTCCGCC
Organism: Halolamina litorea; assembly: GCF_026616205.1. Classification (NCBI taxonomy): domain Archaea; kingdom Methanobacteriati; phylum Methanobacteriota; class Halobacteria; order Halobacteriales; family Haloferacaceae; genus Halolamina; species Halolamina litorea. Next base: position 306,987 of record NZ_JANHGR010000002.1, read on the forward strand.
AGCGCCGTCGACAGTTGGGGCACCGCCTCGACGGATACGGAACCGGGCCCCGACAGCGTCACGCTCGCGGCGGGGTACTGCTCGCGGACGTCGGCGACGGTCGACCCGAGCAGCCCCATCAGGTCCGTCGTCGTCGGCTCGGGGTCCTGCCTGAGGAAGTTCGTGATCACGTGTTCCTTCTCCATGTTCCGCAGGAGCGTCAGGCCCGTCCGTTCGATGGTGTCGGCGTAGGCGGCCACCGACGGATCTCCCTCCTCCCGGACCGAGTCAGCGAGGCCGTTCACGACGTTCATCTTGTTCCGGACGTTGTGTCTGAGGTACCGGTCCAGGATCTGGAGCTGCCGGTCCCGGACCTGCGCGTCGGTCACGTCCTGCTGGAACCCGATGTAGTTGACCACGGTTCCGTCCTCGTCGCGCACCGGGGCGACGTCGAGTCGGTTCCAGAACGCGGAGCCGTCGGCGCGGTAGTTCCGGATCGTCACCGAGACGGGCTCCTCGGCCTCGATCTTCCGGCGGAGCCTGGCGACTGTTTCCGGGTCCGTGTCCTCACCCTGTAGGAACCGACAGTTCCGGCCGATCGCTTCCTCCCGGCCGTACCCTGTCAGTTCGACGAACTGGTCGTTGACGTAGATCAGGGGGTTGTCCTCCTGTGCCGGGTCGGTCAGCGCGATCCCGACCGGCGCCTCGTCGACGGCGTTTTTCATCCGGAGCAACTGCCGTTCACGCTCCTTGCGGTCGGTGATCTCCTGGACCGTCCCCCGGATGCGAACCACCTCCCCGTCTTCACGCTGGGGCTCCCCGCGGGTGCGGATCCATCGCTGCTCGCCGTCGTCGCCGACGAGTCGGAGTTCGAGGTCGTAGGGGACGCCCTCCTCGACCGCCCGCTCGAAGGCGGCCTCTATCACCGGCCGGTCCTCCGGGTGGTAGCACTCGATGCTCCGCTCGGGGGTGAGGTCCGCGTCATCGGGGAGGCCGTGGATCCGCTTGACCTCCCGTGTCCCCCAGTGTTCCTCGGCACGAAGGTCGTACTCCCACGCGCCGACGTTCGCGATGTCCCCCGCCTTCCGGAACAGGTCGATCTGCCGTTCGAGTTCCTGCGCTTGGGTGCGCCGTACGGTGATGTCCTCGATCACGGCGACGACGTATGCGATCCCGTCGGACTCGTCCCGGATCGGCGCCATGTTCACCGACACCCACATGTCGTCGTGGTCCGGGCGCGAGACGACGTGCTCGAACCCGTAGACGGGGCTGTCGGTTTCGCGGACGCGCTTGAACGGGAGTTCCTCGGTCGGCACCGGGGTCCCGTCCGCCGACAGGGCCGTCCAGCGGTCGTTGTCGTACTTCCGGCCGATGAGGTCCGTCGGATCGAGGCCGACCACCTCCCCGGCGCGCGTGTTCGCTCGGATCACCGTGCCGTCGGGTTCGAGCACCAGCTTCGCCAGCGGGCTCGACTCGAACACCAGTTCCGTCAGCTTCCGTTCGGCCTCCAGATCCCGTGAGAACTCCCGCATCCGGAGGAGGTTCTCGATGCGGGCGGCGAGTTCGGCCTTCTGCATCGGGACGCGGAACAGGGAGTCGACGTGCTCTCGGAGCCCCGACTCGCTCGGCGCCGTCGAGGGGCCGCCCTCCAACAGCAGCGCCACCGGGGCGAACACCGGCGACTGTTCCGTGCGCCACTCCTCGAAGCGCTCGCCGGACCGTTCCACGGCGGCGGCGTCGATGATGCAGAGGTCCGTTCCGTCTGGAACGGGCCCCGAGAACTCGACGACCTCACAGTCGGTCAGGAGCTTCGTCAGCAGCTCCCGGTTCCGGTCGCGCGCGATGTCGAGGGCGATCCTCGGAGGCGACGACGTACGGCTCGGATCCATCGGTGCTACTCGCTCGGCGGGTCGTCGGCACCGGCGCCGACGGGTTCGGCGATCCCGGTCAGGATCCCGTGATAGCCGGCGAGTGGCTCACCCACCGATAGCCCGGTCCCGGACCTGATCTCGAGGCCCCGCATCGAGTTCTCGAAGTCGCTGTAGCGCTTCTTCAGGACGCCGATGGCCTTCTCGAGGCGCCCGTCGGTTTCGAGGTAGCGCAGGAAGACGATGTTGTCCGCCAGGTAGCTGATCTGGTGAGCCGTCGGCGAGAACTCGCCCGTCACGTACTGCACCTCCTCGATGAGTACGACGGTCACGCCCATCCGCTTGAGGTAGCGACAGAGCGCGTGCAGCTCCCGGGTGAGCGCCGCCGCCGAGTCGTCGCCCCGCAGTCCCTGTCGGTAGCCCACGATGCCGTCGAGCATGACGAACTCGACGCCGCGGTCCTCGACTGCCTCCCTGACGTCGGCGGCGAACTCGTCGGGGCTCCGGGTGAGCGCCTCGACTTCCTCGACCTCGAGGCCGCCGTCGGCGACGTAGCCCTCGACGTCCATGCCCAGGTTCGCCGCGCGGTAGAGGTAGTCGGGGCGGAGTTCCTCGAAGAGGTAGACGATCCCCCGCTGTCCACGCTCGGCGGCCGCCCGGACGAACTGTGTGCCCGTCGTCGTCTTCCCGACGCCGGAGGGCCCCGAGACGACCGTCACGGAGCCGCGCTCGATCCCCCCGCCGAGCAGTTCGTCGAGTTCGGGGATGTCTGACGGGAGCTGTGTCCGCTCGTAGTCCCGGTAGTGGTCGCCCGGCACGAGCTTGGGATACACCCGTCCGCCGGTACCGGGGTGGATGCGGAAGGTGTGTCTCCCGGCGGCGAACTCGGACCCTCGGTACTTCGTCACCTCGAGGGTCCGTTGGTTGGTCGTTCGCTCCACGTCGATGACGCTGTTCCCGAGGAACTGGAGGTCGTCCTCCTCGTCGGTGCCGGGCGATTGGGCGGTACAGACCGTCGTGACGCCGCGGTCGGTGAGGGCGTTGAACAGCGCGGAGATCTTCCGACGGAACTGGAAGCCGTCGGGGAGCAGCGACCGGAGCTCCGACAGCGGGTCGATGACGAGCCGGTCGACGTCGCTCGTCTCGAGTTCCCCCGCGACCCGGTCCAGCAAGTCCTCCCCGTCGACCTGTTCGGTGGGGAAGACGGTGTAGGACTCGTCGGCGAAGAACTGCTCGCCGCTCGGGCTGAGGTCGAGCACGCGGACGTCCGAGAGGTCGATGCCGAGCGCGGCCGCGTTGCGTCGGAGCTCGTGCTCCCGCTCCTCGAAGCCAACGTAGAGGCCGTCCCCGCCCGCGGCGAGGAACTGCAGGGCGAGGATCGTCTTCCCGGTTCCGTGTCCCCCGTAGACGATGGTGGTCTGTCCTTCCGGAACCCCCCCGTACAACACGTCGTCGAGCCCCGGCGTGCCGGACGGGATCTTCGAAAGATCCTCCGCGTTCATGGGGTGTCTCTCTACCGGATTAGCATAAATTGCCGGGCCATTCGGACCCGACCCCCCGGACCGGGGTAGTTCGCTATCCTCGCATGCGGTTTATCGATCGCCCCGTCCCCGTCCGTGGCTTTATACAGGTGGCCTCGGTAATCCGCCCATGAGCAACCGAGCCGACGACCTCGAGTCGCAAGTCGCGGACCTCCAAGCAACCGTCGACGGGCTGACCGAGGAACTCGTCGAGACCAAAGAGCGGGTCCGCCAACTCGAGCAGACGACCAAGGAACTCGAGGCGGAGGCCGAGGCGGCGAAGAACCAGTCCCAGCAGCGCGTGACGGCGACCCAGAGCCAAGGCGAGAGTCGGAGTACGGCACAGGAGCAGGCCGACGCCCGCGGCACCGACGAGCGACGTGACGCCGAGTTCGTCGCCAACCGCGACACCACCGAGGAGGCCGCTCAGGAGGCAGAGCCGGCCGCCACCGAGACCGAGGAGGACTCCGACGACGACGACGGCGACGACATCATCGTCGCGTAAGGTCGCATGCACATTCAGGAACTCGTTCTGGACGATTTCAAGAGCTTCGGGCGTGAGACCCACATCCCGTTCTACGAGGACTTCACCGTCATCACCGGGCCCAACGGCTCGGGGAAGTCGAACATCATCGACGGGGTGCTGTTCGCGCTGGGGCTCGCCCGTACGCGTGGCATCCGCGCGGAGAAGCTCACGGACCTGATCTACAACCCCGGCGGCGAGGGAACGACGACCGGCGGCCCCCGAGAGGCGTCGGTGACGGTCGTGCTGGACAACTCCGACGGCACCCTCACCCGCTCGCAGGTCACCACCGCCGCCGGCAGCGACAACGTCGGCGACGTGGAGGAGATCACGGTCAAACGCCGCGTGAAAGAGACCGACGACAACTACTACTCCTACTACTACCTCAACGGCCGCTCCACGAACCTCTCGGACATTCAGGACCTGCTGGCGCAGGCCGGCATCACCCCCGAGGGCTACAACGTCGTCATGCAGGGCGACGTGACCGAGATCATCAACATGACTCCCTACCAGCGGCGGGGGATCATCGACGAGATCGCCGGCGTCGCCGAGTTCGACGCGAAGAAGGAGTCGGCCCGCGAGGAACTCGAAGTCGTCGAGGAGCGCGTCGACGAGGCAGACCTCCGGATCGAGGAGAAGGAGGACCGACTCGACCAGTTGGCCGACGAGCGCGAGACAGCCCTCGAGTACCAGGAGCTCCGCGACGAGCGCGAGGAGTACGAGGGCTACCTCAGAGCCGCCGAACTGGAGGAGAAGCGCGCGGACCTCGAACGGACCGAGTCGAAGATCGACGACGCCGAGGCCGACCTCGAAGGGAAGCGGGCCGCCCTCGACGAGGCCGAGGGGAAACTCACCCGGCTCGAGGACGACCTCGACGAACTCGACTCGGAGATCGAGCGGACCGGCGAGGACGAACAGCTCCGGGTCAAAAGCGAGATCGAGGAGGTCAAAGGCGAGATCGCCCGGCTGGAGGACCGCATCGAGGCCAGCCAGGAGCGCATCGACGAGGCCGACGCCGAGCGCCGCAGCGCGTTCGTCGACATCGACCGCAAGGAAGAGGAGATCGAGGAACTGGACGACGAGATCCGGAGCCTGAAAGTCGAGAAAGCCAACGTCAAAAGCGAGATCGTCTCGAAGGAGACCGACCTCGCCGAGGTCGAAGCCGAGATCGAGAACGTCGACACCGCCTTCGACGAACTCAAAGCCGACCTCCAGACCGCGAAGGACGAACTGGAGTCCCTGCGCGAGGCGAAAAACGAGAAACAGCGCGAGAAGGACCGCCTGCTCGACGAGGCCCGTCGGCGCTCGAACCGCGTCAGCGACGCCGAGGACGAGCTACAGGAGGTCCGCGACTCGCTGCCGGACCTCAAAGCGCGGGTCTCGAACCTCCACTCGGAACTGAACAAAGCCGAGAAAAACGAGTCGACGGCCGACGGGATGGTCGAGGACCTCAAGGAGCGCAAGCAGGAACTCAAAGGCGACCTCTCGACGGTCGACGAGAAGCTCCGGACCCGGCGCAACGAGTACGCCGAACTGGAGGCCAAAGCGGGCGACACCGGCGACACCTCGTGGCCCCGCGCGGTCACGTCGATCAAGAACGCCGGCAAGCGCGGCGTCCACGGTCCCGTGGGCGAACTCGCCTCCGTCCCTCGGGAGTACGCCGAAGCCTGTGAGACCGCCGCCGGCGGCCGCCTCGCCAACGTCGTCGTCGACGACGACGGCGTCGGTTCGGAGTGTATCGACTACCTGAAGTCCCGGAACGCGGGCCGGGCGACGTTCCTCCCGATGACGGAGATGGACGACCGCAGCCTGCCCCGCGAGCCGAACGACCCCGGCGTCGTCGGCTTCGCCCGTGACCTCGTGGACTACGAGGACCGCTACTCGGGTATCTTCTCCTACGTCCTCGGCTCCACGCTGGTCGTCGAGGACATGGACACCGCCCGGCACCTGATGGGCCAGTACCGAATGGTCACGCTCTCGGGCGATCTGGTGGAGAAGTCCGGCGCCATGACCGGCGGCTCCGGCGGCGGGTCGCGGTACAGCTTCAGCAAGTCCGGCGGCGGCCGACTCGAACGGCTGGCCGAGGAGATCCACGACCTCGAGGACGAGCGCCGTTCGATCCAGAGCGACCTCGACGGCGTCGAGGACGACCTCACCGACGCCCGCGAACGCAAGACGGCGGCGACCGAGAAGGTGCGTTCGATCGAGACCGACATCGCGAGCGCCGAGGACGACGTGGCCGACGCCGAGGCCCGGATCGAGGAACTGGAGGACGAACTCGCCGACCTCCGGGAGGAGCGCGAGGAAGTCGACGCGGAGATGACGGAACTGGACGCCGAGATCGCCGACCTCGACGCCGAGATCGAGGAGACGGAGGCCGAGATCGCCGAGATCGAGGCCGAGATGGCCGACTCGGAGATCCCCGAACTCTCCGCGCGCGCCGACGAGATCCGCGAGGAGATCGAGGCGTTGGAGGACCGCAGCGACGACCTCGACGCCGACCTCGCCGACCGCCGCCGCGAACAGGAGTACGCCGAGGACGCCCTCGACGACCTCCACGAGACCGTCGAGTCCGCCCAGAACCGCAAGGCAGAACTCGAAGACGACATCGCCGAGTTCGAGGCCGCCATCGAGGAGCAGCAGGACCTGCTGGCGGAGAAACGCGAGACGGTCGAGGAGCTCGAAGAGCAGCTCGCGGACCTCAAAGCCGAGCGTGAGGAGCTCAAAGCCGAGGTACGGGACGCCAGATCGACGCGTGACGAGCGCAAGGACGCCGCGGACAAGGTCGAGTCCCGCCTCGACTCGCTGAAACGCAGCGCGGTCGCGCTGAGCGAGGAGATCTCCGACCTCAGCAGCAAAGTCGGCGACTACGACCCCAAGGAGATCCCCGACCACGACGAGGTCGAGTCGGAGATCGAGCGCCTGACCGCCGCCATGGAGGCGTTGGAGCCGGTCAACATGCTCGCCATCGACGACTACGACGAGGTCGAGGACGACCTCGAAGAACTCCGCGAACAGCGCCGCGTGCTCGTCGAGGAGCGCGACGGGATCGAGGAGCGCATCGAGGGGTTCGAACAGCGCAAGGTCGAGACGTTCATGGAGGCGTTCGAGGCCATCGACGAGCAGTTCCAGCACATCTTCTCGCGGCTCTCGGACGGCTCGGGCGAACTGGTACTCGAGAACCCCGAGGACCCCTTCGAGGAGGGGCTGACGATGAAGGCCCAGCCCGCGGACAAGCCGGTCCAGCGGCTGGACGCCATGAGCGGCGGGGAGAAGTCCCTGACCGCGCTGGCGTTCATCTTCGCGATCCAGCGCCACAACCCCGCGCCGTTCTACGCGCTCGACGAGGTGGACGCGTTCCTCGACGCCGTCAACGCCGAGCGCGTCGGGGAGATGGTCGACGACCTCGCGGGCGACGCGCAGTTCGTCGTCGTCAGCCACCGCTCGGCGCTGCTCGACCGCTCCGAGCGCGCCATCGGCGTCACGATGCAGGAGAACAACGTCTCGGCGGTCACGGGGATCGACCTCGCGGGCGGCGAGAACCCCGAGGCAGAGGTGGCGACTGATGACTAGTGGGGACCGATGAGCGAGGACGAGGAGTTCTCGTTCAGCCTCTCGCCCGACCGCCCCGAGACCGGCGACCCGGGCGTCGACGACGGCCTGCTCAGCGAGGAGGCGACGGACGACGACGCCGACGAGAGCGAGGGCGAAGTCGAACCCGTCGAAGTGCTCGTCAACCTCGCCGAGGCCGGCGAAATCGACCCGTGGGACATCGACATCGTCGCCGTCACCGACGCGTTTCTCGAGGAACTGGACTCGGCTGACCTCCGGGCCTCGGGTCGGGCGCTGTTCTACGCCTCGGTCCTACTGCGGATGAAGTCCGACGCCATGCTCGGGGAGAACGAACCCGACGAGCCGGAGCCGGACCCGTGGGAGTTGGCGATGGAGGGCGATGCGCCCCCGCCCGGCGAGGACGCCGGCTTCGACCCCGTCGATCAGTTGGAAGCGGAGATGGACCGCCGGCTGGAGCGCAAATCCACCCGCGGCACCCCCGAGACGCTGGACGAACTGGTCAGGGAACTCCGGGACGCCGAGCGCGGGACGTGGTGGAAGGAGTCCCGCAGCTACGACACGACTGACTCGCCGGGCGGGTTCGAGCGCGGCCCGCAGACGCTCGACTACCACGCCGGCGACGACTTCCGGCGCGACGCCGAGCCGACCGAGGCGGACGTGACCGACACCACTCACAGCGAGGACATCGACGCCGTCATCGCCGACGTGGACGCCGCCCTGACCGACCAGTACGACCGCGGCCGCGATGAGGTGCTGTTCGCGGAGGTCCGCGATGCCGGCGGCCGGCCGGTGATGACGTACCTCGCCCTGCTGTTCCTCTCGAACCGCGGCGACGCGCGACTCTCCCAGGACGACCTGTTCGGCGACCTCTGGGTACAGGACCCCGAAGCCGTCGATCCGGCGGGGCCGGGCGGTGCCGGTATCGTCGAGGCGGCGGACGGGGCCGAGACCGGGGCTGGGGCTGCGGGCACCGGGGCGGAGTCGACGGAACCACCGGAGGGCGACGACGGGAGCGACGACGCCTGAGCCGTCCGAAACGCCTAACCGAACCCCGGGAGAACGACCGGTATGGCTGCTCCAGCGAACATCGTCGGCGAGGCGCTCGACTTCCTCGTCTCGAACCCCCTGTTTACCGTGGTGCTGGCGGGGATGCTGGGGTTCGTTTTCTTCATGTATCTGTTAGTGCGCCGGACGCTGTTGGGACTGCGCGAAGGCTACGACAGCGGGAAGAGTCGATGACCGAGGACGGATGGTAGACCCGGCGACCATCGGGACGGCCGTCGTCGCTGCCCTCGCCAGCCTGTTCATGGCGTGGGCCATCGGCGCCGGCTCCTCGGGGTCGACGCCCTTCGCCCCCGCGGTCGGCGCCAACGCCATCTCGGTGATGCGCGCGGGGCTGGTGGTCGGGGTCCTGGGCTTTGCCGGCGCGGTGTTGCAGGGCCAGAGCGTCACCGAGGCGGTCGGCTCGGAACTCATCGGCGGCGTCTCCATTTCGGCGCTGGCGGCGACGGTCGGCCTGCTGACCGCGGCCATCCTCGTCGCGCTGGGCGTGTTCAAGGGCTACCCCATCGCCACCGCGTTCACGGTCACCGGCGCCGTCGTCGGCGTCGGCCTCGCGATGGGCGGCACGCCCGCGTGGGCGAAGTACCGACAGATCGTGACGCTGTGGGTGCTCACGCCGTTCATCGGCGGCGGGATCGCCTACGTCACCGCGCGACTGCTCCGCGCCGACTGGGTCCCCGAACGCACGCTCGTCCCCGCACTCGCGGGGCTTGTCGGCGCCATCGTCGCCAACATCCAGTTCGCGCTGCTGGGCGGGAGCGGGGGCGGCGGCTCCATCGCCGGCGAGATCGCGCGCCCGATCGGCGAGGGGCTCGCCCTTCGGGCCGGCGCGACCCTCGCCATCGCCGCGCTCGTCGCCACGACCGTCGCCGCCGACGCCAGCCGGGACGAGGAGGGCGCCCAGCGCCGGTTCCTGCTCGCTCTCGGCGGGCTGGTCGCGTTCTCCGCGGGCGGCTCGCAGGTCGGGCTGGCCATCGGCCCGCTCGTGCCGCTGCTCGACACGTTCGACTCCATCCCGGTGTTCGCGCTCCTGTTCGGCGGCGGTATCGGCCTGCTGGCCGGCTCGTGGACGGGCGCACCCCGGATGATCAAGGCACTCTCGCAGGACTACTCCAGTCTGGGGCCGCGGCGTTCCATCGCCGCGCTGATCCCGAGTTTCGCCATCGCACAGGTCGCCGTCGCCTTCGGGATCCCCGTCTCGTTCAACGAGATCATCGTCTCGGCCATCGTTGGTTCGGGTTTCGCCGCGGGCGGCGCCGGCGTGAGCCGGAAGAAGATGCTGTTCACCGTGCTCGCGTGGGTCGGATCGCTCGCGCTCTCGCTGGCGGTCAGTTTCGGCGTGATGACCGCCATCGGGGCGCTGTAGCCTCGGGCGGCCCCGTCCCTCGACACCGTTCCGGCTCCCTTACTCCCCGCCCAGTTCCGAGAGGTCCTCGGTCACGACTCCCTCGGGCAGTGTATCCAACGCCTCCGCGGGCCAGTCGTCGTGGCCCAACGTGAACGTCGTCTCGGGGTTCGCCTCGGCGAGCGCGGCGACGCCGTCGGCGGCGGCGACGTAGGCCACGTCCTCCAGTCGCTCGGGCGTCTCGGCGTGCAGGGGGTACGTCTCCGAGAGCGACGGCGGGAACGGGCCAAAGGGCGGCTCGACGCGCCAGACGGCGTCGTGGTCGTGGCCGGTGGGTTCGCCGAACTCCGTCAGCAGGGTTCGGTCGGGCGTCTCCAGCCGGGCGAGCCGTTCGTGGTGTCGGAGCACTTCGGGGCGGCGGGCGCTCTCGGGGGAGGTGTAGAAGAACGTCCCCTTCGAGACGCGGTCGCTTTCCTCCAGTTGGTCGGCGTGGTCGAGCAGCGCCCGGAAGCCGTCGGCGCTTGCGGGGTGGGCGCGGGCGCGCTCCTCGACCAGTTCGAGCAGGCTTCCCTCGCGTATCGCCTGTCGGACCCGACGGATCTCCGCGAAGGTGACGTGGAGGTTGTGCTCGGCCAGCGCGTTCTCCCGGTCGCGCTCGTCGAGTGCGCGCAGGGAGTCGGGGTCGTGTTCGGTACAGACCGGGCAGGGACAGGGGAGGTAGGAGAGCTCCTCTAGCTGTTCGGTGCCCCGAACCGTCAGGTAGCGGCCGTCGCGGGCGTAGAGCGCGTAGGCCGCGGAGTCGAACAGGTCACAGCCGACGGCGGCCGCGAGCGCGAACATCATCGGGTGGCCGGCGCCGAACAGGTGGACCGGACAGTCCGCGCCCAGTCCGCGCTTGGCGGCGGCGGTCACGTCGATCATGTCGTCGTAGCGGTAGCTGTTCAGCAGGGGGACGACGGCGCCGACGGGGAACACGTCGAGGTCGGTGCTCGCGGCGTGGGACCCGGCCTGCTCCCGGAGGTCGGTGTACGTCGATCCCTGCACGGGTGCGTTGACCAGCATCTCGCCGGTATCGACGGCTTCGGCGTCGGCCAGCGCCTCCTCGGTGGCCTCGAGTTCCTCCTCGGCCTGTTCGCGGCTCACGTCCGGCGGCGTCGGGATGTCGACGGGCGTACCGATGTCCGAGCCGATCTCGTGTTGGAAGTTCAGGATCTCCGTGGTCGTGGTGTCGATCTCGCCGTACTCCGCCAACTGGAACGATCCCGAGTCGGTGACGATGGCGCCCGGGAAGTCGAGCATCTCGTGGAGTCCCTCCGCCTCCGCGCGCTCCCGGAGGTCGTCGGTGTTGCGGATGATGTAGGAGTTCGTGATGAGGATCTCGGCGCCGAACTCGTCGTGGAGTCGGCGGGGCGAGATCGTCTGGAGGTTGGGGTTGACGACCGGCATCAGCGCCGGTGTCTCGACGGTGACCCCGGCTCGTGGCACCGTCAGCCGGCCGACGCGGGCCATCCCGTCGGTCGCCCGGATCTCGAAAGCGTCGCGCATGGCCGAACGTCGGCGTCGCGGCCTAAGGGGGTTCCGTTCGCCGACTCAGGGCAGCACGGCGACGATGGCCGCCGCCGCGTTCCCGCTCTCCTCGACGGCGCCGGTGGCGACGGCGTACAGCGCGAGGAAGATGATCGCGTCGTAGGTGCCATGGACGAGGATCGGAACCACGAGGTTCCGCGTGTACTCGTAGAGCGCGCCGAGCAGCAGGCTCGGCCCCATCAGGCCAAGCACCGAGACCAGTACCGACCAGACGTCGGGCCCGACCAACGAGGTCACGTGGATGCCGGCGAAGATCACGCTCGCGATGATCACGCCGGGGACCGCCGAGAACTCCTCGCGGAGTCGGTTCTGGACGACGCCCCGAAAGAGCAGTTCCTCGCCCGGCCCGATCAACAGGTACGCCCCCGGCAGCAGGTAGAGGACGATTTCGGGGTTCTCCATCGCCATGTTGGCGACTTGGTTGCTCGCGGCGTCGGTGCCCGTCGACTGCCGGATCATCCCGACGACCACGAGATAGACGAACGACGCCACGAGCGCGCCGATCACCAACCCGAACTCCTTGATCGTGGGGAACCGGAGTCCCAGCGAGCGGAGCGGGATCTCCCGGGATCGGAGGTAGAGCACCGCCGTTCCCATGAAGCCCAGCCCGGTCAACAACAGCAGCGAGAGCACGACCCCCAACACCGGCGTGATCTCCACGCCGGCGAGGAGCAACCCGAAGGCGGCGATGGTGGTGATCACGCTCCCGCCCGCAAAGCCGGCGATGCCGATCCCGAGGGCAACGCCGACGGCCCGTAGCCGTGAATCCATGGCCGGAACTGGGGTCCGGACGGCCAAAGCAGTTGTCCCCGCGTCAGGCGAGTTCGTAGCGACTCACCGCGAAGGCGGCCCGACCGTCCCGGATCTCGCCGTCCCGGACGGCCGCCAGGAGGTCGTCGTAGGGCACCGTCAACGCCCGGATGCTCTCGTTGCCGTCGAGGTCCTGTTCGGCCGCCGGTTCACAGCCACGCGCGACGACGGTGTGGTGGACCGAGTCCGCGATACCGTTGACCGGCTCCGTCGAGCAGAGGTGCTCGACCGACTCGGCCGTGTAGCCGGTCTCTTCGCGGAGTTCTCGGCGCGCGGCGGCTTCGAGGTCGTCGTCCTCCGGTTCGATGCCGCCGGCGGGAAGCCCGCGGTTGACCCGGTCGACGGCCTGCCGCCACTCCTCGATCAGCACGACCTCGTCGCCGCCGGGGAGAAAGGCGAGGACGACGACGGTCTCTACCTCCTCGACGTAGTGGTAGTCGGTCTCGGTGCCGTCGGGCAGTCGCACGTCGTCCTGCCGGACCTGAAAGCCCGGACAGCGGTAGTCGATCCCAGTGTCGAGGGTCTCCCACGCGAGGTCGTCGGTCATGCTCGGCAGGGCGGCCCGGTCGCGGAAAAAGGGAGTCGGTCCGGGCGCGGTGTCGCGTCGCCGTTACCGCGAGTTCCAGAGGTCGCGGGCGCCGACGCCGGCGATGCCGAGCGAGACGAGCGTCAGGCCGAGTTGGGCGCCGTTGAACCAGAACGGCAACCACGGGAAGACCCCCGGCAGCAGCGCGGCGGCCTCGTCGAGGACGGGGATGCCGCCGCCAGCGCCCTGGTTGGGTGCCTCGCCGGCGTACCACTCTCCCTCGGAGGGTTCGCCGTAGGGGACGCGGTCGGCCTCGTAGGGGACGCGCTCGGTGGTGATCGACCAGACGACGGTGCCGTTGCGGTTTATCTCGAAGATCCGCTTGCGGAGCGTGTCGGTCACGAGCGTGTTGCCGTTCTCGAGTCGGTCCGCGTCGCGGGGCCAGCGGAGGTCGATGCCGCCGGCGCGTTCGAGCGTCCACGCGACCTCCCACTCGCCGTTCTGCCGGTGGAGTTCGACCACGCGGTCGTTGTCGCTGTCGGCGACCAACACCGCGGCCTCGCCGTCGCCGGCGGGGGTGCCGCCGAGCCACTGCGGGTTGTGCTGGTGGTTGATCACGGCCGGGTCGCCACAGCGAACGTCGCCGTCCCCGTCCTGATCGGCGAGTTGGCCGCGGGTAGTACAGGTGCTGTCGTCGCCGCCGTCGTCGGTGTTGATGGTCTCGACGACGCCCTCGCCGCGCTCGACGACGAGGATCTGGTTGGCGTTACGCACCGAGACGAGGAACTGCCCCTCGCCGATAACGTCCACGTCGTTGATGTGGAGCCAGTCACGCCGGGTCTGGTCGGGCGGGGCCTCGTAGTAGTCACTCGCGTTCCAGCGCCACGTGACCTCGCCGCCCTCGACGATCCGCAGTCCCTCGTACTCCATGTCGGTGAGGAGGAACTCGCCGCTCTCGAGTCGCTCGACGTCGTGGACCTCGCTGTTACTGCTGGAGCGAACCGGGAAGGAGTACTCGTACTGGATCTCCTTCGTCTCGGGGTCGAGGATCCGGAAGCCGCTGTGAGTACACGGCGACTCGTAGGGACCACACTCCTCGTACCCGCTGTCCATGAAGCCGGCCATCACGCTGCCGTTGTCGAGCAGCGTCACGTCGAAGTAGCTGTCAGTGTCCGCCAGGCGCCACGTCACCTCGGTCCCCTCGACGTTGGCGATGCTCCCGTGTTCGTGCCAGCCCGGCCCGCCACCCTGAATACCGATCAGCGTCCGGCGCTCCTCGTTGTCGCCGGAGACGGCCGCCTCGGGTGCCATCGCCGCGCTGACGCCGAGGGTGGCGACCAGCAGCACGACGGCGGCGACCACGAGGGCGGCCCCGCGTGTCTTCGTGTCCATTACCCTACGATCCGTGGGCCCCGAGGCATAACCCTTGTGAGTGTACGACAGCGTCCTCGATTTAGGCGGTCGCCACGGCGCCGAACGCGTCGTCGACGGCTTCGAGTGTCTCAGAAAGGGGCCCGGAGTTGTCCACCACGAGGTGGTCCTCGTCCTCGATGGGTTCGAACTCGTCTTTGAGCTGTGTGTAGATGGCGAAGTCGGCGTCGCTCTCGTCGTCCTCCTCGGTCTGGCGTTCGTGGATGCGGTCGCGGACGACCGACTCCTCACAGGTGACACGGACGCGTCGGAACTCGACGCCGGTCTCCTCGGCGACGGTCGCCGCCCGCTGGCGGAGTTCGCGCCGGCGGAACGTGGCGTCGAGGACGACGTGGTCGCCCGCATCGAGCCCCTCGCGGGCGCGGGCGAGCAGTTCGTCGTACACCGCCGCGGACTCCTCGGCCGCGTACGTCGGCTCCGGGAACAGTTCCTTCCGGATCACGTCGGTCCGCAGCCGGCGCGCCGGGAGCACCTCGGCGACCCGTTCGGCGACCGTCGACTTGCCGGTGCCGGGGAGCCCGCAGACGAGGACGAGCATTCGCTCTGAGAGGGGATATCGCCGTACAAATAGTCAGCGCTTCGGCGGCGCCGGCCCCGCCCACCCGGCGTTCCGACACCGATATGTGTTCGATGCGTGTCGACGTGAACGAATGGCTCGACCCATACTGGTCCTCGTGACCGTCGGCATGCTGCTCCTCGCGGGTTGCTCCGGCGGCGGCACGGTGACCGACCCGGCGACGGACGTGACCACGAACACGACTACCGACGCGACGGCCACCGACGCGCCCGGCACCGCGACAACGACGGCGGCGGCGCCCCCCGAGAACGTCGACTTCGCGCCCGGCACCGGCGCCGAGGGGATCACCAACACCTCGGCGCTGCTCGACGCCCACATGCGGGCACTCAACGGGAGCGCCTACCGCGTCGACGCCAGCCAGGACACCGGCGACACGAGCGCCGAGATCGTCGTCGCCGAGAGCGGCGACCGCCTCCGCATCTCGACGACCGCCGGCGGGGCGACCACCGCCGGCACCGACGTCTGGTCGACGGCCGACCGCTCGGTCACCCGCCGACAGACCAACGGCTCGGTCAGCTACTCCGTCGCCGGCGATGGGACGCCCGGCGCCGGACTGGCCGCAAGCATCTCGGACCTCTACGTGCTGACCCCGCTTGCGGGGATCCAGTACGGCGAGTTCGACTACGACGGCACCGTTGAGCGCGACGGTGACCGACTCCTCCGGTTCGTGGCGACGGGCGTCAACGAGAGCGCCGTCGAGTCGGCGAACGCCTCGGCGGTCTCGAGCTACGACGCCACGGTGCTCGTGAGCGAACGCGGCGTCGTCCGCGAGGCGACCGTCGACGCGACCGAGGTCGTCGACGGCGAGTCCCGAACGGTCAACACGACCTACGAGGCGACCACCGGCGTCGAACCGACGGCCCCCTCGTGGCTCGAGGAGGTCCCGGACATCTCGGTCTCGTTGACCGCGAACGGCTCGCTGCTCGTGGTCGACCACGGCGGCGGCCCGGCCGTCGATGACGCCGCCGTCTCGGTGGGCGCGTTCGGCCCGCGCGGCACCATCGAGGGCTCGTTCGAGGCCGGCGAGACGCGCTACCTCGGCATCGATAGCGAGTCCGGCGAGGTCGTCGTCGCCGCTGAGCGCCCCGACACGGCCGGCCTCGACCAACTCGGCCCCTCGGTGACGTTCCGACTGCTGACCGACACCGTGCAGGTGTCGCTGCTCGCCGGCGACGGCGCGTAGTCCGCGACCGCAGGCTTTCCTCTTTCAGCGACGATACCGGCGTATGAGCACCGCCCTCGCGCTTGCCAGCCTGCTCACCGTCCCCATCGGGCTCTACCGGTTCCTCTGGCCGGAACACGAGGCCCGAGTCGTCACCGAGCGGTACGCAGACGGCGAGGCTACGGCTGCAGACGTGTCCCGACGGTCTACCGGTTCGGCGGGCTGCTGCTCGCGGTGTTGGGTGCCCAGTACGGGGCCCTGCCGCTGCTCGGCAGCGCTGTCGACGATACGGTGACGACTGCGAAGCGGCGACTGGGCGAGAGCCACCGCTCAGAGGTGTAGAATGCGGGAAGTGGGCCGGCGCGAATGTCGAACTCGGGAAGACTCACTCCGCTCGTCTTCCCTGCTCGAATTCGCTTGGCGACACGACTCCCCACATTCGGAACGCCTCGCTGTCGCTCGCCGTTCGTTGAATGCGGGAGAAGTGGGCCGGCGCGAATTCGAATCGCGGTTACGGCCACCCGAAGGCCGAAGGATACCAAGCTACCCCACCGGCCCGCAGTCGAGAGGAATAGCCCGGCGAGGTTAAGAGTTGCCATCTAACAGCGGCCGATCGAGTGGGGGCGCCGTCGTCAGGCGTAGTCGAAGCCCGAATCGTCGTCGAGTCGCTGGACGCCGTCGTCCTCGTCGTCGGTGCCGGCGTCGACGGCCGCGGTCTCGTTGGAGAGCTGCTGGTACGACGCCACGAGCACGCCCCACGAGAAGATCGAGAAGAACCCGGTGATCACGTACGTCACCACCGACCCGGCGACGGGACTGAAGATCGAGAGGATACCCGAGGGGATCGAGATCAGCAGGCTCATCACGACGATGATCACGCCGAGGCCGAACAGCGGGAAGCGGTTCCCCTTCGCCAGCGACCAACTCGAGGAGAGCGCCTCGAAGGGGCCCTCGTCCTCCACCGCGATGAACAGTTGCGTGAAGATCAGGCTGATCATGAGGAAGATGCCCGGGATGATCAGCGCGATGAAGCCGATGAATATCGCGACGCCTTGGACGATGCTGGCGATGACGAGGAACACGGCCGGCTTCAGGAGGCCGCTGGTCACGCCGTCGGGGATACTGCCGAGTTCGCTCGGACTGTGGGCGAGCGTCCGGAACGCCACGATGGTCAACACGAGGTTGAGTACGACCCCGAGCATCGCCAGCGCCGACCCGGCCGCGGTCCCGATGGGGAGCGAGAGGGCGGGGGCCGTCATCTCCCCGGCTCCGGGCGTCTCGATGGCGCCGACCACCGAGTTAGAGCCGACTGCGGTTAGCAGTTGGAGCACGACGTAGGCGATCCCGAGTTGGATACCTGCGGTCGTCGTGAGTTTTTCAGCACCGCTTGAGAGGGCGTCACCGATGTTCAGGGACATGCCGAAACCTGACAAGACGCGACGTATAAAGGTGCTGGTAGAAACAGACTACCACGCACGGCCCCTGCGTAGAAACTCTCTAACATCGGACACGAACGGCGTGCGCTCAGTACGGAGTTACTTATGTGCTCAAGCAGTAGCGACTGGCAATGGCTGAGGAGCAGTCCCCGTCGTTGCCGCCCGAACTCGAGGAGTGGCTCGACGACCGGGCCGCCGACACCGGTCGGGACCGGCGGGACGTGCTCGCCCGAGCGGTTGCGACCTACCGACTCGTCTCGGCGGCCGAGAACGCGACCGACGCCGCCCCCATCGACACACGGATCGCCGACCTCGAGCGGCGCCTCGACGAACTCGCCGGCGACACCGAGGACAGGATCGAGGACGTG